>NZ_QGGF01000631.1 GCF_003857015.1 Micromonospora globispora | reverse complement strand
CATCAGCAGCGCGAGCGCGTCGGCAGGATCCACGTCGGCCTCCCCGGGACAGCGGAAGCCTTCATCATGCCCCGGCCGGCGCGATCCGGCGATCCCCTCCGACCGGCCCCAGGGGGCGGGCCGGTCGGCGCGCGCCGCTCAGGCGCCGGGGCCCGGCTCCCCGGCCAGCACCGCGTCCCCGCCGAGCAGGGCGTGCTCCGGCAGCGGCAGCTCGATGCCGTGGGCCGCCTCCCAGTCGTGGATGATGCTGGGCCGGACCTGGGCGGCGAAGTAGTCGACCGCGCTCATCCCGCCGACCACCGGCTCCTCCACCTCGGCGACCAGCCGGGCCGGCACCATCGGGAAGCCGTTCTGGATGGCGGCGCTGAGCCGGCGGTGCCCGTCGACCACGAAGAAGTACTCGCCGGTGTAGCCGATCCGCAGCGGTTCGAGCGCCTCGTCGCCGGCCTCGGCCACCTCGCCGACGAACTCGGAGTCCCAGAGCCCGCGCAGGCTGGCGACGTCCTCGGTCGGGTAGACCCGCCTCGGGTCGAGCAGCAGCAGCGGCGGTGCGTCGCGCAGCACGTCGGCGCCGAGGCGCCCCTCGTACGCGTCGATGATGTGCGCCATCACCTGCTCCGGGTTGGCCCGGGTGGTGTCGCAGATCAGGTCGTAGTTGCGCAGCCGGGCCTTGTCGACGCCGTAGCGGACGATGAACCGGCCGCGCTCGCTCTCGCTGCGCTCCCGGAGCTTGGCCTTCGCCTCCTCCAGCGAGGTGTAGCTCTCGGCCGGGCCGGAGGGCCGGGCCAGCACCCGGCGGGCCGCCTCGGTCGGCTCGGTGATCATGTGCACCTTGAGCGCGTCGGTGAAGAAGTGCCAGGCCAGCCGGGAGTCCATGACCAGGCTCTCGCCGGAGGCGGCGATGTCCCGCTGGAGCTGGTCGACGTACCCGTCGACGGCCTGGTCCAGCTCGGCGTGCAGGTTGAGCTGGAGCGCGGTCATCTGCCGCTCCTGCGCCATCTGGCGGTAGAGGTCGCCGACGCTGACCCGGCGCAGCCCCAGCCGCTTGGCGATCTCGATGGAGACGGTGCTCTTGCCGCTGCCGAGGTCACCGTTGAAGACGATCGATTGACGAACGGTCACGAGTGGTCCACCCCTGATCACCGGCTGATTGACATCATCGATATGGCGTCGAATCGACGCGTTCCCGTCATCATCGCGCTGTCCGTGCGCCCGGGCATGACGGGCGATGCTATCACGCTGTCACCAGCGGTTTGCCGTACGCACGGTGCGACGGGCGGCTCGGCGAGCCGGACGACATGCTTTCCCCGCTTTGCTCTGCTGCAGCGGAGGCAACACGGGAGCGCGCCCGTGTTGCGCGGGCTGCAGCAGAGCAAAGGGGCCGAGGCGGGTGGCCGGGGTGGCCGGCGACCGCCGCCGGACCGGGCCGAGTGCCACCGCGCGGGAGGCGGAGACGCGGGGCCGGCACGCCGCCGAC
>NZ_QGGF01000706.1 GCF_003857015.1 Micromonospora globispora | reverse complement strand
GGTCCCGGATGTGCACCACCCCGCACACGTCGTCGAGGCCGCCCGGGCCGGTCACCGGGGCCCGGGACCGACCGGCCGCGGCGAGCCGCCGCATCCCCTCGGCGGCGGCCAGGCCGGCCGGCAGCAGGGTCACCTCCCGGCGCGGGACGAGGATCTCCCGCAGCGTCCGCCCGGCGATGTCGAACGCGCCGGTGAGGATCTCCCGCTGCTGCGCCGACAGGCCGCGCTGGCTGACCAGCATCTCGCGCAGCTCCTCCTCGGTGACCTCCTCCCGCCGGGCACGCGGATCCCCGCCGGCCAGCCGGACCACCACGTCGGTGGTGTGGCTGAGCAGCGCGACGGCCGGGCGGGAGAGGCGGGCCAGCACGGTCAGCGGACGGGCGCTGACCAGCCCCCAGCGCTCCGCGCGCTGCATCGCCAGCCGCTTGGGCGCCAGCTCTCCGACGACCAGGGTGACGAAGGTGAGCGCCATGGTGACCAGCAGGACGGCCACCGGATGCGCCGCCGGGCCGAGGAAGCGCAGCGGACCGACCAGCGGCTGGGCCAGCGACACGGCGGCGGCGGCCGAGGCGAGGAAGCCGGCCAGGGTGATGCCGAGCTGGACGGTGGCCAGGTAGCGGTTGGGGTCCCGGGCCAGGTGGGCCAGCCGGGCACCGGCCCGGCTATGGCGGGCCAGCCGGCGCAGTTGCCCCTCGCGCAGCGACACCAGCGCCATCTCGCTACCGGCAAGTCCCGCGTTGACCAGGATCAGGACGACCACCAGGGCGAGCTGACCGACCATCACACCCCCTTCGCGCCGCCTCACACCACTCAACCGGAGCAGGGTTCGCGCCGGGGCCGGGTCAGTCGTTTTCGAGGTCGTCGAGGGAGATGGCGTGGGTCATCAGCCACCGGGCCAACGCGGCCATCCCGAACAGCCACAGCGGCGCCGACTCGGTGGTCCCGTTCGTGGCGAAGATGGCGAACCGCAGGTCCGGTGCCCGGTACGCCTCGATCCGCCAACGGTGGTTCTTGTCCCGCCAGACCGCCGAAGGGTCCATGGCGCCACGGTAGGCGACCGCGTCGGCCCCGGGGGCCGCCTTCGCCCCGCCGGTCAGCCGGGCGGTGCCACCACCTCGCGGGCGTCGTCGGGCAGCCGACGGGTGGCGCCGCGACGGTCCAGCAGCTCCAGCAGCGGCACCGCGACCCGGCGGGTGGTGTCCAGCGCCTGCCGGGCGGCGCTGAGCGTGAACGGCTGCGGCAACCGGGCCAGCACCCGGACCGCGTCGTCGAGTGCGCCGGGCAGCAGCACCACGTTGTCGGCGAGCTTCAGCAGGGCACCGGCCCGGACCGCCGCGCCGATCTCCCTTGGGCCGAGTCCCAGGTCGGCGAGGCGGTGCGCCTCGGGAGCCTGGAAGGGCCGGTCGCCGTACTCGGCCCGGACCCGGTTCACCGCGCGGGCCACCGGCTCGGGCAGCGCGTCGCCCGCCGTCGCGGTGACCCGGC
>NZ_QGGF01000705.1 GCF_003857015.1 Micromonospora globispora | reverse complement strand
GCGCAGCTTCAAGTGCCACAACTGGGCGTACGCGTTCGAGGGTCTGGCAGCGGCATCGGGCGGGTCGCCGGCCCGCCGGTCACCCGAACCAGCTCACCGTGGTGCCACAGCTCGACGGTGACCTCGGGGTCGGCGTCGGGCAACTCGTAGCGCGCGCCCTCCGGGGTGAGGGTGACCCGCAGCCGGTGGCCGTGCCAGCGCAGGCTGAACGCCAGCCGGGTGATCCGTCGCGGCAGGCGCGGGTCGAAGGAGAGCACCCCGCGGTCGTCGCGCAGGCCACCGAAGCCCTGTGCCACCACCAGCCAGGCCCCGGCCAGCGAGGCCAGGTGCAGCCCGTCGGCGGTCTTGTCGCCCAGGTCCTCGAGGTCCTGCAACGCCGTCTCGGCGAAGAGGTCGTACGCCAGGTCGAGGTGGCCGACCTCGGCGGCGAGCACCGCCTGCGCAGAGGCCGACAGCGAGGAGTCGCGGACGGTCCGGGCCTCGTAGTACGCGACATTGCGCGCCTTCTCGTCGGCGGTGAAGTCGCCCGGGCAGCGCAGCATGGCCAGCACCAGGTCGGCCTGCTTGACCACCTGCTTCCGGTAGAGCTCCAGGTAGGGGAAGTGCAGCAGCAGCGGATAGTCGTCCTCGCCGGTGTTCGCGAAGTCCCACTCGGGCTGCTCGGTGAAGCCGGCGGCCTGCTGGTGCACGCCGCGCTTGCGGTCGTACGGGGCGAACATGGCGTCGGCGGCGGCCCGCCAGCCGGCGTCCTCCCGGGGTTTCGGACGGTCGATGGCCACCGAATCAGGCCCGGCTGTGAGGTCGCTGAGACTCGGTGCCCTGACAGTGATTCCCAGGGCAGCGTCGTGGTGAACGGAGTATGAACGGGTCGTGAGGTGATTCATGACTGACACCGACATGACGGATGTGCCCGACATCAGCGTCGAGTGGTACCGCGAGATCGTCGACTTCGCCGACAGCACCCCGCAACCGGTCCACTGGTTCGCCAGCCACTTCACAGAGGGGGCCATCCTGCTGCTCGGCGTCCTGCTGGTGGTGGCCGCCCTGACCCGGGTCTTCGGTGGTGACCTCCGCGGTCGGGCGCTCGCCCTGGCCGCCCCGGTCTCGGTGCTGCTGGCGTACGGCGGCAGCGAGGGAATCAAGAGCCTGGTGGCCGAGGACCGCCCCTGCCGCAGCCCGGCCGACCTGGTGATCGTCGCCGGGCACTGCCCGCCGGTGGGCGACTGGTCCTTCCCCAGCAACCACGCCACGATCGCCGGGGCGCTGGCCGCCGCGGCGCTGCTGCTGCACCGCCGGCTCGGGCTGGTCGCCGTGCCGCTGGCTCTGCTCGCCGCGGTCTCCCGCACCTTCGTCGGCGTGCACTACCCGCACGACGTCGCGGCCGGCCTGCTGCTCGGGGCGCTGGTGGGCACGCTGGTCACCCCGCTGGCGGCCCGGCCCACCGCCGAAGTGCTGCGCTGGTGGGTGCGCCGCTCGGCGCGCCCAGTCATCGGCC
>NZ_QGGF01000400.1 GCF_003857015.1 Micromonospora globispora | reverse complement strand
GCGGCAGACATCCTATGTTTTTCGTTGTCAAGAACTGGGGTGGAGATGGGCCCAGGCAGTTGTCTCGTCGTAGGCGGCGCCGGTCTTGAGGCAGCCGTGCAGGATGCCGACGAGGCGATTGCCGAGTTGTCGCAGGGCGGCTTGATGGCCGGTGCCGCGGGCGCGGAGAGTGTCGTAGTAGGCGCGCGCGCCGGGTGAGCCTTTCAGCGAGCAGAATGCCCATTGGTGGACGGCGTCGCCGAGCCTTCGGTTGCGGGCGTAGCGGGCCAAAACGACTTTGCGGGTGCCGGATGCTCGGGTGATCGGGGACGTGCCGGCGTAGTTCTTACGGGCCTTTGCGTCGGTGAAGCGGTGTGGGTCGTCGCCGAACTCGCCGAGTATCCGGGCGCCGAGGACCACACCAATGCCGGGCTGGCTCAGGTAGTGCTCAGCGTCCCGGTGCCGGCCAAAATGGTCGGCCACCACCTGCCCGAGCTGCTCGACCTCCGCGTTGAGCGCCGCGATCAGCCGAACCTGGGCAGTCACGATGGCCGCGTAAGCGGCCTGAACGGCGTCCGGTTGGCGCAGCTGCCCGGCGCGCAGCCGCTGCTGCAAGTCGGCGGCTTTCGTGTCGATGCCGCGGCGGTTCGCCCGCCGCAACGCGGCGGCGATCTGTGATCGTGACAGCCGGGCGGCGCGAGCCGGGTCCGGCGCGCGGCCGAGCAGCTCCAACACGTCGGGCGCGGTCAGGTCGTCGAAGGCGTCCAGGGCGGCGGGGAAAAACTCGCGTAACGCGCTGCGCAGCCGCAGCATCTGCCGCGACCGGTCCCAGATCAGCGTCTGATGAGTGCGGGCCACCAGTTTCATGGCCTCCGCCTCGGCGCTGTCGCCGGCGACCGGACGGTGATGGGCGTGATCCAAGCGCACGATCTCGGCCAGCACGTGCGCGTCGCCGGCGTCGGACTTCGCCCCCGAGGTGGAATGCCGCTCCCGATAGCGAGCGACCGACATCGGGTTGATCGCATACACCTGATAGCCGGCCGCGAGCAGCGCCTGCACCCACGGGCCACGGTCGGTCTCGATCCCGATCCGCACCTGGGCTGCTGCGTCGGCCGGGTCGAGATCGGCCCAGTCGGCCGGCATGTGCTCGGCGATCAAAGCGTGCAGCCGGGTGACACCTTCGAGGCCTTCGGGTAGCCGTTTACGGACGAGCTTGCCGCCGTTGCCGTCAATGAGTTCGACGTCGTGGTGGTCCTCGGCCCAGTCGTCTCCCAGGAACAGCATCACGCCTCTCCTCCTCTATGGACCACATCGTCCATGGCAGCGCGGAAGAGACCCCAGCGATCTAATGGCCAAGTGCTCACCGCAAACCGCGGGGCACGTCATCCCATCAGCTGTCCAGCCTCCTCACGACCGGCGGGCGCACGGTCTGCCGCAAGACCTCGAAGGCCCGAAGAGTGGAGTGCTGACCCGCCAGCCGCTACCGGAGCCATCCTGCACCAGCAGGCTGACGGAACCCATTAGAAGAG
>NZ_QGGF01000704.1 GCF_003857015.1 Micromonospora globispora | reverse complement strand
CGCGGTCCACCCGCGCCGGGACCGACCTGGCACGGACCGAGATCCGGATCGGGCTGGCCCGTGCCACCCGGCTCCCCGACAACCGGCGGCCCTCCGGGCTGGCCGGGGGTGCCCGGTGGGCCGACGGGCGAGGAGCCGCGGCAGCGGCTGCACCCGCTCAGCCCGGCGCTGCACGGCGCGAAGTCACTGGTGGTGGTGATCGCCGGACTGTCGTGGTCGACGCTGTCCCGGGTGGGCTTCGGCTGGTTCGCCGCGATGGTCGTCGTGCTCGCCCTCGGCGCTACCGTGCTGTCGCTGATCAGCTGGTACAACACCGGCTACCACGTGGTCGGCCGGGAGCTGCGGGTGCACGAGGGGCTGATCTGGCGGCGTACCCGGGCGATCCCGCTAGAACGGCTGCAGGCCGTGGAGGTGGTCCGACCGCTGCTCGCCCAGCTCACCGGGCTGGCCGAGCTGCGCCTGGAGGTGGTGGGTGGAGGCAAGACCGAGGCGCCGCTGGCGTACCTCGGGGTGGCCGAGGCGACGGCGCTGCGCCAGCGGCTGCTCGCCGCCACCGGCCGGGCACCGGAGACCGTCCCGCCGGCCGCCGGGGCACCTGCCGCACCGGCCCCCACCGAGCGCTGGCTGCACACCGTCCGCAACGAGGACCTGCTGGTCAGCCAACTGCTCACCCCGCAGGCGTTCCTGCTCCCCTTCGGTCTGGCCTTCGTGGTGGTGCAGTTCCTCTCCGAGGGTTCCTGGTCGTTCATCGCGGTCGCCAGCACGCTGACCGCGATGGCCGGCGTCCTGCTGCAACCCGCGCGGCGGGTGCTCGACGACTGGAGCTTCCGGCTGGACCGGGACGGCGGCGCGCTGCGCATCCGCAACGGCCTGCTGGAGACCCGGGTGCAGACGGTGCCGCTGAACCGGGTGCAGACCGTCGGGGTGACCTGGCCGCTGCTGTGGCGGATGAAGGGCTGGCTACGGCTGCGGCTGGAGGTGGCCGGCTACTCGGCCGCCGAGCCGGACGACCGGAACCGCCCGGACCGGCTGCTGCCGGTCGGGGACGCCCGGACCGGTGAACAGATCGTCGCGGAGGCGCTGCCCGGAGTGCACCTCAGCGACCTGCCGATGACCCTGCCACCGCGACGGGCCCGCTGGCTGCGCCCGCTGAGCCGGTCGGCGGTCGGGGCCGGCCTCGACGACCTGGTCTTCGCCGCCCGCTCCGGCCTGCTCACCCGGCAGCTGACGATCGTGCCGTACGCCCGGATCCAGAGCGTGCGGGTGACCCAGGGGCCGGCGCAACGGCGGCTGCGGTTGGCCACCGTGCACGCCGACACGGCGGGCGGGTCCGGCGCGGCCGCCCACGACCGCGACCTGGCGGAGGCCTGGGAGCTGGCCGCCGAGCTGATCGCGCGGTCGCACGCGGCCCGACACCGGCGCTAGGCGGACCGGGAGGTGGTCAGCGGTCGGACGCCACCGAGGACGGGTCAGCGGCGCACGCCCGGTCCGGCGCCGCTGACCCGTCCTCGGTGGCGTCCGAC
>NZ_QGGF01000703.1 GCF_003857015.1 Micromonospora globispora | reverse complement strand
GGCCAGCCCCGCCCGTATCGGCGCGACGGCCCCCGTCGTCGCGCGGCGCAGCGCCGGCCCGAGCACCGCGCCGGCGGAGAGCAGCAGCGCCGCCAGGTTCGCCCACACCCAGTAGCCGTACGGGCGGTCGGCCGCCCACCCCTGGTTGTAGCGCACCCGCACCAGGTGGTAGCCGTCCAACCACCAGAAACCGGCGAGCGTGAACGCGGCCACGACGGCGGCGACGCCGGCGAGGGCGGACAGCAGCGTGGCCCACCGGTCGGTGGCGCGCAGCGCGAGCACGGCCAGCGTCAGCAGCGCGACCAGCACGAACCCGTACGACAGGTACAACGCGAAGCCGAGCAGCAGTCCGCCCACGGCGGCTGCCGCCCGTCCGCGTACGGCGAGCAGGGCGAGGCCGGCGGCGACCACGCCGGCGAAGAGACCGTCGGCGGACGCCCCCACCCATACCGCGCCCGGCAGCAGCACCAGGAACGGCAGCACGGTGCGGGCGGCATCGGCCGCGCCGAGCGCCCGCAGGGCCACCGGCACCGACACCGTGATCGTGGCGCCCACCAGCACGCAGGCCAGCGATGCGGCGGGGCCACCGCCGATCCCGACCCGGTCGAGCCACACGAAGATCAGCAGCGCGCCCGGCGGGTGGCCGGCGGTGTGGGTGGACCAGGAGTCGGGCTGGAAGTCGAGGATGCGGCCGCTGAAGCCGGCGAGCATGGCGCCGATGTCGGTGACCTGGGGCACCTCGTGCAGGTACTCCGCCTGCGGAGTGAGCTTCTCGGTGAACGCCGACCAGCCGTCGACCAGCGCGAGCGACATCGTCCACGCCACCGCCGTCAGGTAGCCGGCGCCGAGCAGGACGGTCCACCGGGCCGTCCGCGCCCACCGGACCCCCCACCCGATGACCGCGACGGCGACGAGCGCGGCGGCCGGGGTACCCCACCCGAGGTGGGGCCGCCAGGTCGCGTACAGCGGTGCGGCGTCGGCGTGCAGGCCCACCCCGCGGGCGTTGAGCAGCGCACCCACCGCCACGGCGGCGGCGAGCAGCACCGCCTCGACGCCGAGCACGACCAGGTCGGCGGAACGGCGGGTCGGGGTCCGAACGGATGCGCGGGCCGGCGCGTGGGTCGAGGTCATGACGACCGGACGGTACGACCTGCGCGGGCCCCGCGGCAGCCGAACCGGCACGACGTCACCGTCCGGTAAGAATCCGGTACCCGGTAAGCGATCCGTAAGGCCCGATCCGCCCTCGTGCAGCCGCGTCGCGCCCTAGCGTCGGCGGTATGCCGACACAGATCGACGTGGTGCTGCCCTGTCTGGACGAGGCCGCCGCGCTGCCCGGCGTGCTCACCGCCCTGCCTCCCGGCTACCGGGCGATCGTGGTGGACAACGGCTCGCGGGACGGCTCGCCCGAGGTCGCCGCCGGGCACGGTGCCCGGGTGGTACACGAGGCGCGCCGGGGCTACGGCGCTGCCGTGCACGCCGGGCTGGAGGCCGCCGACGCGGAGCTGGTGTGTGTGCTCGACGCCGACGGG
>NZ_QGGF01000170.1 GCF_003857015.1 Micromonospora globispora | reverse complement strand
CCTCCAGCGTGTACGGGTCCAGCGACAGCACGTCGGCGCGGCAGCCCAGGTACTCCACCGCGTCCGACACGCGGTCGGAGGGGAGGGCGCAGACCCGGCAGAGGTCCTGGGTCAGGATCAGCTCCGGGTCGAGGCCGGCCCGCGCGTCCGCGTGCCGGGTGTAGAGGTCCTCGCCGGCCGCGAGCTGCGTCCGGACGTACGCGTCGATCTCGCCGGGACTCATCCCGCGGGTGTCCCGGCCGCCCACCACGATCGTCCGGGCGGCCCGGTCGGCGGGCGGCACCTCACATTCGAAGGTCACCCCGACCAGGTCGTCCCCGAGACCGAGGGCGTAGACGATCTCCGTCGCGGACGGCAGCAGGGACACCAGGCGCATCCCGACATCCTGCCCGGCGCGGCCCGAACGCCCGCCCCGGACCCCACCCGGCTCGCCGATCGGCCGGACGGGCACCACGGCCGACGGTAAGCTCAGATCGCGTCCGGAGGGCCGGGCCCCAGGCGTGCCGACCCGTCCGGTCCGTTGCCGGGCCGCAGCGCCCGCGCTCCGGAAGTTGCCCGGTGGCCGGGCGTGTGCAGGGGGCGGTGCGATGTCGGATCCCATCGAGGTGTTCTTCGACCGGCTCGGCCGCCACGGCCACGAACGCCTGCTCCGCAAGACCACCGGCACCGTCCGCTTCGACCTGGACCGGGACGGCGGGGTCGACCACTGGCACCTGACCATCGCCGACGGAGCGGTCTCGGTGTGCCGCGAGGCGCGGGACGCCGACGCGGTGATCCGCACCGACGAGGCCTTTTTCTGCCGGATGGTGCGCGGTGAGGCCAAGGCGCTGTCGGCGTGGCTGCGCAACGACATCACCACCGAAGGCCAGTTCCGCTTCGTCATCCTGCTGGAGCGGCTCTTCGCCCAGCCGCCGGACGCGCGCCATCCGCGCGCGGCGGTCCGTGACCGCCGGGAGCCGGGATGAGAAACTTGGTCCGGATCGTCGACGGCAACGTCTTCGTGCTCAGCGACGACAACGGCGACATCGAGGCGGCCATCAGCAATCCGAGCGGCTTCTTCGACTTCGACTCCCGGTTCCTGTCGCTGTGGCGGCTGAGCCTCGACGGTGAACGGCTGCACCCGCTCTCCATCGCCGAGCGGAACTACTTCACCCTCCGCTTCTTCCTGGTGCCCGGGGAGCCGACGCACTACGTGGACGCCAAGGCCTCGGTCATCCGCGAGCGGGCCATCGCCGGCGGCGGGTTCGAGGAGCGGCTGACCGTGCTCAACCACGACCGAAAGCCGGTGGAGTTCACCGTACGGCTGGACGCGGCCAGCGACTTCTCGCCGCTGCACTCGGTCGAGCAGGGGCGGGAACGGGAACGGGAACCGGTGGGGCGGACCTACCGGAGCGTCGAGGAGCGGTGCCTGCGGATCGGGTACCGGCGGGAGAAGTTCCACCGGCAGACGGTGATCACCAGCAGCGAACCGGCGGACTTCGACGAACACGGGCTGACGTACACGGTCCGGGTGCTGCCGAAGCAGGGCTGGAC
>NZ_QGGF01000701.1 GCF_003857015.1 Micromonospora globispora | reverse complement strand
TGGCGACCGCAGCCGTCGCCTGCCTCCTGCTGGCGGTGGCCCTGCTCCGGCACGACTTCCGCATCCGGTTCGTGGCGGAGAACGGCGGACGCCACGTGCCGCTGTACTACACGGTGACCAGTCTCTGGTCCGCCCTCGACGGGTCCCTGCTGCTCTGGCTGCTGGTCCTCGGCGGGTACGCCGCGCTGCTGGCCCGGCGCCGCTACCCGCCCCGGCTGCACGCGTACGCGATGGTGGTGGTCAGCACCGTCACCCTCTTCTTCTTCGCCCTGTCCCGGTTCGCCGCGAACCCGTTCCGCGAGGTGAGCCCGGCGCCGGCCGACGGGCCCGGGCCCAATCCGCTGCTGCAGCAGCACCCGGCGATGGGGGTGCACCCACCGCTGCTCTACGCCGGCTACATCGGACTGGTGGTGCCGTTCGCCTTCGCGCTCGCCGCCCCGCTGGCCGGCCGAGAGGGGCGCGGCTGGCTGCGGGTGACCCGCCCGTGGACGCTGGTGGCCTGGGCGGCGCTCACCGCCGGCATCGGCCTGGGCGCCTGGTGGTCGTACGCGGTGCTCGGCTGGGGTGGCTACTGGGCGTGGGACCCGGTGGAGAACGCCTCCCTGCTGCCCTGGCTGACCGCCACCGCGTTCCTGCACACCGCCCTGGGGCGCACCGCGGGCCGGGCCGGGTGGAACCTGACGCTGGCCTGCGCGAGCTTCGTGCTGGTGCTGCTCGGCGCGTTCCTCACCCGCTCCGGCGCGGTGGCCAGCGTGCACGCCTTCACCGACTCACCGCTGGGCCCGATGCTGCTCGGCTTCGTGCTGCTGGCGGTGGTCGCGTCGACCGTCCTGACCGGGTGGCGTTCCCCCGAGCCGCCCCGCCACGGGAGCGCGCCGGTGCTGTCCCGCACCACGGCCGTACTGGTCAACGGGATGCTCCTGGTGACGATCGCGGCGGTGGTGCTGATCGGCACGATCTTCCCGCTGCTCTCCGGCCCGCTCGGCGGGGCCCGGGTCGCGGTCGGGCCGGGCTACTACCAGCGCACCGCGGTGCCGCTGGCGATCGTCGTGCTGCTGGTGATGGGGGCGACGCCGGCCCTGCGGCCCGGCGACCGGGCACAGGCGGTACGGCGACTCCTCGTACCGGGCGCGGCGGCGCTGGCCACCGTCGCGGCGGTGGGACTGCTCAGCCGGCCCGGCCTGCCCGCGCTCACCGCCTTCGGCGCGGCGGCGTTCGTCCTGACCGGTCTGGCCGGGGAGGCGGTCGACCGGCTGCGCCGGACCGGCCGTGGCCGGCGGGGGCTCGGGCTCGCCGGGCTGGTCGCGCACGCCGGGATCGCCCTGGTCGCGGTGGGTGTCGCGGGCTCCTCGGCGTAGGGCCGGGACACCGAGCGGACCATCCGCACCGGGGAGACGCTGCGGGTGGCCGACGTGACCGCGCGGCTGGTCGGGGTGGAGCGGGCCGGCGGCAGCGGCGGCATGGCGGTACGGGCCCGGCTCCTGGTCACCGGGGCGGACGGCACGCAGCGGACGGTCAACCCGACGCTGCGCTACC
>NZ_QGGF01000700.1 GCF_003857015.1 Micromonospora globispora | reverse complement strand
GGCAGCCCTGCGCGGGCGTCGGCTCGGGCGCGGCCGGCGCAGCCGGTTCGGGACCACGCTGGCGCGGCGCCGGCGGCTCGTCTTCGGCCCGCTCGGGCGTCCAGCCGGCGGTCGGCTCCACCGGATGGGTCACGCCGCTCAGCCGGCGGGGGTGTTTGACGGGCGCCGGCTGTTCGTGGTGGCCCAGCCGGCAGGGCTCGCCCTGGGCGCAGCCGTTGTCGGCCTCCCCGTGCGCCATCCCGGTCTCCTCACACTCGCCATCGCACGCCGGGTGGTCGCCCCGACGTGCCCTGACACCGTACTGGCCGGGCCTGACGGGCTGTGCGCCGCGTACCCCGTCGGCCGGCGACGAGGACGGCGGAGATCGTCACCGGCGCAAGGGCGGACCGCGCGGAAGGGGCAGCTGTCGTAAACTCCCGCCGATCCGTCCACCCGAGCGCTGGAGGGCGAGTTGGGTCCCCGACGATTCGGCACGCTTCTCATGGCGCTCGCTGCGGATCTTTTCCCCGGACCAGGCCGCCTGGGTGGCCGGGTACCCCGGGGCGCTCTGTTTTCTGCAGACCCCGGGGGGCCAGCTGACGCGCTCCCTCCGCAGCGCCGGACCGGAGGGCCTGCCGCCGCCGCGCGGCTGACCTGTCCCGAGGCGGCCGGACCGACCTCGGCGTGGAGTCCCTGGTCAGGACGTGTTTAGCTGGAGCGGTGAACGAGCCGGGCAGTAGCGACCTGTCGGCCACGCTGCGCCGGATCGAACGGGCGGCGGGGGCGTTGGCCACCGCCAGCGTGGCCCGGATGGACGAGACGCTGCCCTGGTTCCGGGAACTCCCGGCGGACCAGCGCTCCTGGGTCATGCTGGTGGCCCAGGCCGGCGCCCGCTCGCTGGTGCAGTGGCTGCGTCAGGGCGGCGGCACCGCGGACAGCACCCAGGAGGTCTCCGACGAGGTCTTCGCCACCGCTCCGCAGGCCCTCGCGCGATCGATCAGCCTGCAGCAGACCGTGGCGCTGATCAAGGTCACCATCGAGGTGGTCGAGGAGCAGGTGTCGCACCTCGCCGCGAAGGGCGAGGAGCAGCAACTGCGCGAGGCGGTGCTCCGCTTCTCTCGGGAGATCGCCTTCGCCGCCGCCCGGGTGTACGCCCGGGCCGCCGAGTCCCGCGGCTCGTGGGACGCCCGGTTGCAGGCGTTGCTGGTCGACGCGCTGCTGCGCGGCGACTCGCCGGACGTGCTGGCCAGCCGGGCGGCGGCGCTGGGCTGGACGGACGCGCCCCCGGTGGCGGTGGCGGTGGGCCGCTCCCCCGGCGGCGAGGTGGCCGCCGTGCTGCACACCGTCTACCGGCAGGCCCGGCGGATCGGGGTCGAGGTGATCGGCGGTGTGCACGGCGACCGGCTGGTGATCGTGCTCGGCGGGGCGGCCGATCCGGTGGCCGCGACCGAGAAGCTGCTGACCGCGTTCGGCGACGGGCCGGTGGTGGTTGGCCCGGCCGTACCTAGTCTGGACGAGGTGACCGACTCGGCGCGGGCCGCCTGGCCGGGGCCGGCC
>NZ_QGGF01000125.1 GCF_003857015.1 Micromonospora globispora | reverse complement strand
GCCCCGGGCCTCGACATCGAGGCCCGGGGCGGCGGGGCGGCCCTGGCCCGCAGCGGTCCGCGACGGTCATCCGGCGCGGGCGGCAGGCGTGGCCCCGACGGCGCGACGACGCGCCCCCGACGATGCGAGTTGAAGGATGACTGACACCAACGACCGGTCCCCCTCCGTCTTCGTCCACCCGACGGCCGACGTGGAGGAGGGCGCCAAGGTCGGCGACGGCACCAAGGTCTGGCACCTGGCCCACATCCGCTCGACCGCGCAGGTCGGCGCCGGCTGCGTCATCGGACGCAACGTGTACGTCGACGCCGGCGTCACGGTCGGCGACCTGGTGAAGATCCAGAACAACGTCTCCGTCTACCAGGGCGTGACGATCGAGGACGAGGTCTTCGTCGGCCCCTGCGCGGTCTTCACCAACGACTTCCGCCCGCGCGCCCAGAACCCGGACTGGACCATCACCCCGACCCTGGTGCGCCGCGGCGCCTCCATCGGCGCCAACGCCACCCTGGTCTGCGGCATCGAGGTCGGCGAGTACGCGATGATCGCCGCCGGCTCGGTGGTGACCCGGGACGTCCAGCCGTACCAGCTGGTCGCCGGCAACCCGGCGCGGCCGAAGGGCTGGGTCGACGAGAAGGGCGAGGTCATCTCCCGGGACGTCGACAACCCGCCGCAGCGGGGCTGAACGCGCCGAGGGCGACGGTGGACGGCCGCCCGCCGTCCACCGTCGCCCTCCGTCGTTGCGGCGGTCAGCCGCAGAGGCGGCCGACCTCCTCCCGGAACCGGTCCATCGGGTTCACCCCGGCCGGCCCGAGCAGGTACTCCTTCAGCTCCCGCCGCGCCTCCGTCATCGGGTCGTCCCCGGTCCGGGTGACGGCGAGGATCTTCTCCAGCTCGCCGCAGTCGGACGAGAGCAGGTACGCCGCCCGGGCGGTGGGGAACTCCCGACGGAACTCGTCCTCGGGCAGGTCCCCCGGGTTGGCCACCACGTACGGCCGCTCGCTCTGCACGAAGTCGGAGACCACGCTGGAGACGTCGCTGACCAGCAGGTCGGTGGCGTTGAAGCAGTCGAACAGGGCCGGGGTGCGGCCGGTGACCACCAGGTGGCCGGTGCCGTCCAGCGAGGTGGCGTCGGTGTCCCCACCGGCGGCCCGGATCCGGGCGACGATGCGGTCGTGGACCGCGCCGGCCTTCTTCGACCGGCTGCCGGTCAGCGGGTGCGGCTTGTAGATCACCCGGACGTCGCCGGCGGCGAGCAGCCCGCTGACGATCCGCTCCCCCATCAGCACCAGCGAGGTGTGGTACGGGTCGTCGTCCAGCCAGCCCTCCCAGGTGGGCGCGTACAGGACGGTGAAGGTGTGGTCGGCCTCGGCCGAGCCGAAGGTGTGCACCCCGGCGAGCTGCGGGCGGCCGATCTCCACGATGTCGCGGTCCAGCACGCCCACCCCGGCCCGGGCGTAGCGCTCCCGGCCGGCCGGTCCGGCCACCCAGACCTCGTCGTACACCTTGCTGTACGGGTTGACGCTGGCCTGCTTGTCGCTGTCCCCGTGCCCGACGAAGACGTGCTTCATGCCCGGCTCGCGGAGCATGTGGATGTTGGCGCCGACGTTCGCCGCGTACAGGGCGACCTTGATGCTGCTCAGGTCGAGGTTCATGAAGTCCACCCCGGCCGGTACGCAGATCACCGGCAGCCGGGTGTCGGCCAGCGCGCCGAACGCGTCCTCGGCGCGCAGCAGCACGACCGCCCGACGCCCGGTCGCCTCGATCGGGGCGAGCCACATGTTGGCCTGGTAGGCGTCCTTGCCGGGGCCGGCGAAGTACAGCGCGACCTCCGGCCGTTCCCGGGCCATCCAGTCGTGCACCGCGGGCAGCACGCCGGGGGCTCCGCCGCGCCCGCGCAGCCCGGTGAGCGCCAGCACCGCCGCGGTGACCAGCCCCGCGGCCAGGGTGACCAGCCCGGTCACCACCACCGGTGCCACGTCGTCGACCAGCGCGGCCACCACGGCCGCCGGCACGAGGAGGACGTTGAGCAGCGGCAGCCGCAGGCCGGCGAGCCGCTGGGCCCAGACCGGCGGGACCGGCACCCGGCGCAGCGCGCCGAGGTCGATGTTCCGGGTGAACGCCGGGGTGGCGGCCCGCCCCTCGGCGACCCTGGTCAGCGCGGCGGTGCCGACGGCCACGGCCCACAGCCCGGCGGGCAGCAGCATGACCGCGATGGTCGCACCCACCCCCGGCCGGACCGCGCTGACGATCAGCAGGACGACCGACAGGTCACGGGTGAGCCGCCGCCAGACCAGCCCGAGGCCGGCCTTCTGCAGCAGCTCGCCCGTCTCGGCGAACCGGGTGGCCAGGGCCAGCTCACCGGCGATGACGACGAGCGCGGCGACCGCGTACGGGATCACCCAGCCGAAGACGCCGGACAGGATCATGATCCCGTAGCCGAGCAGGGTCGCGCCGACCATGGCGAACCCCTGCTGGCTCCGTACTCTGCTGAACAACGACACGCTCCTGTCTGCTCACCGATGTCGATCAGGTGCGATACCGGGCAGCTGCGACCTTAAACGGGCCAAGTAACACAAGTATTGCCGGGGTGTCCGGCAGGTGAATATCAGCCGCGCTGGTCACCGGGGGTGTCGGCCGGGCCGCGCAACGCAGCGGGCCCCGGCCGACGACCGGCCGGGGCCCGCTGTCGGGCGGACGGGTTCAGCCGCCGATGACCACCCGACGGACGCCGGTCCAGCGGGCCGGGTCGGTCACCCGGCGGCCGTCGACCAGCACCGTCACGCCCGGCAGGTCGGCCGGGGAGAGGGTGCGGTACTCGGCGTGGTCGGCCTGGATGACGGCGGCGCCGATCGGCTCGCCCTGGTAGCCCGGCAGGCCGTGCGCCTCGAGCTCCTCGTTGCTGTACATCGGGTCGGAGACGTACGGCTTGGCGCCCCGGCGGCGCAGCGCCTCCACCGTCGGGAAGACACCGGAGAAGGCGGTCTCCTTGACCCCGCCGCGGTAGGCGGCGCCGAGCACCAGCACCCCGACGTCGGTCAGGTCGCCGTACGCGGCGGCGAGCAGGTCGACGGCGTACTCCGGCATGGCGGCGTTGGCCTCACGGGCCGACCGGACGACGGTGGCCGCCGGGTCGTTCCACAGGTACATCCTCGGGTAGATCGGGATGCAGTGGCCGCCGACCGCGATGCCCGGCTGGTGGATGTGGCTGTACGGCTGGGTGTTGCAGGCCTCGATGACCTTGGTGACGTCCACGCCGACGGTGTCGGCGAACCGGGCGAACTGGTTCGCCAGGCCGATGTTGACGTCCCGGTAGGTCGTCTCGGCGAGCTTGGCCAGCTCGGACGCCTCGGCCGAGCCCAGGTCCCAGACGCCGTTCGGCCGATCGAGGTCGGCCCGCTCGTCGAAGTCCAGCACCGCCTCGTAGAAGCGCACGCCGTGCTCGGCCGACGCCTCGTCGATGCCGCCGACCAGCTTCGGGTAGCGGCGCAGGTCGGCGAAGACCCGACCGGTGAGCACCCGCTCCGGGCTGAAGACCAGGTGGAAGTCCTTGCCGGCGGTGAGCCCGGAACGCTCCTCCAGCATCGGCGCCCAGCGGTTGCGGGTGGTGCCGACCGGCAGGGTGGTCTCGTAGCTGACCAGGGTGCCCGGCTTGAGACCCGCCGCGATGGCCCGGGTGGCGTCGTCCATCCAGCCGAAGTCCGGCACACCTTCCGCGTCCACGAAGAGCGGGACGACCACGACGACCGCCTCCGACTGGGCGACCGCGGCGGCGGTGTCGGTGGTGGCCGAGAAGAGCCCGGCGGCCACCGCCTCCTTCAGCTTGACGTCCAGGTCGGTCTCACCCGGGAACGGTACGGCCCCGTCGTTGACCAGCCGCACCACCCGCTCGGAGACGTCGGCACCGATCACCCGGTGCCCCTTCGAGGCGAACTGCACGGCGAGCGGCAGACCGATCTTTCCCAGCGCGACGACGCAGATGTTCATGGAACTACTTTCCTCCTGAGGGCCACATTCGGCGGAGACGGGCAACGAACCGACCGGGCGTCACCGGCGTGATCGCGACGATCACCTGGCCCTTGTGGTTCGTGGTGGGCGTGACGAGGTGGAGCTGCACGCCGCGCCGCGCCAGCAGACGTGGTGCGGCGATGCGTCGTTCCGTCCGCAGCGGTGCCGACCCGGTCCCGCCCAGCGCGGTGACCTCGGCCCGTACCACCCGACGTTCCCCGCTCGGCGCGACGACCGCGAGCAGCTGGTCCACCGCGAAGTCCGTCCGTACGACGGTACCGGGGCCGCCGGGAGACATCGACATGGCACCCGTCAGCTCGCCGACGCTGACCCGCACCGCGCCCTCGGTGAGCTCGGCGAGCTCGGCCCAGCGGCTCTGCGCGGTGACCACCAGCGCCCGGGCGCCGGCGGCGTCCCGCCCCCACGCCAGCTCGGTCGCGGTGAGCTGAGCCAGCTGCTTCGCGACCTGGTCGGTCACGTCGTACCAGTCGTCCGGGTAGCCCAGCGCCGGGTCGCGGAAGCCGACGTAGTGGGCGTACCAGCGACCGTCCTCGACGGTCACCTCCGGCAGGGTCCTGCCGGCCTGCTGGCGGATCAACTCGCCCAGCCGGTCGAGGTCGGCGTCCCGGGCGATCAGCAGCCGCAGCCGGATGTCCGCGTCGAGCTGGTCCCGGACGCCGTCGGTGAGGTACGTCTCGGTCAGCTTGCGGATCCGGTCGTGGACCTGCTGCTGGACCTCCGGCGTCAGCTCGAGGAACTCGGGGCGGAGGAGCTTCGCCACCTCCCAGGTGAAGTGCCGCACCACGATCGCGTCCCGCCGCCGGCCCGGCTCGATGAGCCCGGCGTCGTAGGCGAGCAGCTCCTCGGCGCAGCGCAGCCGCTCCTCGAACCGGCTCGCGTAGGTGATGTTCTGCGCGTTCTCCCGCTTGACCGCGTAGTAGTACTCGTAGTCGGCCAGGACGGAGATCTTCCCGGCCCGGAAGCAGGCCTCGAGGGTGAACGGCTGGTCGCTGCCCATCGGCATGTCCTCGCGGAACCGCAGGCCGTGGCGTTCGATGAGGTCGCGCCGGAACAGCTTGGTGTTCGACAACGACCAGGGCAGCGCGCTGTCGAAGAGGTCCACCTGCTCCTCGGTGCTGGCGTAGATCGCCTGGTGGACGTAGCGCTTGTTGGCGCCGACCATCCGGCCGAGGACCACGTCCGAGCCCCAGCGGTCGGCGGCGTCGACCAGCCGCTCCAGCGCCTCCGGCCCGAGGTGGTCGTCCGAGCCGACGAAGAAGACGTAGCGGCCCCGGGCGTGGTCCAGGCCGCGGTTGCTCGGCGTCGCCGGGCCGCCCGAGTTGGGCTGGTGGAGAACGGTGAAGGTGCCGGGGTAGCGCTCCGCGAACCGGTCGAGCTCGGCCTCGCTGCCGTCGGTGGACCCGTCGTCCACCGCGATCACCTCGAGCCGCTCCAGACCGATGGTCTGCTGCACCAGCGAGGTCAGGCAGCTGGTCAGGTACGGCATGGTGTTGTAGACGGCGACGATGACCGTCACGTCCGGCTGGCTCACGCGCCCACATCCACCGAGGTCGGGACCGGGGCGGGCACCGGGCCGGCGCCGGTGACCGGGCGCGCCCGGTCCGGCAGCAGCCGGGAGTAGATCCCGTCCAGGATCTCCGCCTGCGCCTCCCAGGTCCACTGCGCCAGCAGGCCCGGCCGGTCGTACACCGCCCGGTACCGCTGCGGGTCCGCCAGCACCGCCCGGACCGCGCGGACGAAGTCGGCCACGTCCTCGGCGCGGAACACCTCGCCCTGGCCGGTCGAGCGGACCGTCTTCGCCATCGTCTTCACGTCGGAGACGATCAGCGGCAGCCGAGCGTGCGAGTACTCGAAGAACTTGGTGATCAGCGCGATCTCGTGGTTGGGCCAGTGGTGGATCGGGATCACGCCCGCGTCGGCGGCGGAGAGGAAGGGCACCACCTGCCAGTGCGCCACGTACGGCAGAGCGTGCACCCGGTCCGCCACGCCGAGCTTCGCCGCCCGGGCCAGGACGCCGGAGACGTACGGGCCGGTCGGCTTGTTGACCACCAGCGCGACGTGCACGCCGGGCAGCTCGGGCAGCGCCTGGACCATGATGTCGAGGCCGCGCTGCTTGGCGGCGGCACCGCTGTAGACCAGCAGCGGCACGTCGGGGCCGATCCCGCAGAGCGCCCGCAGGTCCGGCGCCGGGGCCTCGGGCTCCAGCTCGCCGTGGTCGGCGGCCGGGGCGTTGAGCACGACGTCCGGCAGCTCGGCCAGCCCGTGCTCGCGCTGGAGCAGCTCGGCCAGGCCGTCCGAGACGGTCATCACCGCGTCGGCGTACGGCGCGTACTCCCGCTCGTGCGCCACGTGGGCCGGCAGCCAGCGGCCGTTGTCCTGCCACGGCTTGATGCCGGGAAGGAACTCGTGCGCGTCCCAGACCAGCTTGATCTGCCGGCCGGCGGCGGCCGCGCGGATCTTCGCCCGGGCCCCCACCCCCAGCATCCGGAAGTCGTTGGCGTGGATCAGGTCCGGCGCCAGCTCGTCGATCACCGGCCCGTACGCCAGCTCGTAGTCCCACAGCCCCGGCTCCAGCCGGCGCCAGGCGCGGTCGCCCTGCACGGTCTGCCAGAACTTCGTGTAGGCGCGGTCCCACGGGCTGCGCAGCTTGCGCCGGGTCCGGGCGTTGGTGAGCGACCAGTACCGCAGGGAGACCCACTTGCCGGTCACCTTCGCGGCCAGCTCCTGGGCGGTCAGCGCCGCCCCGCTCAGCCCGCTGTCGCCGCCGGCGACGGCCAGCTGCGCCCGCCGCAGCGCCAGGTCGGCCTTCCACGCCTTGACCGCCTGGGCCCGGTGGGCGGCGATCCCGGTGGGCGGGTACGCCAGCGGCCACCGCAGCCAGGCCCGACGGAACTCGTGCCGGCGCTTGGCCAGCGGGTTCGGCATCTTCAGCAGGCGCACCTGTGCTTCACCGAGCTGCCAGTGCCGTTCCTCGCGCGCCGGGGACCGGCCGAGCAGGATGACCTCCCAGCCGGCATCGGCCGCCGAACGGGCGGCCTTCTGCACTCGGGAGTCACCGTTGACCCCGTTGTCCACCAGCATCACGACCCGGCCACGGGAGTGTGGCCGGGCGGCAGCGCCGTCGATCGCCATGTGCCGGAATCCGCCTCTCTGCGGGCTGTGTCCGTCCGTCGCGGGGCGGCACGTGCCGGTGCACAGCCGCCGGGCCTCGCGCGGGACCCCGCCCCACGAGCCATCGCGAGTGTACGGCAGGACCACCCCCGCCAACCTCCGCCTCACCCGCCCTCGCCGGTACGTGGAGGGGCGCCCGCCACCCCACGCCGGTGACCTGCGGCACAGGGGCCGGGTGGCGGGCGACGGGGGTCAGAAGAAGTTGTTGTAGAGCCCCTGAAGGAACACCGCCTGCCCCACCGAGAGCAGCACCAGGCCGGCGACCACGCCTCCGCGCAGCCAGCGTCGGTCGAACCCGGCGGTCCACCGGTCCACCACCACACCGGCGCAGGCGGCGACCAGCGGGTAGAGGAACATCCAGGTCCGCTCGACCTCGCCCGGGCGCAGCTTGGTCAGCTCGGACGGCAGAGCCGCCCAGGCGAGCATGAGGAGCACCAGCGTGGTCACGAGCACCGGCCGCCCGGCCCCCGGCACCTTGCGGAACACCCCGTAGACGCCGAGGGCGGCCAGCGGCAGACCGGCGTACATCAGCCAGGCGGCCGGACTGCCCACCAGCCAGTACCAGTTGTAGGGAGTGCCGACCTTCGGGGAGACCTGGTACGAGGCGAGGACGTCGAACCCGAGGACCAGCCAGGCCAGGGCCAGCACGGCCAGCCCGCCGACCGCCGCCGCGACGAGCAGCCGGGCCGCGGCGCGCCAGCCG
Organism: Micromonospora globispora; assembly: GCF_003857015.1. GTDB lineage: Bacteria > Actinomycetota > Actinomycetes > Mycobacteriales > Micromonosporaceae > Micromonospora > Micromonospora globispora. Next base: position 14,907 of record NZ_QGGF01000125.1, on the reverse strand, counting down.
ATCTGGATCACCAGCGCGACCGCCGCGGCGAGCGCGATGAACGAGGTGGCGAACGTCATCAGGGTGCCGGCGGCGAGCACCGCGCCGGCCGCCGCGGCCACCGCCGCCGAGCGGCGCTGGGCGGCCAGGACGAACAGCGCCGCGCTGAGCGTCATCGGCACCGCGAAGACCGTGTCGAGGTTGCTGTACGCCATCATCAGCGGCGCCGGCGCCGCCGCGAACAGCACGGCGCCGATCCGGCCGGCGCGCTCTCCCGCCAGTGTCCGGCCGATCAGCCAGGCGGAGATCGCCGAGGTGAACGCGACGACGGCGATGACCACGGCGACCCGCATGCTCTGCGACGCGCCGAAGATGCGGAACAGCAGGTAGAGGAAGACGAAGACGCCCGCCGGGTGGGTGCGGGAGTTGTACGAGTGGAACTTGTCACTCAGCTCGGGGTGCCGCTCGACGAACTCCCGCAGCCCCAGCTCGTAGACGAAGTGCAGGTCTGACGTGTAGTACGGCGACTTCGGGCCGGTGGCGATCCCCCGGGTCAGCTCACCGACCTGGCCCCGGACCAGGTTGACCGTGGTGGCGGCGACCACGCCGGCGACCACCACGAGGGCGAGGGCCAGCCAGGTCGGCAGCCGACGCCAGGAGGTGACCATCCAGCCGACCCCGGCCAGCAGCACGGCGGCCGGGATGACGGTCAGCGCGAGATCGTCCCAGATCGGGATCATGATCCCGTAGATCGGCGGACGGGCGAAGTAGCCGTACCCGATCGGCGGGAGCACCTGGCTCAGCTTCCAGAATCCGTAGAGCGCGGCGCCGGTGGCCACCATCGCGACCGCCGGCCAGTACCGCCACCGCGGCTCCGGCATCTGCTCGGCCGGTCCGTCGTCGGGTCGATCGATCAGCGTGGTGGCGGAGCCGGCGGTGCCGGCACCCCCCGGTTCACGAGATGCGTCGGGCAGATCGTCGTCGCGCTCGTCCACCTCAGAGTTCCCCCGTTTGTTTGTTTGGTAACCGCCGACCCGGGAGCCCCACCCGGCGCTCGGCGCCCAACACTGTACGGGACGGGACCTGGCGAGCGGGGGGCGTCGATCACTCTCCGTCGATGTTCGTGGAGCAGGGCGGGCGAACGCCGCCACGGGCGTTACCGTCCGTGGAAGAAAGGCAGCGATGTTAGCCTAGGCCGCCCTCGCGCTGGGCCGGCGGACCTGGCACCCATTCCACCCCCCGGGCCACCGGCCGATCACGTACATGAATCGGAGGAAACACTCAGATGAAGGTCCTCAGCATCGTCGGGGCCCGGCCGCAGCTGGTCAAACTCGCGCCCATCGCCGCGGCGTTCGCCGCCACCGACCACGAGCACGTCATCGTGCACACCGGGCAGCACTACGATGCCGACCTCTCCGACGTCTTCTTCTCCGGCCTCGGCATCCCGGACCCGGACGTGCACCTCGGCATCGGTTCGGGCAGCCACGGCGTGCAGACCGGCCGCACCCTGGCCGCCCTGGACCCGGTGCTCGCCGAGCAGCGGCCCGACTGGGTGCTCGTCTACGGCGACACCAACTCCACGCTGGCCGGCGCGCTCTCCGCGGTGAAGATGCACCTGCCGGTCGCGCACCTGGAGGCGGGGCTGCGCTCGTTCAACCGCCAGATGCCCGAGGAGCACAACCGGGTGCTCACCGATCACTGTGCCGACCTGCTGCTCGCCCCCACCGAGGAGGCGATGCGGCACCTGGCCGCCGAGGGGCTGGCGGCCCGGGCGGTGCTGGCCGGCGACGTGATGGTCGACGTCTGTCTGCGGGTCCGGGACACCGTGCTGGCCGGTGGGCAGCCCCGGTTCGAACTGCCCGAGGGGATCGACCCGGACGCGCCGTACCTGCTCGCCACCCTGCACCGGGCGGAGAACACCGACGACCCGCGCCGGCTCGCCACGCTGGTCGCCGCCCTGGCCGAGCTCCCCGTGCCGGTCGCGCTGCTGGCCCACCCGCGACTGGTCGCCCGGGCGGACGAGTACGGCATCAAGCTGGCCGGCGGTTCGCTGCACGTGGGCCGTCCCCTGCCGTACGCCGGCATGGTCGCCGCGGTGCTCGGCTCCGTCGGCGTCGTCACCGACTCCGGCGGCCTGCAGAAGGAGGCGTACCTGCTGGACCGGCCGTGCACCACGCTGCGGCCGGAGACCGAGTGGGTGGAGACCCTGCACGACGACTGGAACCGGCTCGTCCCGGACCCCACCGCGCTGGGCGGTCAGGGCTGGGTGGAGACGGTGACCCGGCCCGCGCCGAGCGCCGGCCGCGGCACCCCGTACGGCGACGGCCGGGCGGCCCAGAACGTGGTGCGGATCCTCGCCGAGCACGCGCGCTGAGCACAGACATCGGGGGTGGTCGCTTCCTGCGACCACCCCCGATCCGTCTGCGCGGTCAGCGGCGCGCGGCCGCCTCGGAGACCGGCGGCGGGTCGAGCGAGGTGGTCGCCACCGCGTTCGGGAAGCGGCGGGCCAGCTTCCAGCCGAGCGTCACCGACAGCGCGTCCGAGGCCACGATCATGTCGACGTGGTCGAGGCCGAGCCCCGGCAGCCGCTTGTCGAAGATCCGGGACAGCACCAGCGGCCGGAAGTTCTGGTACGTCTTCATGAAGACCCTGCGGTGGAACGCCTTGGAGAGCCGCTCCTGCCGGCGCTGCAGGCTCCGGACCGGCCGGCCGGCCGCGCCGTCTCCGGTGAGCCGGCCCAGCCCGTTGAGCACCTTCTCCGGGGCCCGGGTGACCAGGATCCGCTCCACCCGCATCACCGGGTGCCGCTTCTCCGCCCCCCGCAGGGCCAGGATGTGCAGGTTCGGCCGGTCGGCCAGGTCGTCCCAGTTCTTGTCGCTGAGCACCAGCAGGTCGACCCGCGCGCCCTCGTCGAGCAGCCGCTCGGCCAACGCCTTCACCCGCTCGTGCGGACGCAGGTTGAACGCGAGCAGCAGCACCCGCGGTTGCCGACTCTCCGCCACCGTCGCAGACCTCTCCTCGTGCTCCCGGACCGTCGTCACGACCGCGTCTCCCCACCGGCGATGCCGCGCTTGACCATCCCCCGCAGCCGCGCCTCCAGCGGAGCCGTGACCGCCTCCCGGGTGAAGGTGGCGGCGTGGGCACGGGCCACGGCCCGCTGCTCGGCGGACATGTCCCGGGCCGCCTTGCCGGCGGCGATCATCGCCTCGGCGATGTCGTTCACGTCCAGGCTGTTCGGGTTGAACCAGAGCGGGTAGCCGGCCAGCACGTCCTGTGCGGCGATGCCCGGCGCGTGCACCGAGACGATCGGGCTGCCGCTCGCCATGTACTCGAAGATCTTGCCGGACGTCACGTACCGGGCGCCGCCGGCGAGGAACACCAGAACGTCGCTCTCCTGGTACACCTTGCCGACCTCGGTCTTCGAGACCGGGCCGCGGTAGTGGATGCCGGTGTCCGGCAGCGAGTGCCCGTGCTCCCCGCCGGGCAGCCCGAGCCGGCCCATCAGCTCGGCCTGGCTCTGCTTGAAGTAGCCCAGGTGGCCGTAGATGTTCAGCTCGGCGTCGGCCAGCTCCGGGTGGCGGCGGGCCAGCTCGAAGGCCTCCGCCAGCTGCTCGACCGGCTGGGTGTTGTTCATCGTGCCGAGGAAGGCGAAGCGCAGCGGGCGGGCCTCGTCGGTGGTGCTCGTCGCGCCGGTCGGTTCGAGCTGGGTGAGCAGGTCCGGGTCCCAGCCGTTCGGCACGACCATCATCCGGTCCGCCGCGTCCGGGTACCGCTCGGCGTACCAGGTACGCAGCGGCTGGTTCACGAAGACGGATGCGGAGGCGTCGCGCAGGATGCGCTTCTCCCACTTCCAGGCCGGGTGGTCCGGCTCGTACGCGGGCTCCTCGGTGAACATGTTCAGCGTCCAGGCGTCCCGGTAGTCGACGGCGAACGGCACGCCGGTGAGCTTGTGGATCATCCACGCGGCGGCGAACGAGGCGAACGGGTTGCCGGTCGCCAGCACCACGTCGAAGCGGCGCCGGGCGTGCATCTTGACCGCCTTGCGAACCGCCGCGGCCGCCCAGGAGAGGTAGTGCTCGGGGAAGAACTTCTTCAGCCCGAAGTTGTAGATGTTGCGGGCCAGAATGGGCGACATGCCCCGGAAGCGGCTGAAGTGCCGCAGGTCCCGTTCCCAGGCGAAATGGCTGATGTTCGGCCGCTCCACCCGGATGCTCGGATCCACCGTCTCCGCGAGCTGCTCGTCCACCGAGCCGATCACGTTGTGCAGGAACTTCAGCGGCGAGGCGAACGCGGTGACCTCCCAGCCCTGCGCGGCAAGGTAGTTCGCCGTGGCCCGGGCGCGGTAGACGCCGCTGGCCCGGGAGGGCGGAAAGTAGAACGAGAGGTAGAGAATGCGTGGTCGGCGCGGCTCCCGCGTCCGATTCATGAGTTGTCCCCCTGGACGGCATCCGACATCGACCGGAGCTGACGTTTCGGCGTATCACCAGCGTAGTCGTAACTGAAGCAGACGCTCGGTTTCGACGCCTGCGCGGCGCCGGTCACCAGGCGTGCCGCGTACGGCATGGCGAGCGGGTCCGTGACCACCACCACGTCCACCCCCGCGCCCCGACGGATCAGCGACTCGACCAGCCGGGGCCGGACGTCACCCCGCATCCGCAGTAACGCCCGGTGGACACGCGAGGCGACCCGGCGCTCGTACGACTTCTCGGCCCGCTTGGCGAAGCGGCGCAGCGGCCCCCGGCCGACCGTCCGCAGGACCTTCCGGGGCGCCTTGTACAGCACCGCCTGCTCGAACCGCAGCGCCGGTTGGCGCTGCTCGAGACCGGCCAGCTCGACCACCGTCACGCCGGTGGCGAAGGTCTCCTTGCTCCACGGTCCCGCCCGGTCGACGACCACGGTGGCCGTCCCGCCGTCGGCGAGGACCTGGGCGGACTCCTCCACCACCGCACGCCGCCGGGTTCCCCCGACGGACAGGAAAAGAACGTGCATCTCACTCCATCAGCTCTGGTCGCGTCGGCTCAGGCCGACGGGGCCGCCTGGTCGGAGAACCAGAGACCGTGGTGGGTGCGGGCGACCGCAGCGTACCCGTACCGGTCGGACAGCACCTTGCGGGCGAGTGACGGGTCGAGGCCCTGCGGAAGACGGGACCGTAGCGTGCGGTAGCCGGCGACGATCGTCTCCGGGTCGTCCGTCACGTCGATCATCACACCGGCGGCGTCCTCCACGCCGGCCAGCGTGCGCTCCGGGCCGCCGCAGCGGGTGACCAGAACCGGCAGCCCGGCGGCCACCGCCTCGATCACCGCGACGCCGAAGGTCTCCGCCCGGCTCGGGTGGACCAGCACGTCGTGCTCGCGCATCAGTCGCAGCGCCTCGTCCGGCGGGATCGCCCCGGTGAAGGTGACCGCGTCGGCCACCCCCAGCTCGGCCGCGCGGGCGGTCAGGCTGGCCTGCAGCGCACCCTCGCCCACCAGGGTGAGGGTCAGCTCCGGCTCCTCCGCCCGGCACCGGACGAACGCCTCCAGCAGCAGCGGGACGCCCTTCAGCTCGGACAACGCGCCGGCGAAGAGCCAGCGGCGCAGCGCGGTGACCGGCGTGGCCCGGGGCTGGTCGAAGGAGATCGGGTTGGAGATCGAGCCGATCCGGTCGGCGTGGTGCGGGAACGCCTCGACGAGCGGCCGGCGCACCCCCTCCCCCACGGCCAGGAAGCCGGTGCAGCGGTGCAGCACCTCGTCGTACATCTCCCGCCCGCGCGGCGTCTCCAGCACCTTGTCGAGGAAGCTGGCGTGCTCGGTGACGAAGATCCGCGCGTCCGGGCGGGCATTGCGGATCGCCGCCCAGCCGCTGGGCAGCCCGACGTGGGCGTGCACCACCGGGGCGTCGATCGGCTCGCCACCCAGCGCGGCGCGGAGCGCGACGTCGTGCCGGTCGGCGATCTCGGCGTGCCCGCGGCCGCGGGGCACCGGGACCGGCACGTAGACCAGCTCGGCCCCGCCGACGGTCGGGTTGCGGTGCAGCGTGTGCGGCATCAGCGCGCGGTGCGCGGCGAGGACCGCCCGGTCGGTCGGCTCGTCGAGCGCGGCCACCCAGGCGTCACAGTGGTAGACGGTCATCCGGTCGCAGCCGGGGGCGGTGGCGTCGACCATCGCCCGGACGAACGCGCCCCGGAACGGCAGCTCCCGGGTGGGGTACCAAGGGGTCAGAACAGCGACGTCCCGGTCAGAAGTTGCAGGCACCCCGAACCTTCCCGGCCATTTCGTCCAGACCGGTTGACGTTAACATGCACGCTGTCGATCACGCTCAACCGGCCCGCGGGCCGGCGGGGCCCCCGCGCAGTGACCGGAGACGCCCGTGACCCGAGACGGCCAGCCATGAAGGGCCCGCTGGAGCCGGTGCTGCGGCGGGTCACCTCGCCCGCCGTCGTCCGCCACGGCACCGCGGTTCGACTGCTGCGCGGGCTCGCCGCCGCGCGGGTGCTGCCCACCCCGAGCCGGGTCACCCTGGCGAAGCGGCTGCGCACCGGGATGATCCGAGCCGGCTGGTCGCCGGAGGAGTCCCGGGCCGCCCTGGCCGCCGTGGCCCGCACCGTGGACGCCGACACCCGGGCGGACCTGCTGGTGCAGGAGGTGACCGGGGAGCTGAAGGCCGGCCGTACGCCCGCCCACCTGGCCGAGGCGGTCGGCGCCGAGCTGGCCGCGGCCGACCAGGCGTACGCCCGGGGCGACCGGGCGGCGGCGGCCCGGCGACTGCACCGCGCCCTGCGCACCCAGTTCCACCGGACCGTGCAGTTCGACCAACTCACCTCGCCACTGGTCGACGATCCGGCGGCCTTCCTCGCCCCGCTGCGGGACAGCGCGGTCGGTCGGGTGCTGCTGGCCCCCCGGGGTCGCTCCGTTCCGGCGGCGCCGCCGCCGGCCGACCGGCCGCTGCGGTTGCTGGTGATGACGAACGGCAACGACCACTTCCTCCGCGAGATCCGGGAGCGGTACGCCGATCACCCCGGGGTGGAGTTCCGCTACCTGCACCTTGCCGACGACCCGGTCGCCGCGCCGCTGACCCGGCGGGTGGACGCGATGGTGGCCGAGCCGGTGCTCGGCGGTTCGGAGTACGGCGAGCAGGTGGAACGCTGGCTGCGCCCGCACCTGGATTGGGCGGACGTCCTCTTCGTCGACTGGGCCGTCGCCACGGCCGTCATGGTGACCCTGGTCGACCCCGGTGACACCCGGGTGGTGCTGCGGCTGCACAGCTTCGAGGCGTTCAGCTTCTGGCCGCACCTGATCGACTTCAGCCGGATCGACGATGTCGTGTTCGTCTCCGACCACCTGCGCGACCTGGCCGCGGCGGTGTCGCCGGACCTGGTCGGCGAGTACGCGCCCCGGCTGCACGTGATCAGCAACGCGATGGACCTGCGCCCCTACGCCATGCCGAAGGAGCCGGCCGCCCGGTTCACCCTCGGGCTGGTCGGGATCAGCGCGGTGGCGAAGGACCCGAGGTGGGCGATCGAGGTGCTGCGGCTGCTGCGGGCCGAGGATCCGCGGTACCGGCTGCTGCTGGTCGGCGCCGGGCTGAACACCGGGGCGGGCGAGGCGATCCGCGCCTACGGGGAGGCGCTCGAGGTCGACCTCGCCGAGCTGGAGCCGGCGGGCGCGGTGGTCCGGATCGGGCAGGTCACCGACGTGCCGAAGGCGCTCACCGAGATCGGGGTCATTCTCAGCACCTCGGTCCGGGAGAGCTTCCACTGCGCCGTGGTGGAGGGCGCGGCGAGCGGCGCCGTGCCGGTGGTCCGCGACTGGCCGTTCTTCGCGGCACGGGAGCACGGGGCGCACAGCCTCTTCCCGGCGGACTGGGTGGTCCGCACCCCGGCGGAGGCGGCCGCCCGGATCCGGGCGGAGACGGCCGACGAGGAGGCCTGGCGGGCCGGCGGGGCCGCCGCCGCGGCGCACGCCCTGGCGACCTGGGACTGGACGGTCACCAGGCACCACTTCGACGCGTTGCTGGGCGTCGCGGACCCGACCGCCGACTGACGGACCACATGCACGAGGGCCGGACCGCGTCGCGGTCCGGCCCTCGGCTACGTACGCCCGGATCAGCCGACGGCGACCCGTCCGCTCTGCTCGCTGTCGTCCCCGCTGGAGGGACCGACGCCGACCGTCTTGCCCACGGAGGCGGACTCCAGCAGGGCGGCGGCAACCTGCACGGTCCGCAGACCCTGCCGCAGGGTCACGATGTCGCTCTGCTTGCCCTCGACCGCGTCGCGGAACCGCTCGTGCTCGACGAGCAGCGGCTCCCGCTTCGGGATCGCGTACCGGACCATGTCGCCCTCGGCCACGCCGCGGAACGCGCGCAGCGCCTCCCACTCGGTGTCGATGGCGCCGTTGGCGTAGAAGGTCAGGTCGGCGGTGAGGGTGTCGGCCACGAAGCAGCCCCGGTCACCGGTGATCACCGTGGACCGCTCCTTGAGCGGGCTGAGCCAGTTGACCAGGTGGTTGACCATCGTGCCGTCGGCGAGCTGGCCGACCACGGCGACCATGTCCTCGTGCAGTCGGCCGCTGCGGGACACCGTGCGGGCCGAGACGGACGAGTACTCCTGGCCGGTGACCCATGCGGTGAGGTCGATGTCGTGGGTGGCCAGGTCCATCACCACGCCGACGTCGGCGATCCGGTGCGGGAACGGCCCCTGGCGCCGGGTGACGACCTGGTAGACCTCGCCCAGCTCGCCGGCCTCCAGCCGGGTGCGCAGGTTCTGCAGGGCCGGGTTGTAGCGCTCGATGTGGCCCACACCGGCGACCAGGCCGGCGGACTCGAACGCCTCGACCAGTCGGGTGGCCGCCTCGACGGACTGGGCGAGCGGCTTCTCGATCAGCGCGCAGACCCCGTTGGCGGCCAGCTCCAGACCGACCGACTCGTGCAGCGCGGTCGGGCAGGCGATCACTGCGTAGTCGATGCCCATGGCCAGCAGCTCACCGAGCTCGGACACCACCGGGGCGCGCAGCGTGCCGGTGACGTCGCCGGCCGGGTCGACGACCCCGACCAGCTCGACGCCGTCCAGGTTCGACAGGACGCGGCCGTGGTTGCGGCCCATCGCGCCGAGGCCGATCAGGCCGGCGCGCAGCTTGCGGCCCTCGCTCATCGGGCACCCCCGGCCAGGTTGGCGGCCTCAGCGATGCGCTCGAGGTCGGACTGGGACAGCGACGGGTGCACCGGCAGCGAGACCACCTCGGCGGCGGCCCGCTCGGTCTCCGGCAGCTCCCACGGGCCCGGCTTGCCGTCCTCGGTGAGGTACGGCTTGAGCCGGTGGATCGGGGTCGGGTAGTAGACGGCGTTGCCGATGCCCAGCTCGGTCAGGCGCGCCTGGGCGGCGTCCCGGTCGCCCCGCACCCGCACCGTGTACTGGTGGTAGACGTGCTTGGCGGCGTCGGCCACCGGCGGGGTGACCATGCCGGTGATGTTGGAGTCGAGGTACTTGGCGTTGGCCCGGCGCTGCTCGGTCCACTCGCCGAGCTGACCGAGCTGCACCCGGCCGATCGCCGCGGCGACGTCCGTCATCCGCATGTTGGCGCCGACGATCTCGTTGGCGTACCGCTGCTCCATGCCCTGGTTGCGCAGCAGCCGCAGGGTGCGGGCCAGCTCGGCGTCGGCGGTGGTGACCATGCCGCCCTCCAGGGCGTGCATGTTCTTCGTCGGGTAGAAGCTGAAGCAGCCGGCGGTGCCGAAGGCGCCGACCGGGGTGCCGTGCAGGGTCGCGCCGTGCGCCTGGGCGGCGTCCTCGACGACGGCCAGGTTGTGCCGCTCGGCGATGGCCATGATCTGGTCCATCGCGGCGGGGTGGCCGTACAGGTGAACCGGCATGATGGCGACGGTCCGCGGGGTGACCGCGGCGGCGACCGCCTCCGGGTCGACGCAGAAGCTGCCCGGCTCGATGTCCACGAAGACCGGCTCGGCACCGACCAGCCGGACCGCGTTGGCGCTGGCGGCGAAGGAGAACGAGGGCACGATGACCTCGTCGCCCGGGCCGAACCCGAGCGCCATCAGGGTGAGCTGGAGAGCGGACGTGCCGGAGTTGACGGCCACGCAGTGCCGCCCGGCGACCAGCTCGCCGAACTCCTCCTCGAACGCGGCGACTTCCGGGCCCTGCACGACCCGGCCGCTCCGCAGCACCCGGACAGCCGCCTCGATCTCGGCCTCACCGATGATCGGTCGTGCTGGGGGGATGAACTCTGGGTGCGGCCCGGGCATGGGGCTTCCTCCTGTCGACAAAATGCTCATTTGGGGGTTTCCGGCTTTCGGGGGGCGATAGTAGCTGCTTGAGGTGAACCGGTTGGCCGCCGCATCTTTTCGCGACCGGCCGGGTGAATCGGTGTGGTTGCGCGCGGCAGGTCACGGACGACGGCGCCGGGGGTCACACTTCCACCTCGTCGCGAACAGGCCTCACGCATGCTACCCGGAGCGCCGCGACGATCGCCGAGGCCATGCGGGGCACCTCGGCCGTGTCCAGCGGAGCCCGGGCGATGGCCAGGCGCCAGTAGATCGGCCCGACGATGAGGTCGACCGCGGCCCGGGGGTCGGTGTCCGGCGAGAGTTCCCCGCGCTCGACGGCCCGGCCGATCAGGATCCGGCCGACCGCCTGCTGGTAGTCGTCCAGCGCCGCCTGGAGCTTCTCCGCGATCTGCGGGTTGCGGGCGGCCTCGGCGAGCAGGTCCGGAATGATCTGCGAGGCGAGCCGGTGGCGCAGCGCCCGAGCCATCACGTGCAGCAGGATCTCCAGGTCACCCAGGAGGCTGCCGGTGTCGAGCAGCGGCAGGTTGCGCCCCGCCACGGCGGAGACCATGTCCAGCACCAGGTCGAGTTTCGAACGCCAACGGCGGTAGATCGCCGTCTTGCTCACGCCGGCCCGCCGGGCCACCGCCTCGATCGAGAGACGGCCGTAGCCGACCTCGGCCAACTCCTGCATGACGGCGGCACGGATGGCGGTGGTGATCTCACCACGCAGCACCGCCGCGCCTGCCGGGGCACGCCTCTTCTCGGTCGTCACGTGAGACAATGTAGCGCAACGACGATACGGTTGCGTCCCGACGTGTTTTGGACTACCTTCCACGCAGCAGCGAGGCGGACGATTCCGCACCGGCCCGCTAGATTTCATCGCCGCGACACCTTTTCTTCTGCTCCCCATCGGCACGAAAGATCGGAGCGCCTGACCATGGCCAACACCGCGGTGGCCGACCCCGACTCCGGGCTGAGCCAGGCTCAGCTCGCGCAGCGGTACGGGCTGCGGGTCGCCGGGGAACGCCCGCCCCTGGCCGAATACACCCGCAAGCTCTGGGCCTACCGGCACTTCATGACGGCGTACTCGCGGGCGAAGGTCGCGTCGTCGTTCAGTCAGACCCAGCTCGGGCAGCTCTGGCAGGTGCTGACCCCGGTGACCAACGCCGCGGTCTACTTCCTGATCTTCGGCTTGATCCTGAACCAGCACCGGAACGTGTCGAACTTCATCGCGTACCTGTGCACGGGCGTCTTCATCTTCATGTTCACCCAGACCGCGGTGACGAACGGCACCAGCGCGATCACCTCGAACCTGGGGCTGATCCGGGCGCTGCAGTTCCCGCGGGCCGCGCTGCCGATCACGGTCACCCTGGTCCAGCTCCAGCAGCTGCTGATGTCGATGGTGGTGCTGGCCGGCATCGTCCTGCTCACCGGCGAGCCGATCACCTTCCGCTGGGTGCTGATCGTCCCGACGCTGCTGCTCCAGACGGTGTTCAACATCGGCCTGACCATGATCATGGCCCGGATCGGCGCGAAGGTCACCGACCTCAAGCAGGTCATGCCGTTCGTCATGCGGACCTGGCTGTACGCCTCCGGCGTGCTCTACCCGGTCGCACTGTTCCGGCAGCACCTGCCCCCCTGGGCGGCGACCATCCTGGAGGGCAACCCGGCGCTGGTCTACATCGAGCTGGCCCGGCACGCGCTGCTGGAGTCCAACCGGCAGAACCTGGTCTCGCCGCCGACGCAGCTGTGGCTGCTCGGGATCGCCTGGGCGGTGCTGGTCGGCGTGGGCGGGTTCATCTACTTCTGGCGCGGAGAAGAGGAGTACGGCCGTGGCTGACCAGACCCAGCCGGCGGGCAGCACCGCGGTGACCGACCAGGGCCGCGTCCCGACCGTCGTGGTGGACGACGTGCACGTGGTCTACCGGATTCACAAGGGCGCCACCGGTGGCACCAGCCCCGTCTCCGCCCTCAAGCGGATCGTGTCCCGCACCAACGCTCCGAACATCACCGAGGTGCACGCGGTCAAGGGGGTGAGCTTCACCGCGTACCAGGGTGAGGCCATCGGCCTGATCGGCAGCAACGGCTCCGGCAAGTCCACCCTGCTGCGGGCCATCGCCGGGCTGCTCCCGGTGGACCGGGGTGCGGTCTACACGATGGGCCAGCCGTCGCTGCTCGGCGTGAACGCCGCCCTGCTCAACGACCTCTCCGGCGAGCGCAACGTGGTGCTCGGCTGCCTGGCCATGGGCATGGCGCCCGAGGAGGTCAAGCGGCTGGCCCCGGAGATCATCGAGTTCTCCGGGATCAACGAGCGGGGCGACTTCGCCTCGCTGCCGATGCGTACCTACTCCTCCGGCATGGGCGCCCGGCTGCGCTTCGCCATCGCCGCCGCGAAGAAGCACGACGTGCTGCTCATCGACGAGGCGCTGGCAACCGGCGACCGGAAGTTCCGCCGCCGCAGCGAGCAGCGGGTCCGTGAGCTGCGCGAGAGCGCCGGCACCGTGTTCCTGGTCAGCCACTCGCTCAGCTCGATCGTCGACACCTGCGAGCGGACGATCTGGCTGGAGAGCGGCGTGCTGCGGATGGACGGCCCGACCGAGGAGGTCATCGCCGCGTACGAGAACCAGCCGTAAGGCTGGTGAGCGCACCGGCCGGGCCCGCCCGACCGGTGCGCTCCGTCGTCCGCGTTAAGGTCTTCTGGTTGCCGGAGAAAGTTCACCACCCGGTCATCCGCGCGTAAACACCCCATCCCCCGCAGAAGTGAGGAACGGCAATGACGCAGGACCACACCACCGCACCGGACGCCACGCCGGCGAGCCCGGCACCCTGGCGCCCATCGCGGACGGTGGCCGTGATCCTTGCCGGGGGGACCGGGATCCGCCTCGGGCTGGGCATCCCCAAGCAGCTGCTCAAGATCGCCGGTAAGCCGATCATCGAGCACACCCTGGCCGTCTTCGAGGCCGCGCCGGAGATCGACGAGATCATCGTGCTGATGGCCACCGGCCACGTGCCCGACGCGCAGCGGATCGTCGCCAACGCCGGGTTCCGCAAGGTCACCCAGGTGATCGAGGGCGGCGACACCCGCAACGCCACCACCCGGATCGCCCTGGACGCGATCGGCGAGGGCGACGTCAACATCCTCTTCCACGACGCCGTGCGGCCGCTGGTCAGCGCCCGGATCGTGCGCGAGTGCGTGAACGCGCTCTGGACGTACTCGGCGGTCGACGTGGCGATCCCCTCGGCCGACACGATCATCCAGGTCGACGAGAACGACTGCATCACCGACATCCCGGTCCGCTCCACGCTGCGCCGCGGCCAGACCCCGCAGGCGTTCCGCTCCGGCACCATCCGCGAGGCGTACCGGCGCGCCGAGGGTGACCCCGACTTCGCCGCCACCGACGACTGCGGCGTGGTGCTGCGCTACCTGCCCGGCACGCCGATCAAGGTGATCGACGGCTCGGACGAGAACATCAAGGTCACCCACCCGGTCGACGTGCACCTCGCGGACAAGCTCTTCCAGCTCGCCGCCGCGCAGGCGCCCCGGCTGACCGACCGGCGCTACAGCGAGGAACTGACCGGCCGCACCATCGTGGTCTTCGGCGGCAGCTACGGCATCGGCCACGACCTCACCGAACTGGCCCGCCGCTACGGCGCCCAGGTCTTCCCGTTCAGCCGCTCCACCACCGGCACCCACGTCGAGCGGGCCGAGGACGTGGCGGCCGCGCTGAAGACCGCCTTCGAGGCCACCGGCCGGATCGACCACGTGGTGGTCACCGCCGGCATCCTCGAAAAGGGCGCGCTGGCCGAGATGGACGAGGAGACCATGGAACGGCTCCTGCACGTCAACTTCGTCGGCCCGGTCACCATCGCCCGGCAGTCGCTGCCCTACCTCCAGCAGACCAAGGGCCAGCTGCTGCTCTACACCTCCAGCTCGTACACCCGGGGCCGGGCCCGGTACGCGCTCTACTCGGCGACCAAGGCCGCGCTAGTCAACCTGACCCAGGCGCTCGCCGACGAGTGGGCCGAGTTCGGCGTACGGGTCAACTGCATCAACCCCGAGCGCACCGCCACCCCGATGCGGACCAAGGCGTTCGGCGAGGAGCCGGAGCACACCCTGCTCTCCGCCGAGGCGGTCGCGCAGGCGTCGCTGGACGTGCTGATCTCGGAGCTGACCGGCCAGGTCATCGACGTCCGACGGGCGCCGGGCGAGCAGGTCGCGGCGGTGCCCGCCCAGCCGGGCGCGCAGGCGTCCGAGCAGCTCTCCGCCGGCGTCGACGCCTGATCCGGCGACCACGGGACGGCCGAGATGCGTGGTGACCTGGTCCGGAAGCTGCTCGCCCGGGTACTGACCACCGGGCTGGCGGTGCTGGCGTTCCTTGTGGTGGCGCTCACCGGGGCGACCGGCTGGTTGGCGGCACGGATCTCCAGCGCACCGGCGTCGCGCAGCGGGCCCACCAGCAGGACCAGCCCGAGCAGGACCAGCGCGGTGGCGGCCAGCGCCGGGTCGAAACCGGCGTCCAGCCGGCGGGCGTACCCGACCAGGATCCCGGCGGCGACCAGGACGGACTCGGCGACCACCCCACCGAGCGAGTGGCCCAGCACCACCAGCCGGTCGCGGCGCCCCAGCCGCTCGGCGACCGGCCCGAGGCCCTCCAACACCCGCCGGGCGAA
>NZ_QGGF01000651.1 GCF_003857015.1 Micromonospora globispora | reverse complement strand
ACGCGGGGTGGAGCGGGAAGACGTCCTCGGGCGAGGGACGTACCGTGGTCCGGACCGCCATGTCGTTCTCCTCCCTCGGCTCTGTCCTCCCACCCTCCGTTGCCTCCGGGTGAGCCGGCCCCACCCGGTACGGGTGAACCGCCGGTCAGCTCTCGAGGCGGGGGCCGACTTATTGCCGCGTTTGCCCGGCGTGTCGACGGGAACGGCAGGGGGCATGACGAAACCTCGTGTGGTGATCGTGGGGGCCGGGTTCGCCGGATACCACGCGGCGAAGACGTTGAGCCGGCTGGCCGGCAAACGGGCCGAGATCGTCCTGCTGAACTCGACCGACTACTTCCTCTACCTGCCGCTGCTACCCGAGGTCGCCGCCGGGGTGGTGGAGCCGACCCGGATCTCGGTGCCGCTGTCCGGCACCCTGAACGGCGTCCGGGTGGTGATCGGCGAGGCCGACCGCGTCGACCTGCAGAACCGCTGGGTCGGCTACCACCAGCCGGAGGGGGACGCGGGGAAGCTCGCGTACGACCGGCTGGTGCTCGCCGTCGGGAGTGTCAACAAGTTGTTGCCGATCCCCGGGGTGACCGAGTACGCGCACGGCTTCCGGGGCCTGCCCGAGGCGCTCTTCCTGCACGACCACGTGGTCCGGCAGATCGAGCTGGCGGAGGTGACCGACGACCCGGCCGAGCAGCGGGCCCGCACCACCTTTGTGGTGGTGGGCGCCGGCTACACCGGTACCGAGGTGGCCGCGCACGGGCAGCTCTTCACCGACCGGCTCGTCACCCAGCGACCGCACTTGAACATCCGGCCCCGCTGGATGCTGCTCGACGTGGCACCCCGGGTGCTCCCCGAGCTGGACCAGCGGCTGTCGCGCACCGCGGACCGGGTGCTCCGACGGCGCGGGGTGGACGTGCGGATGGGCACCTCGGTGTCGGAGGCCACCCCGGACGGGGTGATGCTCACCGACGGCGAGTACGTGCCGACCTGCAGCCTGATCTGGTGCGTCGGCGTTCGCCCCGACCCGTTCGTCGCCGAGCTGGGGCTGCGCACGGAGAAGGGACGCCTGGTGGTCGACGAGTTCCTCAACGTCCCCGGCTATCCCGAGGTGTACGCCTGCGGCGACGCCGCGGCCGTGCCCGACCTGACCCGCCCCGGCCAGATCTGTGGGATGACCGCCCAGCACGCGCAGCGGCAGGGCAAGCTGGCCGCGCACAACATCGCCGCCTCGTACGGCCAGGGCACCCGCAAGCCGTACAAGCACCGCGAGCTGGGGTGGGTGGTCGACCTGGGCGGCAAGGACGCCGCGGCGAACCCGTTGAACGTCCACCTCGCCGGACTGCCGGGAAAGGCGGTCACCCGGGGCTACCACCTGCTGGCCATGCCGGCGAACCGGGCCCGGGTGGGGGCGGACTGGGCGCTCGACGCGACGCTGCCCCGGCCGGCCGTGCAGCTCGGCCTGGTGCCGGCGCACGCCGTGCCGCTGGAGAGCGAGTCGCCCGAGGTGGCGAAGACGCGCCGCTCCTGAATTTTCTCAGCCGCCCGCCGGCGGCGGGTTCCCGGTCCCCGGGTGGCCGCCGC
>NZ_QGGF01000698.1 GCF_003857015.1 Micromonospora globispora | reverse complement strand
GTCCTAGGAGGGTGGTGGGGACAGCCTTACGCCGGGCGGTGCGGGACCGCCCGGCGTACTGGAAGGAGATCGTCAGCCATGGGCCTTGCCGCGGCCACCGGGGCCGAGCTTCTTGCGCGGGCGTACCGAGATCTCGATCGGGCTGCCCTCGAAGCCGAACTCCTCGCGGAGCTTGCGCTCGACGAAGCGCTGGTAGCCGGCGTCCAGCGGACCGGTGGTGAAGAGCACGAACCGCGGCGGCGCCACCCCGGCCTGGGTGGCGAAGAGGATGCGCGGCGCCCGGCCACCGCGCACCGGGTGCGGGGTGGCCTGGACCAGGGCGGTCAGCCACTGGTTGAGCTGCGCGGTCGGGATCCGGGTCTCCCAGCTCGCCAGGGCCTTGTGCAGCGCCGGGGCGAGCTTGTCCACCGCCCGGCCGGTCTTCGCCGACAGGTTGAGTCGGATCGCCCAGGGAATCCGGCGCAGCTCCCGCTCGATCTCCTTGTCCAGGTAGTACCGGCGGTCGCCGTCGACCAGGTCCCACTTGTTGAAGGCGATCACCAGGGCCCGACCGGCCTCGGTGACCATGGTGAGGATCCGCTGGTCCTGCTCGCTGATGACCTCGCTGGCGTCGAGCAGCACCACCGCGACCTCGGCGGCCTCGATCGCGGCGGCGGTCCGCAGGCTGGCGTAGTACTCGGTGCCGCTGGCCTTGCCGACCCGCTTGCGCAGGCCGGCGGTGTCCACCAGCTGCCAGGTCTCCCCGCCGATCTCCACCAGGCTGTCCACCGGGTCGACGGTGGTGCCGGCGATGGAGTCGACCACCGCCCGCTCCTCACCGGAGAAGCGGTTCAGCAGGCTGGACTTGCCCACGTTGGGACGGCCGACCAGGGCCACCCGGCGCGGGCCGCGCGGCCGGTTCTCGACGATCTTCGGCGCCTCGGGCAGCGCGTCCATGATGGCGTCGAGCAGCTCACCGGAACCCCGGCCGTGCAGCGCGGAGACCGGGTACGGCTCGCCGAGGCCGAGCGACCAGAGCGAGGTGGCCTCCATCTCGATGGAGGCGTTGTCGGCCTTGTTCGCGACCAGGATGACCGGCTTGGCGCTGCGGCGCAGCATCTTCACCGCAGCCTCGTCCACGTCGGTCGAGCCGACCACGGCGTCGACCACGAAGAGCACCACGTCGGCGGTGGCGACGGCCGCCTCCGCCTGCGCGGCGATGGCGGCGGCCCGGTCCTTGGCGTCCGGCTCCCAGCCGCCGGTGTCCACGACGGTGAACGCCCGGCCGGACCACTGCGCGTCGTACGGGACGCGGTCCCGGGTCACCCCGGGGATGTCCTCGACGACCGCCTGACGGCGCCCGATGATCCGGTTGACCAGGGTTGACTTGCCGACGTTGGGGCGGCCGACCACGGCCACCACGGGCTGCGGGCCGGACTGCTCCTCGACGTCGACGTCCGGCTCCCGCAGCTCCACCCAGCCCGCGCTGTCCTCGATCATGCGACCCCCCGCTCGGTGAGCAGCTCGCGCAGCCGGGCGACGACCTCGTCGATGCCCAGCTCGGTGGTGTCCAGCACGACGGCGTCGGGGGCCTGC
>NZ_QGGF01000574.1 GCF_003857015.1 Micromonospora globispora | reverse complement strand
GGACTCCGAGGGCGGCGCCGAGCTGCTTCGCCTCGCCGACGTGCTGCGCGCCGACGCGCGGGAGGCCGGGCTGCTCGTCGGTGACCCACCGAAGGACGCCGAGGCCGGCCTGCACGCCGGCCGGGAACTGCTCGGGCGGGGCCCGTCCCTGGTGGCCGTCGAGGTGGCCGGGGAGGGCAACGCCTTCGTCTGGGCGGACGGCGAGCTCTTCGTGCCGCTCAGCGAGACGCCCACAGTGGACAGCACCGGGGCCGGTGACGCGTTCGTCGCCGCGCTCACCGTCGGTCTGCTCCGCGGTGAGCCGCACGACCGGACCGCCCGGTACGCCGTCGCGGCGGCCGGCGCCACCGTCGGGCACCCGGGTGGTCGGCCGGCCCTCACCGGCGAGGCGATCGAGGAGCAGCTGGCCAGGATCCCGGCCTCCTGACGGCCGGCACGCCGCAGGTCGAAGGCGCCTGGTGATCGCTCCGGCGATGGACAACCATCTCTGCCTGCCATAGCGTCGCGAGCATGCGGAGGACCCTGCTCGCCACCGGCGTCACCCTGCTGCTCGCCGTCGCCTCCTGTGGAAGCCCGCAGTCCCCGGCGTCCCCGCCGGCCGCCGCCGGGATGCCGACCGCCTCCCGGCAGGACCCGGGCGAGGCCGAGCGGACCCTGGCCAGCCTGCGCAAGGTCGACGACCTGCCGCTGTACGAGATGACCTACGTCGGCGACTACGACCCGACGGTCGGCACGTCGGCCACACCGGAGGCGAGCCCGTTCGGCTGCTCGCTCTTCGCGGCCCTCGGTGACCGGACCCGGCCGCTGTTCGCCCGCAACTTCGACTGGGACCCGAATCCGGCGCTGGTGCTGCGGACCGACCCGCCGGACGGCTACGCCTCGGTGTCCCTGGTGGACATCTCGTACCTCGGCGTCGGGCCGGACCCGGCCGGTGACCGTCGGCTGCTCAACGCCCCGCTGCTGCCCTTCGACGGGATGAACGAACGCGGGCTCGCGGTGGGGCTGGCTGCCGACGACCGGGCGACCGCGCGCCCGGTGCCGGGTCGACCGACCGTCGGCTCGGTCCGCATCCTGCGCCTCGTGCTGGACAACGCGGCCACGGTGGACGAGGCGATCGCCGTGTTCGAACGCTACAACCTCGACTTCGACGGCGGTCCACCGCTGCACTACCTGCTCGCCGACGCCACGGGCGCGTCCTCGGTGATCGAGTTCGTCGACGGCACGATGCGGGCCCAGCGCGGGCGGGGCCGGTGGCAGGCGCTGACCAACGTGCCGGCGGTGGACGTACCGGAGCGGCAGCTGCGGCAGGACCACCGGTACGGGGTGATCGCCGAGGCGCTGGACCGGGCCGGCGGCGTGGTGGACGCCCCCGCCGCCCTGGCCGTCCTCGATTCCGTCCGGCAGCCGCACACCCGCTGGTCGGTCACGTACGGCCTGCGGACCGGCGAGGTGCGCCTGATCACCGCGACCGGCGGTGGCGAGCGGCGCTACCAGCTGCCGATGACCTGACGGCGACGGGCCCTGCCCGCCGGCCACCGGCCGACGGATCACCCCTCGACGGCAATCGGGGGAGTGGTGGTGTCC
>NZ_QGGF01000540.1 GCF_003857015.1 Micromonospora globispora | reverse complement strand
GACCAGTGCGGCGCCGGCGCTGCCGAGCAGCCCGACCAGCACGATCCGCCGGAACACCACCGGGTCGATCCGGTGGAACAGCAGGTTGCCCAGCCACCAGCCGAGCGGCACGGCCGGGAGGGCGATCAGGGCGGTCCGCACCACGTCGAGGTGCACCTGGCCGGTCGCCGCGAATCCCGCCAGGCCCATCAGGCCGGTGCCGGAGAAGGTCGCGGCGAGGGTGGCCCGGAAGGTGCGCGGGTCGTAGCCGAGCGAGTGGAACGCGGCGACCAGCGGCGGCCCGTTGGTGCCGGTGGCGGCGGTGAGCACCCCGACGAGCACGCCGACCATTCCGAGCCCGAGCCGGCCGGTGCGGATCCGGGCGTTGAACCAGACCAGGGCGACGCAGCCGAGCACCACCACCGCGATCACCGCGCTGAGCATCCGTTCCGGCGCGTGCGCGAGGACCAGCAGGCCGACCGGCAGCCCGAGCAGGGCGGTCCCGGTGAGCGCCGCCGCGACCCGCCACTGCGCGTACGCGCGCTCGCGGACGGCCGCGACCAGGGTCAGCCCGATGCCGGTCAGCGCGGAGACCAGGACGGCACTGCGGGGGTCGATCGCGGCGGCCAGCAGCGGCACGGTCACCAGCGCGTACCCGAAGCCGCTGACCGCCTGGGCGAACGCACCGAGCAGCACGATGCCGAAGGCGGCGAGCAGCAGGACCATCCGATCAGGGTGACCGGGCCGGCGGCAGGCTGGCAATCGGCCCGGCCGCCGGAGACGCGCGACACACCGCGGCTTTCGTTTGAAACTTTTACAAACCGGAAAGGTGCTGGTCGCACCGCACTGTGATCCTGGCGGAGCCCGGGATCGTCCTGCTCGATCCAGGTGTTTCAGGAAGTGTTCCCGCACCACGAGGGGGAGGACATGAGCGAGACGTACCACGCGGTGGCGAACAGTCGGCGGACCCGGCTGGGCGCGGACTGGCACCCGCACCAGTGCGAGGCCCGGGAATACCCGGTGACCGACGGTCCGGTCGCCAACGCCCGGCGTTCGCGGGCGGAGGATGACCCCGAGGGCGGCGCCGACTCGTGAGCACCGGCGGCACGGGGTGACTGGCGCGGGTGACTAGGCTCGACCGGGTGGAGCAGACTCGAACGCTGACCCCCCGCACCGCCGTCATCTGGGCGGTGCTTCGGGACGAGCTGGCCCGCCGGACCGGCGAGCGGCTCACCGTGCTCGACATCGGCGGCGGCACCGGCGGCTTCGCCGTCCCGCTCGCCGAGGCCGGCCACTGGGTCACCGTGGTCGACGCCAGCCCCGACGCACTCGCCGCGCTGACCCGCCGGGCCGCCGAGGCCGGGGTCGCTGACCGGGTACGCGCGGTGCAGGGCGACGGCGACGCACTCGCCGGGCTGGTCGAGCCGGCCAGCGTCGACCTGGTGCTCTGCCACTCCGTCCTGGAGGTCGTCGACGAACCGGCGTCCGTGATGTCGGCGCTGGTCGGCGCGCTGCGCCGCGGCGGCGCCGCCAGCATCCTGGTCGCCGGCCGGGCCGCCGCCGTGCTCAGCCGCGCCATGCACGGCCACCTCGACGTCGCCCCCGCGCTCGCC
>NZ_QGGF01000532.1 GCF_003857015.1 Micromonospora globispora | reverse complement strand
ATGCGGTCGTCGTCAGAGTCAGATGTTTATAAGAGACAGGGTCGCCGGGATTGGAGCGGCGGGGTGGGATGTCGCCGGGCCGGCCAACGGGTACGGTTGCGGGAAGGCTCCGACGGTCGACGTCGGCGCCGGGGCGGCCCGCCGCGTCCGGCGCGGCACGCCCGGTGGAGATGGTGTCCCGTCAGGGGGAGGTGCGATGGTCCTGCTACGCCGTGTGATCGGTGACGCACTGCGAGCGCGCCGGCAGGGGCAGCACCGCACC
This sequence comes from Micromonospora globispora, assembly GCF_003857015.1. Lineage (GTDB taxonomy): Bacteria > Actinomycetota > Actinomycetes > Mycobacteriales > Micromonosporaceae > Micromonospora > Micromonospora globispora. The sequence continues at coordinate 1,351 of NZ_QGGF01000532.1, read as the reverse complement.
CTGCGCGAGGTCTCCTCCGCCGCCAACGTGAGCCTGGGCTACCTCTCCGAGATCGAGCGCGGCCAGAAGGAGCCCTCCAGCGAGCTGCTGGCCGCCATCTGCGACGCGCTCGGCGCCCGCCTCTCCGAGCTGCTCCGCGAGGTCAGCGACCACGTCGCCCTGGCCGAGCAGATGCCCGGGGTGCTGGTCCCGGTCGCCGACGAGCCGGCGCCGGCCGCTGCGGCTGCTCCGGCCGCCGTACGCAAGGCCACCAACCGCGGCGTCCGCCAGGTGACCTCCGACGGCGCGGTGGCCGTCCAGGTCCGGCAGGATTCGCCGCTCAAGGCGACGTTGCGCACCACCCGGGTCCGCTCCGCGGACCGGGACGTGGTCTGCGCCGCCTGATCCGCGCGCCGCTCCGTGGCCGGGGTGGCTCCCGCCGCGTAGGGTTGATCAGGGCTGTCTGAGCGCTCCGCTGGTCGGTACGGATGCCGGTGTGGCGTCCGGCTGGGACGATGGAGACATGCCCCGCGGCCCGCCGGTCGGCCCCGCCTGGCATGGTCGAGGCGGAGCGACGCTAACTGAGGGGACACGCGGAGATGGCGAACCCGTTCGTCAAGGGCTGGAAGTACCTGATGGCGCTCTTCGGCGCGAAGATCGACGAGCACGCCGACCCGAAGGTGCAGATCCAGCAGGCCATCGAGGAGGCCCAGCGCCAGCACCAGGCGCTGGTCCAGCAGGCGGCCGCGGTGATCGGCAACCAGCGCCAGCTGGAGATGAAGCTGTCCCGGCAGATGACCGAGGTCGAGCAGCTCCAGGCCAACGCCCGGCAGGCCCTGGTCCTCGCCGACCAGGCGCGGGCCAAGGGTGACGACGCCGAGGCCGGGCGATACGAGCAGTCCGCCCAGCTCCTCGCCACTCAGCTGGTCTCCGCCGAGCAGGCCACCGAGGACCTGAAGACGCTGCACGACCAGGCGCTCGGCGCGGCCGCCCAGGCCCGCAAGGCGGTGGAGAACAATTCCATGATCCTCCAGCAGAAGCTGGCCGAGCGCACCAAGCTGCTCAGCCAGTTGGAGCAGGCCAAGATGCAGGAGAGTGTGGCCCGCTCGCTGGAGTCGATGTCCTCGCTGACCGCCCCCGGCACCACCCCCGCTCTGGACGAGGTGCGGGACCGGATCGAGCGCCGGTACGCCAACGCCATGGGCCGCGCCGAGCTGGCCGGCAACTCCGTCGAGGGCCGGATGCTGGAGATCCAGAAGGCCACGCTCGACTCGGCCGGCTCGGCCAGACTGGAGCAGATCCGGTCGAGCATGGCCGGCGAGCAGCTCACCGGCCGCCGGGCCGGCGGCCGCCGCCCGGCTCGACGAGATCC
>NZ_QGGF01000606.1 GCF_003857015.1 Micromonospora globispora | reverse complement strand
CCACGGCCCCCGGGCCAGGTGGACCACCCGCCCCTCCGGCTCGGCCGGCAGCGCGGCGGCCAGCTCGTCGACCGCGGCCCGGACCGCGGCCACCAGCTCCTCGGGGCCGTCGGCGGCGTACCGCTCCCCGGAGCGTCGGATGCCCACGTTCACCTCGTCGTCGACCGACGCGCCGATCCAGGTGCCCCGGGCGTAGTGGTCGAGCAGCCCCACCGGCTCGCCGGCCGGCACCGGCTCGGCCAGCACCCCGGGGACGGCCAGCACCTGGGAGGCGAGGTGCCCGGCGAGCCCGCCGACGCGGAACTCGGCGAGCGCGCTCGGCGCGTCCCACCGCTGCGCGACGGCCGGGTCGGCGAGCAGTTCCACCGCCGAACGGGCGGCGACCAGGTAACCGGTCCTGATCGGATGCATGGGCGTACCCCTCTCGTCTCGGATCCGGTCCCCGAGCCTACCGACGAAGATCATCCGGGATGGACCCTGACATCAGTCGAGGTGGTAGACGATCCCGTCGCCCACGGTCTCCCGCCGAATCCCCAGCCCGTCCACCGGCCGGGCCGCCGCGTCCCGCCACGGGGTGCCCGCGGCGTACCCGGGCAGCAGCACCACCGTGCGCACCCCGGCCGCCCGCAGGTACGCCACCGACGCGGCGTCCGGGAAGGTCGCGCTGGCCGCCCGGATCCGCTGCTGGCTGGCCGGGGTGAACGAGGCCAGTCCGTTGACCAGCCGGGGGAAGCCGTCGGTCGACCAGAGCATCACGTGGAACTCCCGACCGCCCCCGCTGGGCAGCACCAGGGCCGGTCCGGCCAGCCCGCGCAGGGCGGCCGGCTCGGCGGGCACCGGCACGTGCGGGGTGCGGTTCACCCCTTCCACCAGCACCAGCAGCAGCGGCAGGACGAGAACCCACCGCCCCCACCGCCGCCAGCCCCGGACATCCGGCGGAAGCTCCGACCGGCGTACCGTCAGCGCCCCGGCCGCCAGCACGCCGAGCAGCAGCGTCGTCCAGAGCACCAGCCGCCCCGGGGTGCGGATGCCGTCCCAGCCGGGCACGTGCCGGACCAGCGTGACGTAGCCGGGATCGCCGTCCCCGCCCAGCGTGGTGCCGGCCGCCAGGGCCACGCTGACCAGCACGCCGGCCGCCAACGCGACCCGGTGCCGCACCCGCCACACGGAGAAGAACAGTCCCGCGCAGGCCAGCCCGAGCAGCACCACCCCGGGCAGCAGGGTCATCTCGGTGGGGAAGCCCAGCGTCGCCCGGGCCGCCGCGTGCGACTCCCCCCACAACCACGATTCGGGCGGCGCGGTCAGGAAGCCCCGCGGCGGCGGGGAGAACATCGCGATCTGCGCGACGGTCCGCCGGCCGGCCGGATTCCGGGCCACCACCTCGAAGTAGGGCGCGGCCATCACCAGCGTCACCCCGGCGAAGCCGGTGCCGCCGGCCAGGTCGGCCAGGAGCAGCCGGCGCGGGAACACCGGCCGGACCCGCCGCCGCCACCACGAGCAGCCGTACCCGGCCGCCGCGCCGAGGCAGAGCAGCCCGAGGACGTACGCGAAGGGCAGGCCGATGCCGAAGCCCAGGGTGATCTGCCAGGCGGCGATCGCCCAGCCCGCCCCCGCCCAGCCGGGTCGGACCCGGTC
>NZ_QGGF01000697.1 GCF_003857015.1 Micromonospora globispora | reverse complement strand
CGGCCGTCCGGCCCGAGCCGGTCCCCGGCGACGTCGCCGGGGACCGGCTCGGCCTGGACGGCCGCCACGGTCAGCGGGTGCTCGGGAGGGGGGGCGGCCTGTGTCACCCGGCGATCCTAACCGGAGCGCCGCCGTGAGTCGATCTTGCAGAACGGGAACCAAGCCGTACGTACGGTTTGCATTGGGTCGGGTCACCTGACACGATCGTTCCGTGCCCAGAGTAAGCCAGGACCAGCTCGACGCGCGCCGACAGGAGATCCTCGCCGCCGCGCGGGCCTGTTTCGCCCGGCACGGCTACGAGGGTGCCACCGTACGCCGGCTGGAGGAGGCGACCGGGTTGTCCCGGGGCGCCATCTTCCACCACTTCCGCGACAAGGACTCGCTCTTCCTGGCGGTGGCCGAGGACGACGCCGCCGCCATGGTGGAAACCGTGGCCCGCAACGGCCTGGTCCAGGTCATGCGGGATCTGCTCGCCCGGGCGATCTCCCCGGACACCACCGGCTGGCTCGGCAGCCAGCTCGAGGTCTCCCGGCGACTGCGGACCGACCCCGCCTTCGCCAAGCGCTGGGCCGAACGCTCGGCGGCCATCGCCGAAGCCACCCGGGAGCGGCTGGTCCGCCAGCGCGAGGCCGGCGTGCTCCGCGAGGACGTGCCGATCGACGTGCTGGCCCAGTTCCTCGAACTGGCCTACGACGGGCTGGTGCTGCACCTGGCGATGGGCCGCCCCGCCGGCGACCTGGGGCCGGTGCTCGACCTCGTCGAGGAGGCGGTCCGCCGCCGCTGACCCGGGCCGGATCTCGGTCTGGTAACTCGGTCCGCGGGCGGAATCAGGGTTGGCAGGTCTGCTCCACAATGATGCCGCGTCCCCTCGCGCGACAGGAGCAGACCATGACCGCCCTCGCGGCACCGGGTGACACCTGGGGCATTCCCGGCCCCGCCTTCCTGCGCTGGTACCTCCTGGCGGCGGCCCTGGTGGTCGTCGGCACGCTGATCCACCGCTTCCGCGCCCTGGCCGGCACGCCGGTCGGCGGCGTCGGGCAGCTCGGCCCGCAGCAGGTCGCGTACCTCAACGGGGGCGACCAGCTGGCGATCTGGACAGCGCTCGGCGGCCTGCGCCGCAGCGGAGCCGTCGGCGTGCAGCCCGACCGGCGGCTCACCACCGGCGGCCCGATGCCGGCCGGGGCGACCCCGCTGGACCAGGCCATCTACAACGCGGCCGGCCGGCACGTAATCGCCCGGGAACTGCGCCGCGACGAGTGGGTGGTCCGGGCGCTCGACCAGCTACGCGACGGCCTGCACCAGCGCGGGCTGGCGCTCAGCCCGGCCCGGCGCACCGCGGTCCGGCGCGGGGCGATGCTGATCGCCGCCCTGCTCGTGCTCGGCGGGATCCGGACCTTCGTCGGGCTGTCGAACGGCCGCCCGGCCGGCTACCTGATGCTCACCCTGGTCCCGCTCTTCATCGCGTTCCTGCTGCTCGGGCGGGTGCCGTGGCGGACCAGGGCGGCCGACCGGACGCTGCGCGAGCTGCGCCGCCGGCACACCCACCTGGCACCCGCCTCGGCGCCGGCGTACGCCACGTACGGCCCGTCCGACACGGCGATGGGCGTCGCGCTCTTCGGCACCGCCACCATCTGGAC
>NZ_QGGF01000696.1 GCF_003857015.1 Micromonospora globispora | reverse complement strand
GCCGAGCGCCGCACGGCGACGACCAGCAACGCGCCCAGGACCAGCATGCCGCCCGAGGTGGCGAGCGCGACCGCCGGTACCCGGTCGCCCAGCGGCAGCAGGTGCCCGAACAGCAGCGCCAGGGCGGGCACGGTGAGCCAGCCGACTGCCGTGGCTGCGGTGGCGGCCCGGGTCTCCCCGCGGGCGTAGAGGGCCCGGGTGAGGACGGCGAAGAGGCCGTAGCCGAGCAGACCGGGAGCGAAGCCGGCGATGGCCGCGGCGGCCGTGTCGGCCACCTCCGGGGCGAAGAAGAAGTGCCCGACCGGGACGGCCGTGCCGACCAGCGCGGCGGCGCCCAGCAGGCTGAACAGCACGACCCCGCGGACCGCCGGGGCGAGGGTCTCCCGGTAGGCCCGCTCGTCGCCGGCCGCCCGGGCGGCCGCGAGCGTGGGGTACGCCGCCACGGCCAGCGGTACGGCCAGCACCGCCCACGGCAGGAAGTAGATGGTCAGCGCCAGGTTGTAGACGCCGGGGTTCGACTTCGCGCCGTAGGTGACCTGGTTGAGGCTGATGATCAGCGCGATCTGCTGTGCGGTGACGGTGACGAGCCCGGCGACGGCGAGGGCGCCGACCCGGGCCCGGGCGTCGGCGGGGAAGCTGAAACTGGGCCGCAGCCGCAGCCCCAGCCGGCGCAGCGGGATGAGCAGCGACAGGGAGAGCACCACCACGCCGAGCGTGGTCCCGCCGGAGAGCAGCAGCTCGCCGCCGCGGCTCACCTCCCCGACACCGGCCAGCCGCCCCTCCACCCCGGTGAAGGCGAGGTATACCGCGATGACGGTGACGCTGGAGAGCAGCGGCGCGATGACCGGCCAGGCGAACCGGCGGTGCGCCTGGAGCACGCCGGTGAGCACGATGCCGACGCCGTACAGCGGCAGCTGCGGGGCGAACACCCGCAGCATCCGGGCACCGGCCTGCTGCTGGGCGAGGCTGAGGCCGTCGCCGAGCAGCCCGATCAGCGGGTCGGCGAGCAGCGCCACCAGCAACGCCAGCGGCACCAGCAGGGTCAGCGTCCAGGTCAGCAGCGCACCCGTGGTGGCGGCCACCGCCCGCCGGTCGCCGGCCTCCACCGCGCCGGCGAGCAGCGGTATGACGAGACTGGCCAGCGCCCCGCCGGCCACGATCTCGAAGATGAAGTTCGGCAGGTTGTTCGCCACGACGTACGCGCCGCCGAGGTCCGTGGGCGCCAGCGTCCAGGTGAAGACGGCGGTACGACCGAAGCCGGCGAGCCGGCTGAGCACGGTGAGTACGGCGATGAGGGCGGCCGCTCCGGCGACGCGGCCGGTGCCGGCGAGGGGTGCCGGGTTCTTCACGTCAGTCGGCGAGCCGGCCCAGCGCGTCGAGTTCCCGCAGCCCCGGGGTCCGCTGGATCACCTGGGTGAAGCTGACCTTCTCGCTGGCCGCGGTGAGCGCGGCGAGCAGGGCGAGGACCCCGGCCCGACCGACCGGGCCGCTGCGGGCGGCCAGGCTCACGCCGAGCAGCGCGCCGAGGGCGTTGGCGCCGCTGTCGCCGAGCATCACCCGCTCGTCGAGGTCCTCCTGGATCAGCCCGGCGGCGGCGCCGGCCGCGCCGGCGGCGATGCCGCCGTACGGGCCCCGGGC
>NZ_QGGF01000695.1 GCF_003857015.1 Micromonospora globispora | reverse complement strand
GCGCGGCGTCGGGGCGACCAGCCGCAGCACCACCTCCGCGCCGACGCGCAGCTCCCGACCGATCCAGTCGTTCTCGTCGAATCCGTCTCCGGCGGTGTCCACGACCAGGTTCGGCCGGTAGCGGATGGGGTCGACCGCGCCAGCCGGCACGGCGGCCCCTAACCGGTCGAGGGTCGCGGTGGTCAGCAGGTGGACCGGCGCGAAGTCGACGAAGCTGCCCGGCGGTGCGGCCGTGCCGAGCCGGCTCTCCTCCACGGGCACCGGGACGTCGATCCCTGCCGCGAGTACCGACTCCGGTCGGGACCGTTCCACCACGGCGTTCGGGGGGACCCGGTCGGCCAGCGTCACCGGCTCACCGAGCAGCGCCGACAGGGTCTCGTCCAGGCATTCGTCGTCGGCGGCGAGAGCGCGGCCGTCGGGCAGGATGAGGCGTACCGGTCCGGGATGGCCCCCGGTGGCGCGGATGGTCGTCAGGGCCCGCCACCGGTGCGGGTTCTTCGCGCTGGCCACCCGCCCGGTCGTGCGATGCACCAGGGCCAGCCGGCGGTCGCCGGTGAGGCCGGCGGGGCTCACCTCCACCGCGGTGAGGTCCTCGCCGAGCAACGACTTCACCGGGTAGCGCAGGAGGCGGCCGAGTTGTCCGATCACCGGCCGGCACCTTCCGGCGCCATGTCACCGGGCCGTCCCTCCGCTGCCGCTCGCGGCGTCGGTACCGCCTCCGGCATCGCCTGGCGGACCAACGCGGCCGCCTCGGCCAGCCGGTCGGCGTCGAGCGGTCCGAGGCCCGCGCGTACGGACGCCGCCCGCTCCACCAGCCGGACCGGTCCAACCTCCGCCAGGTACGCCGCCAGCAACTCGCCCGCCGGCTTCGACAGCGGGGAAGCCCGGTCCGTGGCCACCTCCGCGAGGATCACCGCCGTCATCGCGACGTCCAGCTCCGGTGGACCCTCCGTCGCGTTCGCCCAGTCGATCACCATCGGGCCGGCCGTGGTGAGGATGACGTTCTCCGGATGCAGGTCGAGGTGGAGGATCCGGGTCTCCGGATCGGCCGACCGGGCGGCGGGCAGCGCGTGCAGCCGGACGTGCAGGTCCGCCAGGACGTGGGCGGCGTACCGGACATCGATGACGCCCCGACGACGGCCTCCGCGAGGGTGGGACCGGACAGCCGGTCCAGAACTAGATCGCGGCCGTCGGCGTGGTGCACCTTCGGCACCGGATAGCCCCGGGCGTGCAGGTGACGCATCACCTGGGCCTCGGCGCGGACGTCGCCGCCGGCTCGGTAGCGGCGTAGCACCTGGGCACCGTCGAGCGCGTACACGTCGGCGGTCCGGCCGGAGGCGAGGGGAGCGGGAAGGGGCACCGGCTCACGCTAACCGTGGCTCCGGGTGCCGGGGTGCCCGTGTGTGTCTTGCGGGCTTGGGTGGTTGCTTCCGCCGTGCCTTGCGGCCTTGGGTTAGCTCCGCCGTTTCTTTGCGGTCTTTGGGTGGTTGGGTGGTGGGGTGTGGCCCGCCGTGCCCGGCTCCGGGCGGATGCTCCTATGGTCCGTCAAGCGGTCAGCAGGGTGTAGATCTCTCGGGCGATGTAGCGCTTGAGGCATCTCATGGTTTCGGTGGTGCTGAGGCCTTGTTGGATGCGGCGGTCG
>NZ_QGGF01000694.1 GCF_003857015.1 Micromonospora globispora | reverse complement strand
GCGTCGCGGTCCAGGCCGCGAGCAGCGCGGGGTCCGCGGCGGCCAGCACGGCCGCGCGGAGCTGCCCGTCGACCAGCCGGCGCAGTCGGGCCACTCCCGGCGCGTCCGACCCGGGCAGCAGGGGCCCCTGGTACGCCTGGAGCGCCCCCGCCGGGTCGCCGCGTTCCAGCAGATCGGTGACGGTACGGAAGTCGGCGCGCACGCTCCCGCGCAGCCGGTACGGGCGGGAGTCGAGCAGCTCCGGGCCGAGCGCCCGGCGCAGCCGGGACAGTTCGGCGCGCAGGGTGACCGGGTGCAGCCGGTCGTCGCCGTAGAGGTCGAGGCCGAGCTGTTCCCCGGTACGCCCCTCGGGGTGGTCGAGGAGCAGCACCAGCAGCTCGCTGTGCCGGCGGCCGAGCCGGATCCGGCGCCCGCCGACGCGCAGCTCCGCCTCGTCGCGGCCGAGGGCGGCCACGTGCACCACGTCCGGTTCGATCGGCGCGGCGCTGGCCAGGAACGCCTCGGCCGCCCGGGCGGTGGCCCGGACCAGGGCGAGACTCTGCGGGTTGGCGAGATGGTCGCCGCCGGTGATGTCGACGGCGCCGAGCAGCCGCCCGGTCGTCGGGTCGTGGATGGGGGCGGCGGCGCAGGTCCAGCGCTGCACCGGCCGGACGAAGTGCTCGGTGGCGAAGATCTGCACACTGTGGTCGATCGCGAGGGCGGTGCCGGGGGCGTTGGTGCCGGCGTGCGCCTCGTCCCACCGGGCGCCGGGGAGGAAGTTCATCCGCTCGGCGTGTCGGAGCACTCCGGGATGTCCCTCCACCCAGAGCAGCCGCCCGTACGCGTCGCAGACCGCCATCAGGTGCGCGCCGTCCTGCGCGATGCCACCGAGCAGGTCCCGGAACAGGGGCAGCACCCGGGCGAGCGGGTGGGCGGCGCGGTAGCTCTCCAGGGCGTTGTCGGTCAGGTCGACCGGGGCGGTGGCTTCCGGGTCCAGCAGCGCCCCGGCGGAGCGTCGCCAGGACTCGGCGACCACCTCACGGACCCGCGGCGCCGCGCCGGCGTTGACGAACGCTTCATGGGCGGCACCGATCTGCGCGATCCGCTCCGCAGGATCGGCGCCGAACTCCAGGGCGAGCCACGGGTCAGCCATCGGGCGACCTCCTCGCGCCCATCGTGACCCAGCTCACCCCCCGTCGCCAAGCCGCCCGCCCATCTTGTCATTGACAAGTTAGCGGGTCAGGCACAAACTTGTCATCGACAAGATGAACGGGGTCAACGCCGGGGAGGACGACATGGAACCGAAGATGGTCCGGCAGCTGTGGCACCTGATCGAGCCGGTGCACGCGCTGGTCTACTACGCGCCGGAGCTGACCGAGGAGGCGGCGGCCCTCGGCCTGCCGACCGATGAGCGCTGGCCCGGATACTTCGCGCTGCGTTCCGCCCCGCTCGGCGCGGTCGGGCCGGAACTGGTCACCGCCACCTACTACAGCTTCAGCCCTCGGATGGTCGCCGAGTACGTGCCGGCGATCTGGTCGACCGCCGACCCGGTGAAGGTCCTCGACGCCCGGCTGTCCGGCGTGGACCGGGCGCTGCGCGCCCTGCTCGGCGACCGGGTCGACAGCCCGGAACTGGCCGAGGCCGCGGCGCTCGCCCGGTCCACGCCGGACAGCCGGGC
>NZ_QGGF01000218.1 GCF_003857015.1 Micromonospora globispora | reverse complement strand
GACGTACCGCGGGCGGGCCCGCTTCCGTCGTCGGTCTCCTGCTGTTCTGCCTGGCGACCGTGCTCGGCGGCTGGTGGCTGTGCGAGGTGCCGGAGACCGGGGCGGCAGCGCGCCGCGTGCTGCGCCGGCAGCGGCGTGCGCACGCCGACCTGGCGCCGGAACGCCGACCGGCGTGGAGCGAGCGGGGCACCGAGGAGCTGTTGACGGCGATGGCGCTGTTCGGGCCGCGCCCGCTGGTCGCCGTCGACCCACGCTTCGCCCAGCAGATCGGCATCGACGCCGAGCGGACCCGACCGCCCGCCTACGCCTCCGCCAAACGCCGCTGACCGAACCGCCCTCTAAAGTCGGCTCGTGCCGTTGCTCGCCACTCCCGCGGTGCCGCCCGGCTCGATGGCCGCGCTCGCCCAGCCCGACCTCCAGGCCGACGGTCTCCTGCTGCGGCCGTGGCAGCCGGCGGATCGTCCGGCGGTGGTGGCCGGGTACGCCGATCCCGCGATCCAGCGCTGGCACTGCCGGTCGATGACCGACGACGAGGCCGCCGACTGGATCGCCGCCTGGCCGGTCCGGTGGCGCGCCGAAACCGGCGCCGGGTGGGCGGTGCTCGAGGCGGGGTCCGTCGTCGGGCAGATCAGCCTGCGCCGGGTCGCCCTCGCGGACGGTCTGGCCGAGGTGTCGTACTGGGTGCTCCCGGGCGCCCGCGGTCGTCGCGTCACGCCGCGGGCCCTGACCGCGGTGGCCGGCTGGTGCTTCGGGACGCTGCGGCTGCACCGTGTCGAGCTGTGCCACTCGACGGCGAACGCCCCGTCCTGCCGGGTGGCGCAGCGCGCCGGTTTCCCGGTGGAGGGCACGAAACGCGGCGAGGGTCGCCACGCCGACGGCTGGCACGACATGCACCTGCACGCCCGCCTCGCCACCGACGGCCAGGTGCCGCCTCAGCCGCCGGGCAGCTCGCGGGAGCGTTGCTGCACGCCCGGTCCGCCGTACGGGTAGTCCGCCACCAGCGGGGCGCTCGCCTCGTCCAGCAGTCGGGTCTCCTCGGCGTGAAGGAGCAGGTCGGCGGCGGTGAGGTTGTCGTCGAGCTGCTCGGTGGTACGGGCGCCGAGGATCACCGAGGTGACCGCCGGCCGGTCGGCCAGCCAGGCCAGGGCCACCGCGGACATCGACACGCCCCGCTTCTCCGCCACCTGGCGTACCGCGTCGATGACCTGCCAGGTGCGCTCCTGGGCGTTGCGCCCGGCGTACGCCTCGACACCCCGGTCCGGGTTCTCGCCGAGGCGGGTGGCCCCGGTGGGTGGGGTGTCCCGCCGGTACTTGCCGGTCAGCCAGCCGCCGCCCAGCGGCGACCAGGGCAGGATGCCGATCCCCTCGTTCTCGCAGACCGGCACGATCTCGAACTCGATCTCCCGGACCAGCAGGTTGTACTGCGGCTGCAGGGTGACGATCGGGGTGAGGTTGAGGTGCTGGCTGAGCAGGGCGGCCTTCTGCAGCTGCCAGCCGGTGAAGTTGCTGACCCCGGCGTAGCGGATCTTGCCGGCCCGGACCGCGTCGTCGAAGAATCGCAGGGTTTCCGGCAGCGGCGTCAGCGGATCCCACGCGTGGGCCTGGTACAGGTCGACGGCCTCCACGCCGAGTCGGCGCAGGCTGGCGTCGAGCGCGCGGGTGAGGTGCACCCGGGACAGCCCGGCGTCGTTCGCGCCGGGGCCCATCGGGAACCGCCCCTTGGTGGCGATCACCACCCGGTCCCGCATGCCGGGCCGGTCGCGCAGCCAGCGACCGACGATCTCCTCGGACACGCCCTTGGAGTAGACGTCGGCGGTGTCGATGAAGGTGCCGCCGGCCTCGATGAACCGGTCGAGCTGGGCGAAGCTGCCCGCCTCGTCGGTCTCCGCGCCGAAGGTCATCGTGCCCAGACAGAGGTTCGACACCACCGTTCCGGTGTTGCCCAGGGTGCGGTAGCGCATGGTTTCCTTCCGGTCGTCGAGCAGACCCCGCCGATCCTGCCACCGTCGCCGCAGAGCCGCAGGGGACGCCGGGCGGCACCGGTTCTGCAGGTCGGGGCGGGATGCGGCAGAGTGGCAGCGGGTGACTGGGACGAGGGAGGCGGTGGCCGTGGAGGGTCCGACCGGGGTGGTGTTCCCGACGACCGACTCGGGGCGCAGCACGACGGCGCTCGGCCGCGCGGTGGTGGCCGACGCGCTGCGGGCCGTCGACCCGGTCGGTGCGCGCTCCGCGGAGCACGAGACGAACTGGCGCCACGGGTACCTGGGGCACTTCCGCCGGCTCGTCGAGGCCGGCCTGCTCTCCCGTGACGCGGCGGTGACCATCGCCCGCGACGGGCTCGCCTCCCTGCACGCCCGGATGCGGGTGATCTCCGACGGCGGGGCGGAGACCGGTCTGGCCGAGGTCTTCACGGATCCGGGCGGTGACCAGCCGCTGGACACGGCGACGGTCACCGGTGGCGGTGCGGTGGAGCGGGAGCTGTCGCTGCCGTACCGGGGACAGCGGCTGCGCGGCGATGACCTGCACCGCCGGCTCGACGCCTGGGTCGCCGCCGGCGTCATCGAGCCGTCCTGCGCCGAGGCGGTCCGCGCCGTCATGGCGAACCCGGACTGGCTGGACCTGAGTGACGAGCGCGTCGTCGTGCTCGGGGCGGGCGCCGAGATGGGCCCGCTGCCGTCGCTGCTGCGCTGGGGCGGGGACGTGGTCGCGGTCGACCTGCCGCGTCCGGAGATCTGGCGCCGCCTGCTGCGGACCGCCCACCGGTACGGCGGGCGGCTGCACCTGCCGGTCCGACCCGGCGCCGCCGGCGACGACCAGGCCATCGCCGCCGGCGCGGGTGCGGACCTGCTGCACCGCCTCCCCCAGGCCGCGGACTGGCTGCTCGGTGTCGACGGGCGACTGGTGCTCGGCAACTACGTCTACGCCGACGGGGCGACCAACGTGCGGGTCGCGATGGCGGTCGACGCGCTCACCCGCCACCTGCAGCAGCGCCGCGACGACGTGGCGCTGGCGTTCCTCGCCACCCCCACCGACGTGTTCGGCGTCCCCGGCGAGGCCGTGCAGCACGCCGAGCGGGGTTACGCGGCGCGCGGCCTCGCCCGCCGGTCGCTGCGGCTGCTCTCCGGCGGGCGCCTGCTGCACCGCAACTACCCGCCGGGCGCCGACCCCGGCATCAACGACAGCCTGGTACCGCAGCAGGGACCGAACTACGCCCTGGCGAAGCGGCTGCAGCGCTGGCGGGCGACGGTGGCCCGGGACGCCGGGTCGACCGTGTCGTTCAAGGTGGCGCCGCCGACGCGTACCCGCTCGGTGCTGCGCAACCGGGCCCTGGCGGCCGCGTACGCCGGCGCGCACCGGTTCGGCATCGAGGTCTTCGACCCGGCCACCAGCAACACGTTGATGGCCGCGCTGCTGGTGCACGACCTGCGGACGGGCACCCCGCCGCTGCCGCACCCATGGCAGGAGGAGGCGTACGGCGCGGCGCACGGTGGACTGTGGCGGATCCCGTACGCCCCGCGCAGCGCCCTCGGGCTCGCCGTCCTGCTGGGACTCGGCGGCGCCCGGACCTGACGCCCCGGCGACACCGGGCCCCGCCCGGGTGAGTCAGCCGCGGGCGTCCTGCGGCGGGCCGGAGTCGACTTCGGACGGGATGCCGCGTCCCGCCGGCCCCTGCCCCGGCAGCACGATCTGGGTGCATCGGCTGGTGGCGAGGAGGGTGCCGTCCGCGTCGACCAACTGGGCCGCGCAGAAGACGACCCGGCGGGTACGGCGTACCACCTCACCGGTGGCGCGCAGCACCCCGGGGCGGGTGCTGCGCAGGAACTCGACGCGCAGGTCCGCGGTGAGGAAGACCTCGTCAGCGCCGAGGGTGGTCCAGCAGGCGCCACCCATGGCGGCGTCGAGCAGCGCGGTCACGAGGCCACCCTGCACCACCGGCCCGCCGGCGGTGGGGAAGCAGTAGTCCTCCGATGCGCGCCACTCGACGGTTGCGCTGCCCTGACTCCAGCCGAGCCGACGGTAGCCGAGCGTCCGCCAGATGCCGGAGCGCTGGAACGTCTCGTCTCCGTCGGACTCCCCGTCGGACTCCCGGCCGTTCAGCTCGCGCGATTGCGTCACGGCCGGGACGCTAACACGCCCCACGGGCTACAGACAGTGGCCGCTACCAGGCCGTCCAGCTCGGCCTCGGTGGTGACTCGTCCTGCCGCTCAGCTTGCCGGCAACTGGCCCGGAGCTAGACGCGGCGCTCAGCCGATCGGCAACACGCTGGTGGTACGCGACTCGACCGGGCCCGCTCCCAGCTGATCGTTCCGACGGCACAGCGCAGCGAGCCGGCGTGGCAGGTTTCCGGTGCCGCGCCCCGGGAAGCCAGCCGCATGGCCGAATCTTTCGCGGATCAGGACCTGGTGACGCTGCGCGCGATCGCGTACGCCGCCGGGATTCCGGACAGCGACCGGATGGGGCACGACGAGCTGGTGACGGCGCTGCGCCGGGCCGGCCTGTCGGAACCGGCGGCCGGGCCGATCGACACCAGCCTGGCCGATCCGGGCGATCCCGGCACGGACGAGGGCGTATACCACGGACGGGGAGTCGGGCGACGCGAGTCGGCCGGCGGCCCGGCCGCCCAGACGGCGGCGCGGCGGACCGCCACGCCGATGCCCGAGCGTTCGGGCACGGACCGCTGAGCGGCCCCGACGACCAGTTCGACAGCCACCAGGGGAGGCGACATGAGCGACGACATCGACCGCGTGGCGAAGTCCCGAGCCGATCACATGCCGGGTGAGACCGCCCACGGCAGCATCGACCGCCGCGGTGTGACGCGGGGCCGTACCGGGGACTCCCGCATCGCCGGCCCACCGGACGGCACCGGCACGGCTTCCGGGGTGGAGGGACTGCCGCGCAGCAGCCTCGACCTCGGTGACGAGAGCACCGGAGGCCGGGCCGGTCAGGAGGCGGTCGGTGCGCTGCCCGGCGAGTCCGGCACCGAGATCGAGGACCGTACCGAGCGGTGAGGTCAGCGGTGCGGCGGCGGCCTGGCTCTGGGCGAGGCCGCCGCCCACGTACCCTGACGGCGTGCTGTCGCAGGTAAAGGGCCTGTCCCGCCACTTCACCGCCGAGACCCTGCGGACCTATCTGCTGGACCGGGCGGTACGCCGGGACGACGGCTGCCTGATCGTGCGGGGCTACGGCGACCAGCGGGGCGTACGCCAGAAGCTCGCCGGACGAGCGTGGGCGCACATCGCCGCGTTCGTGGTCTTCGTCGGCGACTACGACCCCGCACTGGATGTGCAGCAGGTGTGCGGGGTGCCGGACTGCATCGAGCCCGCCCACCTGCGGCAGACCAGTCGCGCCGAGACCTGCCGCGGCCGGACCCAGCGCCCGCGGTGCCGCAACGGGCACGACCGCGAGGTCGATCCCGGCACCGGCCGCTACCGCACGGTCTGCCGGATCTGCAACCGCGACGCCCAGCAACGCTGGCGCGAACGACAGGCCGCCCAGGTCGCCGAGGCTCGCGCTCGCCACGGCCGGGCCGTGCCGGTTCCCGAGAGCTAGCCCATCGCCGCCGAGAGCGCCTCGCCGGCCACGGCCGAGCTCGCCTGCGCCGCCAGCGGCGACGGGATGATCAGCTCGACGTTGCGGTCGGCCAGCGAACCCCGCCGGGCGTCGCCGTGGCCCTGCCAGTCGTTGGCCGACAGCTCCCGGGAGACCGCAGCCAGGGCGACGCTGTCCGAGAGGCCGCCCCGGGTGGCCGGGCCGGCGTGGTCGATGATGGTGCAGAACGCGGAGAGCGTGCCGTCGAGGTTGTCGACCAGCTCGATGATCCGGGACTGCTCGGGCCAGTCGATGTGGGCCGCGGTGTTGACCTCCCAGAAGCCGCCGCCGACCGGCGTACCGGCCGGGCGCGCGTGCGGCAGTACCTGGTTGCGGTGGGTGTGCCCGTTGACCCAGAGGATGACGTTGGGGTAGCGCAGCAGCAACGCGCGCACCTCTTCCCCGCCGATCCGGTCACTGCCGGCCGGTACGTTGTCCATGCTGCCGATCGTGTGGTGGCTGAAGATCGCCACGTACTTGTCCGGCCGGCCGCGCCGGCTGACCACCTCGCCCGACGGGGACAGCCAGCGGCTGCTCGCCGCCTGCAGTTGCCGCTCCAGCCAGGCGTACTGGGTCGGGTCGATCGAGCCGTTCGGCCCGCCGGCGCTGTTCACCGTGTCCAGGACGATGCCGCGCACCCGGCCCTGGTCGAAGGTGTAGTAGGCGGTGGCGTCGGCGACGTTCGTCGGGGTGAAACCGTGTCCCGTCGGCGTGCCGGTGGTGACGAAGTGTTCGGCCACAGTGGTGGGCCGGTCCACGATCCGCCGGTCGGGGTCGGGGGTGACGAAGCGGCGCCCGCCGGAGGAGAGCATCAACGCCACCGCGGCCGGGTCCTGGGCGAGCAGCCCGACGATGAACTGGATCTGCGCCGGGATCGGCGCCGCGAGGATCGAGGGTGGCAGGCTGGTCAGCTTCAGCGGCCCGGTGGCCAGTTGTCGCAGCAGCGCCGAAGCCGGCACGTTGCCCTGGACCAGCCCGTCGTGGTTGCCGTAGACGGCGTACCAGGGCAGGCCGATCCCGGCCGCCTGGAACGGGGCGCGCGCGGAGTCCAGCAGGCCCGGCACCACCGGGAACCCGTGGAACGAGGTCGCCTGGCCGAAGCCCGTCTCCGGGTGCCAGTAGTACGGGTCCGGCGCGACGTCGTCCGCCACGCCCTCGTACCGCGTCGGGTCGCCGGAGTCGGGCCGGATCGTCCCACCGTCGAGCAGGTCGATGTACCAGCGCAGCTCGTTGTGCTGGCAGTTGTCGGTGTTGTCGCCGGTGACGACCGCGAACCGCACCGGAGCGCCGGTGGACGGGCCTGCGTGTACCCGGCGCACCTGCCGGATCATGGCGTCGCCCACCTGGGCGCTGAGCAGCTCCTGCGGCCGGTACGCGCTGCTCAGGTCGTCCAGGCCGGGCAGGTTGCCGTACTGGTCGAAGAACTCGAACCGCCCCGGCGACTGTGCGTCCAGCACGTGCACGTCGGTCAGGTGGGCGAAGCAGGTCAGCACCCGGCCGCTCATCCCCGCCCGCTGGCGCGGGATGCCGCCCAGGTCGGCGCGGACGAGGAACGGCTCACCCTCGGCGAGCCGCAGTGTGGCGTAGCCGCCCGCGCCCGGTGTCCCGCGCACGACGGTGTGCTCCAGAGTGGTGCCGGCGATCGACGGTGCGGGCAGCGCGGACGCCCGCCGGGACGGGAACGGGTCGAAGCCGAGGGCCGCGCCGCCGAGCATCCCCGCGAGTACCGCTCTCCTGCTGACCGGCATGGTGGCTCTCCATTCCGTCGTGGCGAGCGTCGGTGCGCGCCAGGGCGACAACCGGCACCTGCCGCCCTCAGCGGCAGCCGCAGGTCAATGGAAAGACGATCCCGCTCGATACCTCCCGGCGCAATAGCCTGAAAGGCGTTGCCGTCCCGGCCCGGGTGAAGTGTCAGTGAATATGACCTGGTTTCGTCAGTACTCTCCTCGGCCACGCACGATGTCCTGGGATCTCGGTGCGGCCGAGCACATCATCCTGGGCCGGGCACCGGTTTCGGTGTTGTCATCACCGGCAACTACAACGCGAACCGAGGTCGAAACCGCCCGGCGCGCGACGCGGCCGCGGTGGGCAGCCAGGTCACCGTGTACTGGAACGGCAGCGCCTGATGCTTCCCGTCGTCGGGGGCAAGGACGCCCTGCGCGTCTGATCGGGACGTCCCGATCTCTACCATCCACCTGGACCAGCCGATGGTCCCTGAAGGCCTGTGGCCGAGGTGAGGGACCGTCCGCCCCGGGGACGGGTCAGGCCGCCTCCCGCCGCCCGGCTCGCGCGTGGGCGACGGTCCGCCCGCGTTCCGACTCTGGGAAGCGGGCGAGCATGGCACGCACCTCGTCGGCGCTCACGTTGGCGCCGAACAACTCGCTGCCCGGTTCGAGCCGCACGCCCTCGACGAGGGGACCCGCGACGACCGGATCGAAGCCGAGACGGTCCACAAGGAACGCGACGACGGCGAGATCGGCGGCGTCGTCACCGGCGATCGCGATGGCCCTGCGACCGGCTACACCGTTCGGTCGCGCCTCGTCCTCGAGATCGTGGTATCCCATGTGGTTGAACGCCTTGACGACGCGGGAACCGGGCAGGAAAGCCTGCACGGTCTCGCTCGACGAGGTGCGCGGGTCGGTGAGGTCGTCGCGGATGCCGTCGACCTCCCACCAGTAGTTCATGGCGTCGACGACGAGCTTGCCCCGCAACGCCTCGCCGGGAACGCTGCGATACTTGCCGAGCGGGAGGGCGAGGATGACGACGTCGGCGCCGGCCACGGCGTCGGCCGCGGTGGTGGCGACCGCTCCGGGCGTGAGCACCTCGACGGTGAGGGCGATTCTCGCCGGGTCACCGGAACCGGCGATGAGCACCCGGTAGCCGGCGGCGAGGGCGAGCCGAGCGAGCACGGTGCCCACCTTGCCGGCACCGAGGATGGCGAGGGTCTGTAGCCCGTTGCGGGCGCTGTCGTTCATGTCTTCCTTCCGGGTGCCGACGGGGGCGTCCGTGCGCACGGTCAGCTGGCCAGGATGTCGCGGACCAGGGGGATCACCCGGGTGGCGTACAGTTCCACGGCGCGCATCCGGGCGCTCACCGGCTGCGCGCCGGCGGTGTAGATGAGGTCGAACCGGCCGACGCCCAGGCTGCGGATCGCGCGGGCCATGCGACGGGCCACGGTCTCGGGAGAGCCGATGTAGATGGAACCGTGCGCCACCTCGGCGTCGAACTCCTCGCGACGGATGGGCGGCCAGCCCCGCAGCGCGCCGATCCGGTCCCGCATGACGCGGTAGTGCGGCCAGAACAGTTCCTTCGCCTCCTCGTCGGTGTCGGCGATGAATCCCGGCGAGTGCATCCCGACCGGGTGCGCGGTCGTGCCGAACTGCTCGGCCGCCCGGCGATACAGGTCGATGTAGGGCGCGAAACGCTCGGGAGCGCCGCCGATGATGGCGAGCATGAGCGGGAAACCGTAGTGGGCGGTACGCACGACCGACTGCGGCGAGCCGCCGACGCCCACCCAGGTGCTGAGGCGCCCCGATTCGGTCTTCGGGAAGACGTCGGCGTGCTCGAGCGGTGCACGGACGCTGCCGCTCCACGTGACCGGCTTCTCGTCCAGCAGCTTCGCGAACAGGTCGATCTTCTCCTCGAACAGCACGTCGTAGTCGCGCAGGTCGTAGCCGAACAAGGGGAAGGACTCGGTGAACGAGCCGCGACCGAGGATGACCTCGGCCCGGCCGTTCGACAGCGCGTCCACCGTCGCGAAACGCTGGAACACCCTGACCGGGTCGTCCGAGCTCAGCACGGTCACGCCGGAGGCGAGCCGGATGCGAGAGGTACGGGTGGCGATCCCCGCCAGCACGGTTTCGGGCGTCGACACCGAGTACTCCGGCCGGTGGTGCTCGCCGAGGGCGATGACGTCGACGCCGAGATCGTCGGCCAGCACCGCCTCGTCGACGACCTGCCGGATCGCCGCGGCATAGGACACGGGCTTGCCGGAGTCGTCCTCCGGTACGTCGCCGAAGGTGTCGAGGCCGAACACGAGGTCAGACATGGGTGGGCTCCTTCGCCAGCAGCTCCCGGACACGCGGGGCGACCTCGCTGCCCAGCAGCTCGATCGTGCGTGCGCGTGCCTCGCGGGGCAGGTGCATGATGTCGTACTTCAGGTCGAAGCGGCTCAGCCGCAGATCCCGGGCCACCGAGGCGATCTTCCGCGCGACCGTCTCGGGTGATCCGACGAACAGCGCCCCGTGGTCGATCTCGGCCTCGTAGCGTCGGCGGTCCGGCTTGTAGAACCCGCGTTCCTCGGCGAGCTGCGCGACGACCGGCTGCCAGTACCGCCACCAGGTCTCCACCGCCTCCTCGTCGGTGTCCGCGACGAGGCCGAGCGAGTGCTGCCCGATCGGCTGTACGGGGTGCCCGGCCTGTTCGAGCGCCCGGAGGTAGAGGTCGACGTGGCCGGCGAACCGCTGCGGGCGTCCGCCGATGATCGCGAGCATGAGCGGGAGTCCGTAGCGGGCGGCGCGGATCACCGAGTTCGGGCTCCCGCCGACGCCGATCCAGGTCGGGATGCCTTCCGGGCGCATCCGCGGATGCAGCCGCTGCGCGACCAGAGGGCTCCGAACCGTGCCCGACCAGGTGACCGGCTCGTCCCGCTGGAGCCGTACGAAGAGGTCGAGTTTCTCCTCGAACAACCGCTCGTAGTCCCCCAGGTCGTAACCGAACAGGGGGAACGACTCGGTCGCCGACGCGCGGCCGAGGACGATCTGGGCCCGGCCGTTCGAGACCGCGTCGAGGGTCGCGAACTCGTGGTACAGCCGTACCGGGTCGTTCGTGCTGAGCACCGTGACCGAGGTGCCGAGCCGGATGCGGTCGGTTGCCGTCGCGATCGCTGCGAGCAGCACCGGCGCCGCCGAGTCGGTGTGGCCCTCCCGGTAGTGCTCGCCCACGCTGAACACGTCGAGCCCGACCGACTCCGCGAGCCGCGCCTCGTCGACGAGCAGCCGCAGGGTCTCCGCGTCGCTCAGGATCCGGTCGCCGTCCCCGGCTACCTCGCCGAACGAATTGAGCCCCAGTTCGAAGCCTTCCGCTGTCACCGTCTCCTCCTCACGTGCGTTCCCAGGTGGGCGACCCCGCCCCGGCGGGCCGCTCCGGACGATTGACATGTCAAACATGCTAGCCTGCAAATTGACATGTCAATCGGGAGAGGAAGATGACGAGGGCCACACCCAACCGGCGGAGAGGGCGTCAACTGCCGACCGCCGAGGAGCTACGGATCTGGCGGGACTTCATCGAGACGACGGACGCACTCAGGTCCCGGCTCGCGTCGCGCCTCCAGGTCGAGTCCTCGCTCTCGCCCGGCGACTACGCCGTCCTGCTCGCCCTCAGCGAGGCGCAGGACCAGCAGCTGCGCTCCTCGGAACTCGCGACGCACATCGGCTGGGAGCGCAGCCGGCTCTCTCACCACCTCGGCCGGATGGAGCGGCGCGGGCTCATCCGCCGCCAGGAGTGCGCAACCGATCCCCGAGGGGCGGAGGTCCACCTCACGCCGACCGGGGCCGAGGCGTTCCGCGGGTCCACCGTCCCGCACCTGCGCGCGATCCGTGAGCTCTTCGTCGACGCGCTCACGCCGGAACAGCTCCGCGCGGCCGGCGAGATCGCTGCGGCGCTCCGCGTACACCTGGACGCGCGGCACAAGGAATGATCGCCAGGGAGTCACGGCTCCGACCAGGCTCACCCTCCATCACTTCCACTGACATTGAGTGGCAGAAGCGGGGACATCGAGAGGGCGCTCAACGGTCAGCGGCTCTGAGATTTCTCGTCAATCTGTCAGTGCTTGATTCTCACGGCGATGTCAGTGGGTTCTAACCGGGCCCAGCCCGTCCGCGATGTCGACGACCGCGTACACCTCCACGGCGGGATCCGGCGCCGCTCAGCGAAGCAGCCGGCGAGATAACAGGTTGTTTCCGGCGCCAGCGTGGACGGGTGGCCTGGTCGGTACTCGTTTCACACTGCGCCTCGTCGCGAATGGTCCGATACGGAGGGGACGCCCGCGTGGTAACGCGGGCATCCCCTCCTGACGGCCGTTATGAGACGCGCTCCGCAGCGGTGGGCTCGAGTTCGTCGTGCAGGTGCCGACCGACGCCGCGGTCGGGTCGCGCGATCACGAAGTAGATCGCCCCGACGAGCGCGACCACCGCCATGACGAGCAACGTGATCCAGTCGAGGTTGAAGTAGCCGCGCGGGCTCGCCAAGCCGGTCGGAGCCACGACATTGAGCAGCATCAACCCGAGGTAGACCACCGCGATCACGCTCACCGTCCAGCCCCACCGACCGAGCCGGAACCTGCCCTCCGGCACCCAGCCCCGGGCGCGCGCCAGCACGGACGCGATCGCGGTCAGCAGGAACGAGAGGTAGATGCCGCTCACGCCGAACGATACGAGGGACACCAACGCGTTGATGTTCGCGGGGTAGGTGATGAAGCCCAGCTTGATATCGTGGTCCGGCGAGTAGAACACCAGCAGGACGAAGAGCACCGTGACCGCCGCACCCGCCAGCAACGCGTTGGTCGGAGTCTTGAATCGAGAGTTGACCCGGGCCACCCACGCGGAACCCGGCAGCGCACCGTCTCGCGCATAGGAGAAGGCGAGCCTGCTCCCAGCGCCCTGCACGGACGTCCCGCATGAGAAGAACGCGAAGATGATCAGAATGAGCAGGAAGTCCTGCAACCCACTGCCGAGCTGCCCAAGAATGAAGGGCACTCCGCCGCCCTTTACCGTCTGTCCCACAGGATCGCTCGTCGGCATGGCCAGGAGCAGCGCCGCGATGAGGATGAACGACGAAACGCCCCCCCAGATGAGCGCGTGACGCATGGACCGTGGCACCTGCCGTCCGGCATCCTTGGTCTCTTCGGAGATGTCGCCGGCCGATTCGAAGCCATAGAAGATGTAGACGGGGGCGAGCACCGCGATCAGCGCCGCGCCGGTGAGCCACTGGCCACCGAAATCCAGCCCGAGTGGGTTACTGGAAGCGCTCTGGACATTCTGTGTCGTGAACAGGAAGTCAAGCCCATGGTGGAAGCCGTGGATCCCGAGGATGACCGCGATGCCGACCGTGCCCAGGATCTCGACGTATACGCCGAACTGGGCCACCCGGCCCATAACCTTGGCGCCGGTGATGTTCAGCGTCGTCTGGATGGCCAGCAGGATCACCGTGATGACCAAGATCGTCAGGTGGTCGGTCGGGTCAAGGTTCCAACCGAACCAGTTGTTCGTCAACGCGGTGACGTAGGAGACCACGCCCGTGTCGACAGCGGCGACCGTGATGAGCAACGCGATCCCGTAGAACCAACCAACGAACCAGCCGTACTTGGGGCCTACGGAGAACTTGCTGTACTGGTACAAGGCTCCGGCTACCGGGTAGTGGCTGGCCAACTCGCCGAAGACCAGGGCGACGAAGAGCATGCCGATGACGGGCACCCAGGTCAACCAGACGTACGCCGGTCCGCCGGTTCCGACACCGAGGACGAAGAGCGAGTAGATTCCGACCATAGGCGACAGGTAGGTGAATGCGACGGCGAAATTGGAAAAGAATCCTAGGACTCGACTCAACTGCGGCCGGTAACCCAGGCTCTCCAATCGCGCGTCATCGCTACCTGTCGCGGATGGCACCGTTGCCACCACCTCATTCATTTGAGATCCCTTCGTCGGTGTGAGTGGTTCGCTGATCTAATTCGGCTGCCTAACAAACGTCAACAGCCCGTTCTGCGGATGCATCGCCACCCATGGCGCGATGTCTTACCTGGTCAGGCCGCGTGCGGCGAGACGTGGTGGAAGCTCAGCGAGCAACCACCGCCTACACTCATCGATTTGCCCCCGCTGCCGGAAAGACCACCCGGTCACGCAGCTCGTGCGCCGCTACTTGATGCCCAGATCGGTGAGAACCTCGCGCGCCGCGCGTTGCCCTTCCTGGGCGCCACCTTCCATGTAGCCCTGATAGTCGATTGAGCAGTGTTCGCCAGCGACGTGCACGTTGCCTTGCCGCACGGCTTCATAGCCGGCGTAGCGGTGCGGGTACCCGTTGGGCCAGTAGGAGTAGGCACCCCAGGCGTAGGGGTTGGTGTGCCACGCCGACATGGTTGCCTTGCCGTTCCACTGGCCGGCGACGCCGGGCAGGACCGGCTCCAACTGGCCGAGGAAGGTCTGGGCGTAGCCGCGCACCTGAGCGGAGGAGGCGGTGAGGAAAGGCGCGGTCGGATTGAACGCCGCCGCCACGTTGCCCCCGGTGTAGTCGACTGAGCTGAACCTGTTCAGGAGTGATGTGAACTTCGGCGGCGATCCGGTGCTCCGCGGCGATGCGCCGAAGCATTCGGGCAAGGGGGGTTCTTGCCATGTTTCGCGACTCCTTGCGAGGGAGGGCACAATGACATGCAGGAGGAGTAGCGGCCGAGGGTACTGATTTCGTTGTAAAGGCGGCCGGTCGGAACGAAAAACTGCTGTCTCTGACTCTGGCTGCCAGTGAATCCGCAGTGTAGGGACGGAGGCGGGTGCGGACAATCGGACCATGCCCGGATCGGCACGGTTCGTGAAAGCGCGCATATGACCCGCGCAAACATGCGCATCGACTGGACCCGCGACACCCTGCGCACCACGCTGGAGATCGTCCGCAAACCCGCCGACCAGCGCGGCTTCGCCGTTCACCCACGCCGCTGGGTCGCGGAACGCACCCTGGCCTGGCTCACCGTCTGCCGCCGTGGCCCGCGACTACGAACGCCACCCGGCCGTCTCCGAAGCTCTCATCCGCTGGGCCGCCATCGCCGGCATCAACAATCTGCGACTCCGCGGCGACCGTCCAGGACGGCTGCCCGCAGCCGTGCGACGCCACCCACCCGGCGCTGCCCTCGGCCGCCTCGGCGATCGGGATCTGGTCGGCCAGCAGCGCCGGAGGCAGTTGGGTGGCGAGGACACCGACGGCGCCGTTGCGGGTCAGAAGTACCCGGCGCAGCCCGAGCGCGGCGACACGTTCGCGAAGCCGGTCCGGTGACAGCGGTCGGTTGCCCTGGCTGCTGGGGAACAACCACGCCGAGCCGCGCGCCGCGGCGTCGTCGGCGACCTCGAGCGCGAGACCTGCGAGAGGTTCACGTAACCGGACCGGCGTGCCGGACAAGGCCAGGCTCACCCGGCCGTCGTCGTCGATCGTCAACGCCGCGTGGGCGAGCACCGCGATGTGAGAGACGCGCTGGTCGAACAACAAGACGAGTACGAAGGCCAGCAGTGGCAGATGCCGGGACGTTCGAGAGGGCGCTCAACGGTCGGCGGCTCGGCCATCCGGGACCAATGATCGCGGTACACCATCCTGATCCCTTACGCACAAGAACTGTCATTATGATGCAGCGACGGTTTGCCCGATATGACCCGAGCCAATTAGTGGATTACCGGTAATGGTTATCCCGGAATCTGCCGGGTCGACGCTTGGCGGGATTGCTGGCAGGGTCGGCGGCATGACGGGGATGACCGGAGCCGACGTGCGGGCGGCGGTGGACGAGATGGTGCGGGTGCTGGGGCCCGCTACGGATCGGGACTGGTCGGTGCGCGCGGGCGACCTGGAGTGGTCCTGCTGGGCGACCGCCGCGCACGTCGCGCACGACCTGCTCGCCTACGCCGGCCAGGTGAGCGCCACGCCCACCGACCGCTACCTGCCCTTCGACCTCCGCGTTCGGGAGGACGCCTCCCCCGCGGACGTGCTCACTGTGGTGACCGCCAGCGCTGGACTGCTCTGCGCAGCGGTCGACACGGCCGACCCGCGGCTGCGCGCCTGGCACTGGGGTCCCTGCAACCCGGGCGGATTCGCCGCCATGGGCGTCGCCGAAACCGTGCTGCACACCTACGACATCACCCGGGGACTGGGCCTGCCCTGGCGGCCGCCCGCGCGGCTCAGCTCCGGGGTGCTGCGCCGGCTGTTCCCCGACGCCCCGGCCGGGAACGCACCGGAGGTGCTGCTCTGGATGACCGGCCGCGCCGCACTCGGTGACCGGCCACGCCGTACCTCCTGGGCCTGGCGAGCGGCCATCGACTGAGACCCCGGACCTCAGCTCAGCGGCGCCGCCACGGCAGACGCCAGCGCCGCCGGCGGGCCCTCGGCGGGATCGGTCCGGACTCGGCGACCGCCGACGCCCCGACGCGTTCCCGGGCGGCCCGCTCCCGGTCGGCGCGCCACCGGCGTACGGTGTCGTCGGCGTTGACCGGGCGGACCACCACCCGCGGTCCGGTCGGCGTACGCAGCCACGCCATGATCTCCGCGTTGAGGGCAGCGACGAGCGCCCGTACCGAATCCTCGGTGGGCAGGTCCCGAACCTCGTCCGGGAGCTGCTCGATCTTGCGGCGCAGCTGCAGCGGCGTGGGCAGCAGCAGGTCGCTGGGGAGGGCCTCCCGCTCCAGGAAGCTCTTGATCCACCACGACTCGTCGTACGGCAGATCGCGCCCGGGGATCGGCTTGCCCGCGCCGGGCAGGTTGTCGAACTCGCCCCGCTCCTGGGCCGAGCGGATCTGCGCCTCGACCGCCGCCTCCCAGCCGTGCATCACGTGCCACCTCCCGCATCCCACCGTATCCGCTGGTCGCGGTGGGGTTCAGCGCGTGACCTCGGCGGGGCATTCCCCGGCCCCGTACGGCGCCGAGCGGCTGGCGGCGTCCCGGCGTACATTCCTGCGTGGGGCCTGACGGCCCGTACCCGAACGAAGGGCGACCCGCGTGCGCGACTGGCTCATCGGCCTCGGTGTGGCGCTGGCCTGCCTGATCGCCAGCTGGGCGCTAATGGTGCTGCTGGCCCGGCGGCTGCCGCCGGGCGTCCTGCGCGATCTGGCGGCGTTCATCCCCGACTGTCTGACCACGGTGCGGCGGCTGCGCAAGGACCCCCGGGTGCCCCGCCGCGCCAAGATCGCCATCGTCTTCGCCGGGCTGTGGCTGGCCAGCCCGATCGACCTCATCCCCGAGTTCCTGCCGGTGATCGGCCCGCTCGACGACATCGTCGTGGTCGCCCTCGCGCTGCGCTACGCCGGCCGGCAGGTACCCCGCGAGGTGCTGCTCGCCGCCTGGCCGGGCGAGCCACGCCTGCTGCTGCGCCTGCTCGGCCCCGGCACCACCACCGGCCCGACCAGCGGCGCACCGGCCGACCGCTGACGCCCGGTGGGCGCGCTCCTCGCCGCCTCGGCCGCGGCCTTCCTGCTGGCCGTGCTGTCGGCGGTGACCGGCTTCGGCGGCGGGGTGCTGCTGCTGCCGGTCTTCACCGCGCTGTTCGGGCTGCGGGTCGCCGTGCCCGTGCTGACGCTCACCCAGCTGTCCAGCAACGGCGGCCGGGTGTGGCTGAACCGGCGGGAGCTGCGCTGGCCCCTGGCCGCCCGGTTCGCCGTCGGCGCGGTGCCCTTCGCGGTGGCCGGCGCGCTGCTGCTGGCGCACGCCCCGCTGGCGGCGCTGAAGCGCCTGCTCGGGGTCTTCCTGCTCGCGGTGGTGGCCTGGCGGCACCTGGCCCGTCGGCCGGGCCGGCCCACCGACCGCACCTTCGTGGCGGTCGGCGCCGCGTCCGGGCTGGGCTCGGCGCTGCTCGGCTCGGTCGGCCCGCTGACCGCCCCGTTCTTCCTGGCCGCTGGCTTGACCCGGGCCGCTTACGTGGGCACCGAGGCGGCCGCCGCGCTCACCCTGCACCTGTCGAAGACCGCCGGCTACGCCGCCGCCGGTCTGCTCACCCGGGACGTCGTGCTGCTCGGGGCGGCGCTGACCCCAGCGACGCTGGCCGGGGCCTGGGTGGGCCGCCGGATCGTCGGGCGGATCAGCGACCGGCTCTTCGTCCTCCTCGTGGAGGTCGGGCTCGTCGCCGCGGCGGTGTTCTTCCTCGCGGGATGGTGAGCGGGTCAGCGCCCGGACGATCCCGCTCAGCGGAGTTTCGGGTCGAGGGCTTCGCGGACCGCCTCGCCGAGCATGACGAAGCTGAGCACGGCGGTGACGAGGAACGCGGCGGGGAAGAAGAGCAGGAAGGGCGAGACCCGGATGTAGTTCTGCGCCTCGCTGATCATGATGCCCCAGGAGACGACGGGGGTCTTCAGCCCGATGCCCAGGAAGGACAGCGTGGCCTCGGCGCCGATGAACGAACCGACCATGATCGTCCCGTAGACCAGCAGCGGCGCCAGGCAGTTCGGCAGCAGGTGCTTGAGGATGATCCGGCCGCTGCCGGCGCCCAGCGCCCGGGCCGCGAGGATGTAGTCGGCCTCCTTGGTGGCGAGCACGGAGGAGCGCATCAGCCGCATCACGACCGGCCACATGAGGACGACCAGGGACATGATCACCAGGCCCATGATCTGCCACTCGTTGTTGTCCGTGCCGGCGCCGTTGAAGGTGGTCAGGAGAGCAGCGCCACCACAATGGAGGCGCGAGCCCCGTAGATCGTCCGGGCGTAGACGTCCCGGCCCTGCACGTCGTAGCCGAACCAGGCGTGCGCCGACGGTTCCATCCGGCTGCGCGACAGGGAGCCGTTGACCGGGTCACCGGAGGTGAACAGGGACGGGAACGCGGCCATCAGCACGAAGACCACGATGAACGCGGCGGAGATCCAGAACAGCGGCTTGCGGCGCAAGTCCCGCCAGGCGTCACCGAGCAGGCCCCGCGGCTGGTCCCTCCGGGCGCTCTCCGGCAGGCCGGCGTTGGTCGGAGCACCCGAACCGGCCTCGGTCGGCATGGTGGCAGGGGGCGTCGAGACGATCGATGCGGTACTCGGATCACCCATAGCGGATCCTCGCGTCCAGGGCGGCGTGGAGCAGGCCCACCACCAGGGTCATCAGGAGATTGACGACCAGGACAACCACGGTCCAGGACACGGTAACCCGCTCCCCCGCGCCGCGGGTGCCCCCAGTCCGCTACCGGTCACCTGCGCCCAGGACATCGGGCGTACCGCTAGGGGCGCCAGCGGACGTGCCGGTGCCCGTCACGGGGAAAAGGCGGCCGGGCAGCCAGCACCTCCTGGAAGACGTACCCGCTCTTCTCGGCGACGCGGCAGGACGCCGGGTTGTCCACCTGGTGCAGCAGCTCCAGTCGGGTCAGCCCGCTCGCGGCGAACCGGGCGAACGCCCAGTCGCTGACCGCAGTCACCGCGCGCGGCGCCACCCCGCGCCCCCGCGCGGGCGCCGCCGTCCAGTAGCCCACCTCCGCGTACGGGCGGCCCGGCGTGACGTCCTTGAGCACCACGTTGGCGACCAGTCGCTCCCCGTCCGGCGACGCCTCCAGCACCGCGAAACTGAACCGGCGGTCCGCCGCCCAGCCCTGCCGGCTGCGCCGCAGGAACGCGATCGCCTCGACCCTCGTCGTCACGGGGTACCGGGTCCAGCTGCGCAGCACCGGATCCCGGTACGCATCCAGCAGCGCGTCGACGTCGTCGTCGCGCCACGGCCGCAGCAGCAGACCGGACGCGGAGGGGGTGGGCGCGGCGCATAGCACGATGGACATCCCGGTAGTGTCGCCCGCCACGGCCGTCCTGGCGAGGACCTCCAGGATGTCGGTGCCGGCTGGTACACCTGCCCTGATGACCTCGACACCGATGACCCTCACGCTCACCCCGCCCGGGCCGTTCTCCCTCGCCGCCAGCATCCGCTTCCTGGAAGGTTTCACCCCGGCCCGGTACGCCGGCGGCGGGCAGCCGGTGCTGCGGCTCGCGTTCCCCCTCGACGGCCGGTGGACGCCGGTCGGGGCGCGGGTGCGCCAGGACGCCGCCGGCGTGGTCCACGCCCAGGTGCACTCGCCCGGCACCCCACCGGATCGGGACGGCGTCCGTGCGCAACTGCGCCGCATCCTCCCCCTCGACGTGGACGGTTCCGGCTTCGCCGAGGTGGGCGAGCGCGACTCGGTCGTCGGCGGGCTGCAGCGCCGCTTCCCCGGCCGGGCCTGCCCGGTGACGTTCTGGTCCGTTGCTGATCTTCTAGTGGAATGTCAGCATTCCGGGTGTTTCCATCCGGAAGGTCCGTGACGGTGTCACCGAAGCGTGAGAGCTTCGGTGTCCTGATGACGGTCTCGCGTTTCCTGCTGTCGCTGCTGCGGCAGGGTTGCGCCACCTGCCCGCCCCGCCCCGGCCCTTGGGGCTGGGGCGGGTGGCGCGGGTCTTCTGGTCGGCTCCACGCGGTTTCGACGCTTGCGCGTCCTGGTCTCCGGCCACTCCGGTACCAGTGGTGCTGTGCGCCGCGAGTGCGGCGAGGTTACGAGCAGCGTTCTCATCCCGGTCGAGGATGAGGCCGCAGGTTTGGCAGATGTAGGTTCGGACGTGCAGCGGCAGCTTGGCTTTCGCCGCGCCGCAGCCCGAACAGTTCTTCGAGGACGGATACCAGCGGTCAGTTGCGACGGTCACGCCGCCGGTCCAGCCGGTCTTGTAGGTGATCTGCCGCCGAATCTCGCCGAACCCGGCGTCGGCGACTTTGCGGGCCAGCCGACGGTTACGCAGCATCCCGGCGACGTTGAGATCTTCCACCACCACCGTGCCGTACTCGGCGGTGATGGCGGTGGTGAGCTTGTGCAAGCCGTCCTGTCGCAGGTTCGCCACCCGGTGGTGGGCGCGGTTCCGTTCGGCGTTCGCGATCAGCCACCGCTTCGACGGCTTCTGCCCGGTGCGGCGATCCGGCCCCTGGCGGCGGGAGACCCTGCGAGACATTCGCTTGAGTGTCGTCAGCGCAGTGTCGTAGTGCGCCGGGTTCGGCACGTACCGGACCTCACCCGCCGAGTCGGCCATCACGGCGAGGCACTTGACGCCGAGGTCCACGCCCACGACAACGCCGGGCCGGGCGGCAGCGCGCTCGTTCTTGTTGACCTCGACCTGCAACGAGCAGAACCACCGGCCCCGCTCGAACGTCACGGTGGCCGACAGGATGCGGGCGGTTCCGTTCGCCACGCGGCGTTCAAGCTTGCGCGTGGACTCGTGAGTGCGGATCACGCCGAGCCGGGGCAGGGTTACGTGGCGGCGGTCAGGCTCGAGGCGGATGGTGCCGGTGGTGAACCGGCAGGACATGCGCGCCCGGTGCTTCGACTTGCGGCGAGGAACGCCCATCCGCTGGCCTTTGCGCTGCCCGCGCTTGGACTTGGCGTAGTTGTCGAACGCGGCTGCCGCCCCCGCCAGGCCGGTGTTGTATGCCTCCTTGGAGTTCTCCTGCCACCAGTCGGCGAAACGCGAGTCGGTCTTCTTGGCCTGGTTGAACTCCTTACGCAGCGCGGGCAGTGACCACGGCCGCCACGGCGTCAACTCCTTCTCCGCAACGCCGTAGGAGGCCTCTGCCTTGCGTTGCCACCAGGACGCCGACACCCACGACACGGCCCAGTTGTAGGCGGCCCGCGCGGCGCCGCAGTGCGACCGAAGCGCCTTCTCCTGGCGCCCGCCTGGATCGAGCGCGAATCGGTAAGCCTGCACGACAAAACCGGGCCGCGGCTGAAACCTCTTCACTCGGCGACCTCGCCGGTCGCCAGGGCCACGGCACGGGCCGCAGGACTCTTCGCCGCCCGCTGCCCGTACAGCCGGGCGCACATCGAGGTCAGCACCTCAATCATGTCCCGAACCAGGTCGCTGGTGGTTTCCTCCGAGTTCAGGACAACCAGGCGCCGCCCGGTCGCGGACAGCGCGGATTCCAGGTGTTCGACACCGAACCGGGCAAGCCGATCCCGGTGCTCAACCACGATCGCCGTAGCGGTCAGGTCAGCCAGGACCCCGTGCAGCTCGCGCCGCTCGCCGGTGAGTCCGGAGCCGATCTCCTTCACGATCTCACCGACAGCGAGACCCCGCGCGTTCGCGCCTCCCACAACCCGCATCGCTGACGGTCCAGGTCGGCTTCCTGGTCGGCGGAGGAGACGCGGCAGTACACGATAACGCGGCCTTCGATGCTCGCGGGTTCCGTCACGATCCATGTTCCGGAGGGTGCCTGGCGGACCGGGACGGGCATCTTGCCGTCCTTCACCCACCGCTAAGCGGTCTGATAGCTCACCCCCTGCCGGCGGGCCCACTCCGAAAGCCTCACCCGACCACAATAGACGGCCAAACATGACTAGGTTTGACCATAGAATGCCGAGCAGTTGTTAGCCCCTACGAGGCGGCCTGCTGGGCGGTGATCAGCCACCGCATTCGGATCACCCAGGCCGCCACGGTCAAGGCCCGGCTCACCGAACGGCTCGGCACCCCGGTGGCGCTGCCCGACGGACCGGTCACCGCCTTCCCCGGCCCGGCCGAGCTGCTGCGCGGCGTAGACGCGCTGACCAGCCTCGGCGGGCTGGGCGGGCGGAAACCGGAATGGCTGTGCGGGCTGGCGGCGGCGGCGCTGGACGGCCGGCTCGACGCGGCCCGGCTGCGGGCGCTGCCTCCGCCGGAGGCGCTGCGTGAACTGTCCACCCTGCCGGGGATAGGTCCCTTCTCCGCCGAGCTGATCCTGCTCCGCGGGGCCGGCGCCCCGGACGTGGTGCCCCGGCACGAGCCGCGGCTGCGCCAGGCCGTCCGCGCGGCCTACCGCCTCGACGAGGAGGTCGACGACGACACGCTGAGCCGGATCAGCGACGGGTGGCGGCCGTACCGGACGTGGGTGAGCCTGCTGTTGCGCACCTGGCGGGAGGACCAGACGGGGGAGATGGCGGGCCGCCGCCGCGGCGTAGGGTCGTAGCGGAAACGACGGATGACGGGGGTCGTCAATGGTCACGGTCGGCGCGCTGGTGGGGATCGGTCTGGTCGCGTTGGGGCTGGTGCTCACACCGGGTCCGAACATGGTCTACCTGGTGTCCCGGTCGGTCACCCAGGGCCGTCGGGCGGGCCTGATCTCGCTGCTCGGCGTGGCGGCCGGCTTCCTGGTCTACCTGGCCGCGGCGGTCGCCGGCATCGCCACCGTTTTCGTGCTGGTGCCCCCGCTGTACGCGGCGGTGAAGCTGGCCGGCGCGGCGTACCTGCTGTGGCTGGCCTGGCGGACGCTGCGCCCCGGCGGCCGGTCGGCGTTCACCCCGGCCCCGCTGCCGCCGGACCGGCCGCGGCGGCTGTTCACCATGGGCCTGGTCACCAACCTGCTCAACCCGAAGATCGCGATCCTGTACGTGTCGCTGCTGCCGCAGTTCATCGACCCGGCGCGCGGTCATGTGGCGGTGCAGAGCCTGCTGCTCGGCCTGACCCAGATCGTCATCGCGCTGACCGTCAACGCGCTGATCGTGCTCACCGCCGGGTCGATGATCTGCGGCAGCAGCGACACGTACAGGATCGCGATCTTCGGGTTGAGCAGGTTGGTGAC
>NZ_QGGF01000048.1 GCF_003857015.1 Micromonospora globispora | reverse complement strand
CGGTGGCGCTGCTGCTGACCCTCGCCGGCACCGCCGCCTCCCGGGCGTACGGGGACGGCCCGGCCGGCGCCACCCTCGGCGGGTACGCGCTGCCCTGGGCGGCTGCCGCGGGCGCGCTGGCGGTGAGCTCCGGCGATCCCGTCGGCCCGTTCGCGCCGCTGCGCTGGCTGGGCGCGCCCGAGTTGCTGGCCGGTTCGGTGGCGCTGCTGCTGGTGTCGGTGTTCGGCCTGCTCGGGGTGGCCGCCCGGTCCCGGGTCTTCGTGGCGGGCGCGACCGTCGGTCCGGTCGGCGCGCTCGCGGCGCTCGGCGCGCTCGTCCTCAGCCCGGAGGGGACCGCGGCGGTGCTGCTCGCTGTCCTCGTCTTCGCCATCGGCGCGCTGCCGCTGCTGGCCATCCGGCTCGGCAAGGTGCCGCTGCCGCCGATCACCCTGCCCGCCGCCGCCCCGACCGGTGGCTCGTACGGGGTCCGGGACCTGCCGGACCGGGGCCGGGTGCACGCGGCGGTGGCCCGGACGGAGGAGATGCTGACCGGGATGCTGCTCGGGCACGCCGTCCTCGCGGTCGCCGCCGCGGCGGTGCTCGCCACCGCGGGTGGGCTGGCCGGGCGGCTGCTGGTGGCGGTCGGCTCGGCGGTGCTGCTGCTGCGGTCCCGACTCTTCGTGGCGGTGCGGCACCGGGTGCCCGCCGTGGTGGCCGGGCTGGCCGGGTTGGGCGTCCTCGGCGCGGTGCTCGCCGGCCGGGTCGCCCCCTCGGGGCTCCTCGTGCTGACCGCCGGCGGGCTCACCCTGGCCCTGGTCGCCGTGGCGGCCGGCACCACGTACGCCCGCCGGCCCGTCTCCCCGTACCTCGGTCGGCTGGCCGACCTGACCGACACTGCGCTGGTGATCTCCGTGGTGCCGGTGGCCTGCGCGGTGCTGGACCTCTACGACCGGGCCCGGGGCCTGCTCGGCTGAACGCGAAGGCCCGGATCGCCAGCGACCCGGGCCCCGCACACGTTCGGAAGATCAGTGCGCCTCGCCGCGCTCCTCGGCATCCTTGGCGCGCTGGTACGAGGCCCGGATCTCGGCCTCGGCCTCGGTACGACCCACCCAGGTCGCGCCCTCGACCGACTTGCCGGGCTCCAGGTCCTTGTACACCTCGAAGAAGTGCTGGATCTCCAGCCGGTCGAACTCGCCGAGGTGGTGGATGTCGCGCAGGTGCTCCTGGCGCGGGTCCTCGAAGGGGACGCAGAGGACCTTGTCGTCGCCGCCCTTCTCGTCCGTCATCCGGAACATGCCGATCGTGCGGCAGCGGATCAGGCAGCCCGGGAAGGTCGGCTCGGGGACCAGCACCAGCGCGTCCAGCGGGTCGCCGTCCTCGCCCAGGGTGCCCTCGATGAAGCCGTAGTCGGCCGGGTACTGCGTGGACGTGAAGAGGGTGCGGTCCAGCCGGATCCGGCCGGTCGCGTGGTCCACCTCGTATTTGTTTCGGTGACCCTTCGGGATCTCAACCGTGACGTCGAAATCCATCTTCCACGCTCCCTCGTTTGCCCACGCTGGCTCACGGAACCAGTGGCGCCGCTCCCGGACAGGTGAATGCCCACCCGCCGGCTCCGGCAACCGCATAGTGTTCGGACCGAAGTAGTGTCACCGACGGTGGTTTCCGGCGGGGGAGGAGGGGGTC
>NZ_QGGF01000692.1 GCF_003857015.1 Micromonospora globispora | reverse complement strand
GCGTCAGAGGTGTATAAGAGACAGGCGGGTCAGCGGGTGGCGGGGCGGGCGCGCACGTGCAGCCGTTCGCCCTGCGGCCCGAAGAGGGTGAGGATCTCCGCCGGCTGCGGGTCCGGGTTGGCCACCGCGTGCGGCACGCGGGTGTCGAACTCGGCGACCTCCCCGGGAGTCAGGATGAGGTCACGTTGGCCCAGCAGCAGGCGGATCCGTCCGGCCAGCACGTAGAGCCATTCGTGGCCCTCGTGGGTCTGCTGCTGCGGTTCGCGCGGGGTGTGCGGGGGGAGGATCTGCTTGAACGCCTGCACCCCGCCGGGGCGGCGGTTCAGCGGCAGGAACGTCATCCCGTGGCGGACGATCGGGCGGGGATGCACCCGCGGGTCGCCGGTCGGCGGTGCGCCGACGAGCTCATCGAGGGGCACCTGGTGGGCCCGGGCGAGGGGCAGCAGCAGCTCCAGGGTGGGCCGGCGGCCACCGGACTCCAGCCGGGACAGGGTGCTCACCGAGATGCCGGTGGCCTCGGCGAGCTGGGCGAGGGTCGTGCCGCGCTGCTGGCGCAGGGCCCGCAGCCGGGGACCCACCGCGGCCAGCACCGCCGCCTCGTCGTTTGCCATACCGGCAACACTACTTGCCGGACGGCCGGTGTCGGGCGGACCGTGGGGCCGAAAGGAGGGCGTCATGGACGACAGGTACGACGTGGTGGTGGTCGGCGGCGGCGCCGCCGGGCTCAGCGGGGCGCTGACCCTGGCGCGGGCGCGGCGGTCGGTGCTGGTGGTGGACGGAGGGCAGCCGCGCAACGCGCCGGCCGGGCACATGCACAACTATCTGGGCCGGGACGGTGTACCGCCGGCGGAGCTGCTGGCGGCCGGCCGCGCCGAGGTCACCCGTTACGGGGGCGAGGTCGTGAGCGGGTCCGTCGCCGACGTGACTCGGGACGGGCCGAACTTCCGAGTGGCGCTGCACGGCGGGCCGGTCGTGCGGGCCCGGCGGCTGCTGGTGGCCACCGGCCTCGTCGACGAGCTGCCCGACCTGCCCGGACTGGCCGAGCGGTGGGGACGCGACGTGCTGCACTGCCCGTACTGCCACGGCTGGGAGGTCCGCGACCGGCGCATCGGTGTGCTTGCCACCGGCCCCCTGGCCGTGCGTGCACCAGGCGCTGCTGTGGCGGCAGTGGAGCCCCCAGGTGACGCTGCTGGTGCACCGGGGCGCGGCGCCGGCGGGGGAGGAGGCCGCGCAGCTGGCCGCCCGCGGGATCACCGTCGTCGACGGGCCGGTCGCCGGCCTGGAGGTCACCGGGGACGCGCTGGCCGGGGTGCGGCTCGCCTCCGGGCAGGTGATCGCGCTGGACGCGCTGGTCGTGTCGACCCGGATGAGTGCTCGCTCGGGGGTGCTGCGGTCGCTCGGGCTGGAGCCGGTGGACGTCGAGATGGGCGGTCACGTGGTGGGCGCGCAGATCCCGGCTGACCCGACCGGCGCCACCGCCGTGCCCGGGGTCTGGGTGGCGGGCAACGTGGCGGACCTGCGGGCACAGGTGATCACCGCGGCGGCCGCCGGCGTGCAGGCCGGTGCCGCGATCAACGCCGACCTGGTCGCCGAGGACACCCGGGTCGCCGTCGAGGCGCACCGCACCGCCGCGGCGGCTGCCTGAGTAGCCGAGGGTGGCGGGT
>NZ_QGGF01000691.1 GCF_003857015.1 Micromonospora globispora | reverse complement strand
GGTGATGCCGCCGCCGCGGACGCCGGGCGGCTGCACGTGTGGGCCGGCGGCGGCATCACCTGGGGCAGCGACCCGGCGGCCGAGGTGGCCGAGGCGGCGGCGAAGAGCGGTCCGCTGCGGGCGGTCCTGGCCGCCGGCTGAACCGGGCCCTCGCTCAGGGGCGGCGGGCGAACTCGTCCAGCGCCCGGACCACCGTCTCCGTCATGCCCGGGCCGCCGCCGTGGCCACCGGTCTCGATGATCACCAGCCGGGCGTCGGGCCACCCCTGGGTCAGCTGCCAGGCGATGTCCGGCGGGCCGCTGACGTCGAGGCGGCCCTGCACCAGCACCCCGGGGATGCCGGTGAGCTTTCCGGCGTCGCGCAGCACCTGCCCGTCGGGCATGAAGGCGCCGTTGGTCCAGTAGTGGGTGACCAGCCGGGCGAACGCCATCCGGAACACCGGATCGGCGTAGCGGGGACTGGGCTTGAAGCCGCCGGCGAGGGAGACGTGCACGTCCTCCCAGGCGCACCAGTCGCGCGCGGCCCGGTCGCGTACCTGCGGGTCGGGGTCGGCCAGCAGCCGGGCGTACGCGGCGGTCAGGTCGCCGTCGCGGTCGGCTTCCGGCACGCCGGCGCGGAAGCGGGCCCACTCCTCGGGGAAGATCCGGCCCATGTCCCGGGTGATCCACTCGATCTCCCGCCGGGTGTTGGCCACCACGCTGTACAGCACCAGGCCGGTGACCCGGTCGGGGTGGCGCTGGGCGTAGGCGAGGGCCAGCGACGAGCCCCAGGAGGCGCCGGTGAGCAGCCACCGGTCGATGCCCAGGTGCACCCGCAGCCGCTCGATGTCGGCGAGCAGGTGCGCGGTGGTGTTGACCGACAGGTCCACCGCCGGGTCGCTGGCGTGCGGGGTGCTGCGCCCGCAGCCCCGCTGGTCGAGCAGGACGATCCGGTAGGCGGCCGGGTCGCACAGGCGCCGCCAGCCGGGGGTGGCGCCGGAGCCCGGGCCGCCGTGCACCACCAGCGCCGGCCGGCCGTCGGGGTTGCCGCAGGTCTCCCAGTAGACCTGGTTGCCGTCGCCGACCTCGAGCATGCCGTGCGCGTACGGCTCGATCGGTGGATACATCGCAGTCCCTCCCCGCGGGCCAGATACAACAGCGCTGTTACATTAGCGGACGTGACCGGAACCCCCGACCGTGAGGCCCTCGGCACGCTGCTGCGGCACGTGCTGGAACTGCTGGACGGCGACGTCGCCACCGTCTACGCCGACCTGGACCTCGCCGAGTACCGGCCGCGCTTCTCACCGCTGGTGCGGGTGCTGGTGGCCGACGGACCGCTGCCCATCCGGGACCTCGCCACCCGGGTCGGCGTCACTCACTCCGCCGCCAGCCAGACGGTCGCCCAGATGAGCCGCGCCGGCCTGGTCACGCTGCGCCCCGGCGCGGACGCCCGGCAGCGGATCGTCGCGCTGACTGACCGGGCGTACGGACTGCTGCCGGTCATCGAGGCGGAACGGGCCGCCACCACCACCGCGATGCGCGACCTGGACGCCGAACTGCCCGTCCCCCTGGCCGACGAACTGTACGCGGTGCTCGCCGCGCTGCGCCGCCGCCCGTTGCGCGACCGGATCGCCGGCACCGGCCTGGCACCCCGCCGGGAGGACGCGCCGGCCCCGCACCGCGGGCC
>NZ_QGGF01000690.1 GCF_003857015.1 Micromonospora globispora | reverse complement strand
TAAAGGCTCCGGTCTCGTGGGCTCGGAGATGTGTAGAAGAGACAGGACCCGGCACGCCGCGGCGGTGCTGCCGGCCACCGCGTGGGGAGTTCGCGCCGCCGGCGATCCCGGGCGTATGGTTCGTACCCTCGCCGTCAGCGGCGGGTCGGGGGACAGTTTCCTCGCCGAGGCGACCGCCGCCGGGGTGGACGCTTTCCTCACCGCCGACCTGCGCCACCATCCCGCCGGTGAGCACCTCGCCGCCGGCGGTCCGGCCCTGCTGGACGCCGCCCACTGGGCGACCGAGCGACCCTGGTTGGACGACCTGGCCGCCGACCTGCGGGCCGCGCTGGGCGTCGAGACCGTGGTGTCCGACCTGGACACCGACCCGTGGACCGTGCACGCCACCGCACCCCGAGTGGACGACAAGGAGCCCCGACGTGAAGGCTGACCCGAAGGTCCAGCGCCGCCTGCTCGACCTCCAGGCGATCGACACCGCCCTCGCCCAGCTCGCCCACCGGCGCCGGTCGCTGCCCGAGCGGGCCGAGCTGGAGGCGCTGGCCCGGGAGCTCTCCGCGCTGGAGGACGAGCGGGTCCGCGCCCAGGTGGCCGTCGACGACCTGGACCGGGACATCGCCCGGCTGGAGAAGGACGTCGACCAGGTGCGGGCGCGCAAGAGCAAGGACGAGGCCCGGCTGGCCGCCGGCAGCGGCCCGGCCCGGGAGCTGGAGGCGCTCCAGCACGAGCTGGTCTCGCTCAACCGCCGGCAGAGCGACCTGGAGGACGCCGAGCTGGAGCTGATGGAGCAGCGGGAGACGGCGCAGGGCGTGCTCGACGGGATCGAGCGGCGAATGGCCGAGGCGCGGGAGCGGCGGGCCGCGGCCGAGCAGCGCCGGGACGACAGCCTCGCCGAGATCGCCAAGGAGGAGGAGTTCAAGCGGACCGCGCGGCAGCCGCTGGCGAACGACCTCCCGGCCGATCTGGTGAAGCTCTACGACAAGATCCGGGAGGACACCGGCCTCGGGGCGGCGCTGCTCACCGCCGGTCGCTGCGGCGGCTGCCGGTTGGAGCTCTCCGGCGCCGACCTGGCCCGGATCCGCAAGACCGAGGCGGACGACGTGGTCCGCTGCGAGGAGTGCCGGCGGATCATGGTCCGCACCAACGAGTCGGGCCTGTAGCCGCCGTGGCGGTGCGCGCGGTCATCGTCGAGGCCGACGGCGGGTCCCGGGGCAATCCCGGTCCGGCCGGTTACGGCGCGGTGGTCCGGGACCCGGAGACCGGTGAGGTGCTGGCCGAGCGTTCCGAGTCGATCGGCACCACCACCAACAACGTCGCCGAGTACCGGGGCCTGATCGCCGGGTTGGAGGCCGCCGCCGAGCTGGGCGCGGCCGAGGTCGACGCGCGGATGGACTCCAAGCTGGTGGTCGAGCAGATGTGCGGCCGCTGGCAGATCAAGCACCCGGGCCTGCGGCCGCTCGCCGCGCAGGCCGCCGCGCTGGTCGGACGGTTCACCTCGGTGCGGTTCAGCTGGATCCCGCGGGAGCGCAACCGGCACGCCGACGCGCTGGCGAACGCCGCGATGGACGTCGCCGCCGTCCGGGTACAGGTCGAGCACCGAAATGCCCGCGGTGTCCAGGTACAGCCGGTGCAGGAA
>NZ_QGGF01000006.1 GCF_003857015.1 Micromonospora globispora | reverse complement strand
GTCCGAGGCGGTGCGGGACGCGGTCGCGGCGGTCCCCGACTCCGCGCCGCCCGCGGTCGACGGGGCCGACCCGCCCCGGGGTGCCGTGGTCGGCGGTACGGTGGCCGCCACCTACGACTCCGACGAGGCCAACGCCAAGGACCTCCGGCTGATCCTGCCGATCATCCTGCTGCTCGTCGGCGCGGTGCTCGTCCTGCTCCTGCGCGGCCTGCTCGCGCCGGTGCTGCTGGTGCTCACCGTCATCGCGTCGTTCTTCGCCAGCCTCGGCGCGGCGTGGCTGCTCTTCGACCATGTGCTCGGATTCCCGGCGCTGGACAGCGGGGTGCTGCTGCTCGCCTTCGTGTTCCTGGTGGCCCTCGGCGTGGACTACAACATCTTCCTCGTCACCCGGGCCCGGGAGGACGCCCGCCGCACCGGCACCCGAGACGGCATGCTCTCCGCGCTGCGCGTCACCGGCGGCGTGATCACCAGCGCCGGCGTACTGCTGGCCGCGGTCTTCGCCGTCCTCGGCGTGCTGCCGCTCATCACGCTCCCCCAGATCGGGATCATCGTCTGCATCGGCGTCCTGCTCGACACCCTGCTGGTGCGGACGGTCCTCGTGCCGGCCCTCGCGTTCCTGCTCGGCGACCGGTTCTGGTGGCCGGGCCGGCTGCGCCGGATCGAGGCACCCGACAGCTCCCCGGTGCACGCCCGGAGCCGGAGACTGTGCGGCACTAGACCGGAACGACGAGCGGGGCCGGGGCATCCGCCCCGGCCCCGCCGCGTCGTCGGCGGCGATCAGACGCCGATGCCGCGCCAGTCGCCCCAGATGGCGAACGTCAGACCGCGGCTCGCCTGGATGTTGACGAACAGGGTGTGCCCGTCGGGGCTGAACGTGGAGCCGGCGAACTCGTCGTTCGACCGGTCCACCCCGGTGCACAGCTGGCAGCCCCTGCCCGGTCAGTAGCTGAGGCAGACGCACTCCGTCATCAGCGCCCGGACGTTGCGCACGTACTGCGGGTTGGGGATGGTGAGCGGCTCGCCCTCCTGCGCCACCGCGGCGAACCCGTAGTTGTACGCCGCGATGATCGCGTTCAGCAGGCAGGAGTTCAGCTCGTCGGTGCAGAGCGAGGCGCCCAGCCGGTAGTCGGACTCGAAGTACATGTCGCCGATGTACTTGGTCAGCCAGGCCAGGTAGGTGCCGCCCAGGTAGGCGTTGTCCTGGTAGTCGTTGATGTCGTACGACTGGCCGAAGCGCTGGTTCATCCAGTCCGCGGTGGCCGGCATGACCTGCATCAGCCCGATCCCGCCGTCGCAGGCGATGATGTTGGACTGCCAGCCGCTCTCCTGCCAGGCGGTCGCCTTGAGCAGATTGAGCGGGATCGCGATGTCCGGCGCGGAGGTCGGCCAGTAGGTCCGGCCGGCCGCGTTGGTGAGCGCCTGCTTCACCTGGCTGCGGGTCGCCTGGGTGCCCTTGTAGGTCGGCTCGCAGCCGCTCGGGGCCGGCGCCGGCGGCGGGGGCGGCACCTTCGTCTCGGTGGGCGGCTTCGGGGTGGGCAGCGGTCCGGCCACCGTCCGGGTGGGCTTCGACGTGGGCTTCACAGTGGCCTTGGCGCTCGGGCTGGCCTTGATGCTCGGCGCGGCGCCCATCGCCTCGACCGCCGGCGCCGCCTCGGTGGGCTGGTCGACGGGGGCC
>NZ_QGGF01000308.1 GCF_003857015.1 Micromonospora globispora | reverse complement strand
GCAATCCAGCGTGACCGACCTGACCCCGGACATCGGCCCTTCGGACAAGCCACTTCCCGGACCCGCCACCAGCCAGCCTAAACCCGCCCTCCGAGCGGTGTCTTGACATAAAGGGGTGCCATGAGCGGATGCGTCGGCTCATCCACTACCGTCCGGGCTATGGCAGCCAAAGCAGCGGGAGCGTTTCGTCGGACGCCGATCGAGCGATCAGACCAGCGGGTCGCATGGGAACGGACGGACCAGGCCTTCTTCGCTGCCGGAGCGTGTCACATCCTCGCCTGGGTCTGCCGCGATTCCTATCCAGACCGGCCCATCGAGATAACCGCGGTGCGCTTCCCGGGCGAGCGGCAGGTCTTCCACACCTACGCGGCCTGGGATGGCTGGGCGTTCGACCACTCGGGCTGGAATCCTGAGCCGCAACTGCTGGCGGTCAACACAGACTTCGAAGGCCACCCGCTAGAACCCATCAAGATCACGGACAGTCTCGCTGAGTTCTGCGAGAAGCACCACCACCGCAGGCCGAACCAGTATTGGCATGACCCGCTCCCCCGTGCTCGCGACTACGTCGGCCGATACATCGCGCCCTGGGCGTAGCCCCATAACGGGCAACCACACCGGCAAAGCACATCTGCCGAGCGGGCTTAGCTACGGACCGTGATGGCCGCACCGGCCGCCTACGCGCTCGATCCGCGGCATGTCAGTGCGTTTGCTTGCGCGGCAACGTCGCACGCAGCATCTCGCGGGTGTAGCTCTCCGACCTGTTGGCGAGAGTGAACTGGCTCAAGTGCCCCCGCGCCGACGGGCGAATTGACCTCTGCGGGAACGGGCATTGCGGGCCGCTGTCTGGTGGAATCGGCGGCCCGATCCACCTCAGCGGGCGGGTGCGTGGGCGCTGACCGCGGACCTGATCTCGGTGAGGGTGTGATCGAGGGAGCGGTCGTCAATGACCACCGGGGCGCCGAGCGAGGCCAAATCGTTGCGGGCCTCCCAGCGCAGCCACCAGCGCGCCTGCGAGACCGTGGCGACCGGGTCGGTGGGTACCACCAGCAGCACGGGGGTCTGTGTCCGGCCGCGCATCTTGACGCCCGGCCGCACCTCGGCGATCTCGGGCCATTCGAGCCGGACACCCATTAGCGGCAGCCGGATCCCGTCCGGGCCGACCACCACCGCCGGCACCCGCAACAACGTGCTGGCCGCCACCGGGTAACCGAGCAGCACCGCGAAGACCGCGCCCCACACGACCAGCGCCGGGCCCAGCACGCCGCCGCTCATTGCCCCGATCACGATCAGCGCCGCGCCGAGCAGTAGGAACGACAGGGACGCGGCGTTCGGCCGGACCCGCACGGTCAGCGCCATGTTGTCTCCTCCCTTGGTCCGCCCGGCATCATAGCGATCGGTCACGGCGGCGGCGCGACGCTCGTCGGAGCGTGTGCGCTTGAGGGCCGTCGCCCGTATGGTCTCGTCGCCGGTCCGTTGGCGTGTTCACCGTTGGAAGTGTCGGGACTTCCGATTGATAACGCGGGCGATATAACGCACTTCATTGAGCGCGGATCGCGGCAGAAGCGTGCACCCGCCCATAAGCGCGGGCTCAAAAGACGGCCGGAAAGTTAGGAACGAGTGGTCTGCGATGCGGTTCGGCTGAAGCAGCGTTTACCGGGCGTTCGAGGGGCGCGACGCGGC
>NZ_QGGF01000688.1 GCF_003857015.1 Micromonospora globispora | reverse complement strand
CCGGCGGCGATCCGGCCCGAGCGGCTGACCTGACCGGTGCAGTCGGTCTGGCCGCCGGCCGGGCGCAGATCCAGCCCGACGGTCGCGCGTTCCGGATCGACGACGGCAACCAGGAGGCCTGCCTGGCCGCGCCGGAGGACGTCCTGGTCGGGCTGGAACTCCAGCGCCTCACCGGCGCCGCGTTCCGCACCGTGGCCAGCGCGGACACCTCCGACGGGGTGGCCCGGCTGAACGCCGACACCCCGGCCGGCGTCTATCGCTACCGGGTGGTCGGGCTGGACGGGGTCGGGGCGTACACCCTGGCGTTCTCCGCCGGCTGACGACCCGCTCGCGCCGGCCCCCGAGACCGCGGCCCCCGTCCACCACCGCCCGGTGGCCGGGGGCCGCGCCGCGCCCGGGGGTCAGCCCTCGCGCATCCGCTCCAGGCCGTCGGCGACCCGGCTGGCCACGAACTCGGTCACCTCGTACCCGGCGAGGCCGCGTGCGGCGAAGGGATCGGTGGCCAGCCGCGCATCCAGCTCCGCGCGGTCGACGCCGGCGGCCAGGATCACCCCACCGGTACGCGGCACCCGGCGGCCGGAGGCGAGGAAGATGCCGTCGGCGTACTGGCGGTCGAGCCAGCTCAGATGGTCCGGCAGCGTCTCGTCGACGCGGTCCAGGTCGGTCAGGTAGGTCAGGGTCACCACGAACACCCCGGGATGCTAGCGCCGGGACCTGTCAGGGCTGGGCGGCCACCGCCTCGGCGTACGCGACGCCGGTGGAGACGGTCGCGGTCACCAGCACGTCGAGCTGCACCGGGGCCACCCCGTACGCCAGGTCGGTGGTGACGTCGGCGGCGAGCACCAGCGCCCCGTCACCCGGGTCGTGCACGTACGCGGCGGGCAGCAGCCGGTCGTGGTTCCAGGCGTTGCAGAAGGCGTACGCCTCGGCGAGGCGGTCGGCCGGCAGCCGTCGGGTGGCCACCACCCGGGCGTGCAGGATCTCCCCCTGCCGCCCGAGCCGGCGGAACTGGATCACCGCCTCGCCCCAGCGGCCCACCACCGTGCCGTCGGGCTCCACCGCGTACTGCTCGCCCCGCCGGTCCAGCGCGGCGGTGAGCAGGGACAGGCTCAGCGGTACGGGTTCGTCCTCGGCCGGCTCGGACTCCGCCGCCGGACCGTCCGGCCACTCGTCGGGCGCGTCCTCGTCGGGCAGCGGCGCCGCCTCGGGCAACGGCCGTTCGGCCAGCCAGGAGGCGATCCGGCCGGACTGGTGCCCGGTGCCGTTGCGGGCGTCGAAGCTGCCGGCCAGCTCGGTGGCCATCGCGAGCAGCTCCGCGCCGAGCGTCGCCACGTCCATGTCGGCCGCCGGCCGGGGACCGTGGCCGGGCCGGTGCACCGGCCGCCCGCCCTCGCCGGCCTCGACCGCCAGCCCGCAGAGCAGCGCCCCGGCGGCGGCGAACTCCATCGCGGAGAGGTCGTCGTGCGGGTGGTCCAGTCGGGGCAGCTGCTCGGCGAGGATGTCCAGTCCCCAATCCAGGTGGCCGGCCAGCGCGCAGAACCGCAGGTGCGTGGCGAGCTGGGGGAAGGCGGCGCGTTCCCGCCGGTGCCGCCGGTACGCCCGCACGTGCGCCCGGCCGGCGCGCTCCGCCCCGCCCTGTCTCCTATACACATCTCACGCTGCCGACGATCGCATAACTGTAGATCTCGCCG
>NZ_QGGF01000685.1 GCF_003857015.1 Micromonospora globispora | reverse complement strand
ACGCGGGCGCGTCCCCGCCG
Organism: Micromonospora globispora; assembly: GCF_003857015.1. GTDB lineage: Bacteria > Actinomycetota > Actinomycetes > Mycobacteriales > Micromonosporaceae > Micromonospora > Micromonospora globispora. The sequence goes on along the minus strand of NZ_QGGF01000685.1, from coordinate 1,686 downwards.
AGACGATGGTCGGGGTCTTCCCCGAGGGCAACGTGGACGCCGGGGACGCGCCCGCGTTCGCCGTCCGGCTCGACCCGGGCCGCTTCTCCCGGCCGCCCGCCGGCGGTCAGCTCGACGGGCTGGCCGTCTGGTCGCTGCTCTGCACGCACGCCGGCTGCCCGGTCCGGCTCTACCTGAAGGGCACCGGGCGGGTGCTCTGCCCCTGCCACCAGTCCTCGTTCGACCTGCTGGCGGGCGCCCGGCCGATCGCCGGTCCGGCGGCCCGGCCGCTGCCCGGCCTGCCGATCGAGGTCGGCCCGGACGGCTTCCTGCGGGCGACCGGCGATTTCACCGCCCCGCCGGGCGCCGGATTCTGGAGCCGGCCGTGATCACCGACCGGCTGGCCCGGGCGCTGGACGACCGGCTCCGGCTCTCGCCGATCACCCGACGGGCGCTGGCGAAGGTCTTCCCCGACCACTGGTCCTTCATGCTGGGCGAGATCGCGCTCTACTCGTTCGTTGCGCTCATCCTCACCGGCGTCTACCTGACGTTCTTCTTCGACGCCAGCTCCGGCGACCGGGTCTACCGGGGCGGGTACGCCCCGCTGGACGGCACCACCACCTCCGCCGCGTACGCCTCGGTGGTGCGGTTGAGCTGGGACGTCCGGGCCGGCCTACTGATCCGGCAGGCCCACCATTGGGCGGCGGTGGTCTTCGTCGCGGCGATCGTGCTGCACCTGTCGCGGATCTTCTTCACCGGCGCCTTCCGCCGGCCCCGGGAGCTGAACTGGCTGATCGGGGTCACCATGCTGACCCTCGCCCTGGCCAACGGGTTCACCGGCTACTCCATGCCGGACGACCTGCTCTCCGGGCTGGGTCTGCGGATCCTCACGTCGGTGGTGGAGTCGGTCCCGCTGGTCGGCACCTGGCTGGTGTCGCTGGGGCTGGGCGGGGAGTTCCCCTCCGACGAGATGATTCCGCGGCTGTTCATCACCCACGTGCTGCTGGTGCCCGCCCTGCTCGTCGCGCTGGTGTCGCTGCACCTGACCATCCTGGTGCGGCAGAAGCACTCGCAGTTCCGCGGGCCGGGGCGGACCGAGCACAACGTGGTCGGCTCGCGCCTGTGGCCGAGCTACGCCCTGCGCTCGCTGGCCCTCTTCTCCTGGGTGCTGGCGGTGCTCTTCGCCCTCGGTGGCCTGGTCCAGATCAACCCGGTCTGGCTGTACGGCCCGTTCGCACCGGCCCAGTCGACCTCGCCGGCCCAGCCCGACTGGTACGTGGCCTGGGGCGACGGTGCCCTGCGACTCTTCCCGCCGTGGGAGTTCCGCATCGCCGGGTACCTGGTGCCGGCGCCGTTCTTCCCCGGCGTGGTGCTCGGCGGGTTGACCTTCCTCGCCCTCTACGCGTGGCCGTTCGCGGAGCGGCTGCGGACGCGCGACCGCCGGCCGCATCACCTGCTGGACCGGCCCCGTGACCATCCGGTCCGCCTGTCGGTCGGCGTGGCCGCGCTGACCTTCTACGCGGTGCTGGTGGTGGCGGCCGGTGACGACATCATCGCCCGGCTGCTGCGGCTGCCGGTCTACGACGTGCTGGCGGTGCTGCGGGTGCTGCTGTTCGTCCTGCCGGTCCTGGCCGGGGCGCTCGCCTTCCTGGTGGCCCGAGCCCTGCGGCGCAATGACGCGGCCGGGATCGGTGGGCTGACCCGGGC
>NZ_QGGF01000681.1 GCF_003857015.1 Micromonospora globispora | reverse complement strand
TCGCCGCCCTGCTCGGCGAGCCCGTCCCGCCGGCACCGGCCACCCCGACCGCCGGCACCGCCGAAACGGCGGGCGAGCGGGTCGCCGGCGCGGCGAAGGTCGCGGAGGCCGCCGGGCATGACGTCCGCTTCGACCAGGTCAGCGTCCGGTACCGCGAAGGCGCCCCACCGGCCCTGGACCGGGTCGACCTCGACCTGCCGGCCGGCCGTCGGGTCGCCGTCGTGGGCCCGAGCGGCGCCGGCAAGAGCACCCTCGCGGCCGTACTCACCGGCGTGGTGCGCCCCGACGCCGGCCGGGTCACCCTGGACGGGGCCGACCTGTCGGCGTACCCGGCCGAGGAACTGCCCCGGGCGATCGGCGGGCTGCTCGCCGAGGCGTACGTCTTCCACGCCTCGGTCCGGGAGAACCTGCTGCTCGGCCGGCCCTGGGCGGACGAGGCCGAGCTGACCGCGGCGACCCGGGCGGCCGGCCTGCTGGACTGGGTACGGGCCCAGCCGCAGGGCTGGGACACCGTGGTCGGCGAGGAGGGTGGGCAGCTCTCCGGCGGTCAGCGGCAGCGCCTCGCGCTGGCCCGGGCACTGCTCGCCGCGCCGCCGGTGCTGGTGCTGGACGAGCCCACCGAGGGGCTCGACCCGGCCGCCGCGGACGCGGTGCTCGCCTCGACGCTGGCCGCCACCCCGGCCGGGCACTCGGTGCTGTTGATCAGCCACCGGCTCAGCGGCCTGGCCGAGCTGGACGAGATCGTGGTGCTCGACGCCGGCCGGGTGGTGCAGCGCGGCCGGCACGCCGAACTGGTGGCCCAGCCCGGCTGGTACCGGGACCAGTGGCTGCTCCAGGAGGCGGCGGAGCGCGGCTACCTGGCCCTGGCCCCCTGAGCGGTTTCCGGGGTTTTCCCGGACGCGTCCCACCAGCTGAGGTGGCAGGGTGGGGCCATGCGGGGGGACGACGACGTGCTGGTGGAGGAGCGGCTGCGCGAGCTGGCCGGCCACCTCCGCGGGCCGGCCCGGCTGAAGGCCGACCTGCTCACCGAGGCGCGGGACGCGTTGCGGGACGCCGCCGAGGCGTACCGGGACAGCGGCCTGCCGGCGGTGGAGGCCGAGCGGCGAGCGGTGGCCGAGTTCGGCACCGCCGCGGAGCTGGCGCCGGGCTACCAGGCCGAACTGGCCGCGGCGGCGCTGCGCCGGTTGGCGTTGCGCGCGCTCGCGGTGGCGCTGGCGCTGATGGCCGGTGGTGACCTCACCTGGCGCGGGTCGAGCTGGAGTGACGGTCCCCGGCCGCCGGAGGGCTTCCTGCTGCTCTCGGCGTCGCTGAACGGCATCTGGCTCACGGTGGCCGGTCTGGCGCTGGCCGGGTTGCTGGTCGGCTTCCTCGCCGCCCGGTACGGGTCACCCCGCCTCTCCCGGGTCGGCCGCGGGGTGGGCTTCGGCCTCACCGGCGCCCTGGCCCTGGGCGTGCTCGCCGTCAGCGCCCTCTTCGGCTGGTCCATCGGGCTCTGGGACGCGGCGCTGACCTGGCCGCCGATGATCATCGGTGCCGTGCTGGTCGGCGTCGGCTGGTTCGCGCTCGGTCGGGCGGCCCGCTGCTGGCTCCTGACCACCCGCTGAGCGACACCACGCCCGCCGGTAGCAGCGACAGCATGATCCTCTGCACGTCGGCACACCCGTTCCCGGCGTGTCTTGATGCCGAGGTGCAGACGATCGTGCGCGGGGCCCTGGGGC
>NZ_QGGF01000541.1 GCF_003857015.1 Micromonospora globispora | reverse complement strand
GAGGTCGGCGGGGGTGACCGGGCGCCAGACGCGGACCAGCAGCACCACCGCGGCGGCCGAGACCAGCGCGGCGACGATGTCGGTCAGCGGCACCGAGATGTAGTTCGCCGCGACGAACTGCGCCAGACCGAAGCTCACCCCGGCGACCAGCGCGGCCGGCCAGGTCTGCCGGATGCCGCGCCGCCCGTCGACCAGGGCCACCAGCATCAGCGGTACGACCACCGCGAGGATCGGGGTCTGCCGACCTACCATCGCGCCGAGCGTGTCGACAGTGAGCCGGGGATCGGGATTCGCGCCACTGCTGACGCTGGCCAGCGTGACGATCGGGGTGGCGAGCGCGCCGAAGGCCACCGGCGCGGTGTTGGCCAGCAGCGCCACCGAGGCCGCGTGGATCGGGCGGAAGCCGAGCGCCATCAGCATCACCACGGTGATCGCCACCGGCGTGCCGAAGCCGGCCAGCGCCTCCAGCAGCGCACCGAAGCAGAACGCGATGATGATCGCCTGGATCCGCATGTCCGGGCTGACCCGTTCGAAGGAGCGGCGCAACACGTCGAAGTGTCCGCTCTCGACGGTGAGGTTGTAGACCCAGATCGCGTTGATGACGATCCACAGGATCGGGAAGAAGCCGAAGGCGGCGCCCTCGGTGGCCGAGAGCACGGCCTGCCCGATCGGCATGGCGTAGACGGCGATGGCCACGATCAGGGCCACCACGAGGGAGATCACGCCGGCCAGCCAGGCCTTGACCTTCATGACGCCGAGCAGGACGAAGAGGGTGAGCAGGGGTAGGACCGCGAAGATGGCCGAGAGCGCGACGGAGTCACCGATGGGATCGGTGACGACCTTGAACTGGTCGAACATGGGTCACCTCGACGCTATGGGGGACGGGGGTGAGCGGTGACGGTGGATCCCGCCGTCAGGACGGGGTCCGCTGATGCAGCAACTCCTCGACGCCTCGTCCGCGGATCGAGGCGTCGAGGACCTGGGCGGTGTGTGCCAGCGCGATGTCGCCGCCGGCGCGGGTCACCGAGGCGGCGACCTGCATCAGGCAGCCGGGGTTGGCGGTGACGAGCAGCCGCGCCCCGGTGGCCAGTACGGTGCGGGCCTTGCGGTCGCCGAGTTCGGCGGCCGGCCCGGGATGGAGGATGTTCCAGATGCCCGCCGAGCCGCAGCAGATCTCCGGGTCGGCGATCTCCCGCAGCTCCAGCCCGGGGATGTCGCGCAGCAGCCGGCGGGGCTGGGCGCGGACACCCTGGGCGTGGGCGAGGTGGCAGGCGTCGTGGTACGCGACCGTCACCGGCAGCGGGTGCCGGGTGGCCACCGGGCCGAGCTCGACCAGCACCTCGCAGAGGTCGCGGACCTTGCCGGCGAAGTCGGCGGCGAGCGCGGCGTACCGGGGGTCGTCGCGGAGCAGGTCGCCGTACTCCTTGAGGGTGGAGCCGCAGCCGGCCGCGTTGACCACGAAATAGTCGATGCCGGCGGCGGCGAACGTGTCCAACATCCGGCGGGCGAAGCGGCGCGCTTCCTCCTCCCGTCCGTTGTGGACGCTCAGCGCACCGCAGCAGCCCTGCCGGTCGGGCAGGATCACCACGTCGCAGCCCTCGGCGGCGAGCACCCTGGCGGTGGCGGCGTTCACCTCGGGAAAGAAGGCGCCCTGCACGCAGCCGGTGAGCATGCCGACCACGGCCCGCCGCAGCGGGTGGCCCGGCCCAGCCGGGGGGCCAGCGACTCCACCGT
>NZ_QGGF01000503.1 GCF_003857015.1 Micromonospora globispora | reverse complement strand
CCCGGCCGGCGCGGCCCCCGACCGCGCTGGGGCCGGATCGGCCTGGTGGCCGGGGTGGCGGTGCTGGTGCTCGCGCTGCTCGGCGGCGTGGGTGCCTGGTTCTACGCCCGCAACCTCAACGACGACCTGGGCCGGACCGACCCGTTCTCGCAGATCACCGGCGGCCGGCCGGCCAAGCCGGTCGACGGCGCGCTGAACATCCTGCTCGTCGGCAGCGACTCCCGGGACCCGGACGCCCCGGTGGAGAGCGCCGGCAAGTGGCGGGCGGACACGCTGATCGTCATGCACATCCCGGCCGACCACAAGCAGGCGTACCTGGTCTCCATCCCGCGCGACCTCTACGTGCCGATCCCGGAGAGCGCCGGCGCGGACTGCGACTCCGGCCAGCGCGCCAAGATCAACGCGGCCTTCGCGTTCGGCGGCCTGCCGCTCGCGGTCAAGACCGTGGAGTGCTTCACCGACGTCCGGATCGACCACGTGATGGCGATCGACTTCGCCGGGTTCAAGCAGGTCACCGACGCCCTCGGCGGGGTGGACCTCAAGGTGGAGCGGACCATCACCTCGATCCACAAGCCGTACCGGACGTTCACCAAGGGCGTGAACCACATGAACGGCGAGGAGGCGCTGGACTGGGTCCGCCAGCGCAAGCAGTTCCCCGAGGGCGACTTCGCCCGGATGCGGCACCAGCAGGAATTCCTCAAGGCGCTGATGGATAAGGCCGCCAGCACCGGCACATTGACCAACCCCGCGAAGTTGAACGCCTTCCTCAAGGCCACCACCGACGCGGTCACGGTCGATCAGGGATTCTCGCTCGTCGACATGGCCATGCAGTTCCGCAGCCTGCGCAGCGAGAACCTGACCTTCATCACCAGCCCCAACCTCGGCAGCGACATGGTCAACGGCGAGTCGGTGGTGGTCTCCGACCGGGAGAAGGCGCTGGCGATGTACCAGGCGATGACGGCGGACACGATGGCCGACTGGGTGAAGGCGAACCAGCAGAGCGGGACGGGCGACGGCGGCTGACCCGGAGCCCTCGAAAACACACGCAGCCGGTCGGCGGCAAGCCTCGCCTCAGGGCAGGCAAACCCCCGACCGGCTGCTTTCAATTGTCCGTTCGGGCAATCCGCCACGACGAGTGCCGAGATAAGCCGGAATAGCCTGCGACGAGGTCGCCAGAACGGGAACGGGTTACGTACAGTGGTGCCGCCCCCGATCATCGAGCTGGAGCACGCATGCCGGTCCAGACCAGCCGTCGCCCACAGTCACTGGATCCCGGAGCACCCGGGCGGGTGCCGCCGTTCACCCCGACGCCCCCCGGACCGGGCTCCGGCGGGGGTAAGAAGCGCAGCCGCCGCAAGGACCCGCTCTGGGCGCGGCTCACGCTGATCTTCGGCGCGGTGCTGATGATGACCAGCGGCCTCGCCATCGTCGGCAGCAAGGCGGTGATCGGCCAGGCCACCAGCAGCATCGACCAGGGCAACCTGCTCGGTGACGCGGGCAAGACCGACGCCGAGGGCGGCAGCAGCCTGAAGGGCCCGATCGACATGCTGCTGCTCGGCGTGGACGCCCGGCAGCGCTGGGCCGCCGACGACGTCCGATCGGACACGATCATCATCCTGCACATCCCGGCCACCCACGACCAGGCGTACCTGATCTCGATCCCGCGGGACACCGAGGCGCAGATCCCACCCTTCAAGAAGAGCGGCTACCAGGGTGGCACAGACAAGATCAACGCGGCCTTCCAGGCGGGTGCCCGAAACGGCGGCGGCTGGGAGGGCGGCGCCCAACTGATGGCCAAGACCATCAAGAACATGACCGGGATCAGCTTCGACGGCGCGGCGATCATCAACTTCGGCGGCTTCAAGAACGTCATCGACGCCCTCGGCACCGTCCGGATCTGCGTCAGCCAAGATACGCCCTCACACCACATGTCCTGGGTCGACGGCAAGGCGATGTGGAACGCCGACGCGAAGAAGACCGGCAAGCCGATGACCCCCGTGGTGCACAAGAAGGGCTGCAAGGAGATGGAGGGCTGGGAGGCCCTCGACTACGCCCGCCAGCGGTACCACCTGCCGAACAGCGACTACGACCGGCAGCAGAACCAGCAGCAGCTCATCAAGGCGATGGCCAAGAAGGCGAGCCAGGAGGGCATGCTGACCAACCCGATCAAGCTCAACAAGCTGATCCAGGCGGCCGGCAAGTCCCTGATCTTGGACACAGGCAACGTCCCGATCGACGACTTCATCTTCACCATGAAGGGCGTCAGCGGCAACGATCTGGTCACGCTGCGCACCAACGGCGGCACCTACAGCCCGAATGCGAACCACACCCGGGAAACCCTCAACGCGCTGAGCATGGAGATGTTCAAGGCGGTCAAGGAGGACAAGCTCGGTGAGTTCATCTACGCCAACCCGAGCGTCCTCTCTACACGTAAATGAGCGGGGTGACCCGGCGGTAGCTGCGCGGAAAGCGGCCACCGCCGGGTGTCCCGGCCCGTAGCCTGACGTGAGCGGGTCTCATGTCACGGCTGCGGGAGGGGTGCCACGTCCAGGCCAGCACGGACCAGACGCGGGCGGGCCGGACCAGGCGCCCGCTGGCCCCGGTTCCTGCTCGGCGGTGGGCTCGCCCTGATCCTCCTCGCCACGGTCGCCGTCACCGGGCTGCACTGGCTGACCAACCGGTACAACCGCGCGGTGGTCAAGGAGCAGTTGCTCGACTCCAGCGCCCGGCAGAAGCGAACCGACCTCTCCGGCGCGCTCAACTACCTCCTGGTCGGCTCGGACCACCGGGCGGGCGCCACCGCAGAGGACCAGCGCTCGGACAGCATCCTCATCGTGCACGTGCCGGCCGGCATGCGACAGGCGTACCTGATCTCGATCCCCCGGGACCTGCTGGTCGCCATCCCGCCCGCGCCCGGCTACGGCGGCGGGCAGGACAAGATCAATGCGGCGTACGAGCACGGTGGCGGCGGTGAGGCCGGCACCCGCCTGCTCTCCGCCACCCTCACCCGGCTCACCGGCCTCCGTTTCGACGGCGCCGCGCTGGTCGACTTCTCCGGTTTCCAGCAGGTCATCGACCTGCTCGGGGGCATCCAGATGTGCGTGGACACCCCGGTCCGCTCGATCCACACGAAGACCCTCTTCACCCCCGGCTGCCAGCAGATGGACGGCGCCCGGACCCTCGACTACGTCCGCCAGCGGTACGACCTGCCCGGCGGCGACTACGACCGGCAGCGGCACCAGCAGCAGATGCTCCGGGCGGTACTGGACAAGGCGGGCCAGACACACCTGCGCAACGATCCGGTGAAACTCGACCAGGTGCTCCGGGCGGTGGGCGGCTCGCTGACCGTGGACACCAACGGCGTACCCGTGGAGAACCTGGTCTTGGCGCTCCGTTCGCTGCCCGCGGACGCGCTGCGCGGGGTGCAGGTCCCGTCGTACCCGCAGACCATCGACTCGGTCTCCTACGTGCTGCTCGACAACGGGAGCGACGGGCTCTTCGACGCCCTCCGCGGCACCCGGATGCCGCAGTGGGCCGGCGCAAATCCCCGCTGGGTCAACCGGCTCTAGCCCGGCGGGGCCGTCTAGGCTTGGTAGCCGTGTTCGGACCCCAGGTTCCCAGCGTGCCCGCGTCGGCCGTCCCCGACGACATTTACCTGCTCGACGTCCGGGAGGACGACGAGTGGAAGGCCGGCCACGCGCCGGATGCCCACCACCTGCCGATGATGGAGCTGCCCGCCCGGCTGGCCGAGGTGCCGGACGACCGGGAGGTCGCGGTGATCTGCCGCTCCGGCGGACGCTCCGCGCAGGTGGTGACCTACCTGATGCGCAACGGCTGGGACCAGGTGCGCAACGTCGACGGCGGCATGGGCGAGTGGGCCGTCGCCGGCCGACCGGTGGTCACCGACGACGGACAGCCGGGCCGGGTCCTGTAGAAATCGACCGGCAATGGCCAACCCCCTGGTCTTCGCCCATCGCGGCTCCTCGTACGACCTGCCTGAGCACACCCTCGCCGCGTACCTGCGCGCCCTCGACGAGGGTGCCGACGGGCTGGAGTGCGACGTCCGGCTGACCCGCGACGGGCACCTGGTCTGCGTGCACGATCGCCGGCTCGACCGGACCAGCAACGGTCGCGGGCTGGTGAGCGCGCGTACCCTCGCCGAGCTGGAGGCGCTCGACTTCGGCTCGTGGCACCCGGGCGCGGTCCCGGCCGACGGGGACGAGCCGCTGGACGAGTCGCACACCCGCCTGCTCACCCTGGAACGGCTGCTCGAGGCGGTGCTGGCCGCCGGGCGGCCGGTCCGGCTCCTCGTGGAGACGAAGCACCCCACCCGCTACGGGCGGGACGTGGAACGCCGGCTGGTCACCCTGCTGCGCCGGTACGGGCTGGCCGAGCCGAAACCGGACGACCCGGTACAGGTCACGGTGATGTCCTTCGCCCCGGTCGCCGTACGCCGGATCCGCGACCTCGCTCCCGGCCTGCCCACGGTGCTGCTGCTGGAGGCGCTGCCGCGCTGGCTGCGGCTCGGCCGGCTGCCCTTCGGCACCCGGATCGCCGGACCGGGGATCGCCCTGGTCCGGGCCCGCCCGCAGCTCGTCCCCGCGCTGCGGGCGGCCGGCAACCAGGTCTACGTCTGGACGGTCAACGAGCCGGAGGACCTGGAGCTGGTCCTCGAGGCCGGGGTGGACGGGGTGATCACCGACCGCCCGGCCCGCGCGCTGGCGCGGCTGGGCCGCTGACCACGGGCGACACGCTGCCCGTCGGACGACCCCCGGCGGGCCAACAGCCCGCCGGTCCTCCCCCGGCGGCCGATCCGGGCCGTCCGCCCTGGCGTACTACGTGTGGCGTTGATGGCTGCGGGTGAATGTCGGACCGGGTGGTTATCGTGCCGGCCGTGGAACACCGGGACCGGCGCAGCGTCATCCAGGCATACCGGTTCGCACTGGACCTGACCTCGGCGCAGCAGCGGGCGGTGCTCGCGCACGCGGGGGCGGCCAGGGTGGCGCACAACTGGGCGCTGGCCCGGGTGAAGGCGGTGATGGATCAGCGGGCCGCCGAACGCACTTACGGCATCGGCGAAGCGGACTTGACCCCGACGCAGGGGTGGTCGCTGCCGGCGCTGCGCAGGGCGTGGAACGCGGCGAAGGGCGACGTGGCGCCGTGGTGGACCGGGTGCTCGAAGGAGGCGTTCAACACCGGACTGGACGCGCTGGCCCGGGCGTTGAAGAACTGGTCCGACTCCCGTTTGAGTAAGCGGGCCGGGCGGCCGGTGGGTTTCCCCCGGTTCAAGTCACGCCGCCGGTCCACCCCGTCGGTGCGTTTCACCACCGGGGCCATCCGCGTCGAGCCGGACCGTAAACATGTTGTGCTGCCCCGACTCGGCCGGCTGAAGCTGCACGAGTCGGCTCGTAAGCTTGCTCGCCGGCTCGAGGCGGGCACCGCCCGGGTCGTGTCGGCGACGGTGCGCCGCGATGGTGGGCGGTGGTACGTGTCGTTCACCTGCGCGGTGGAGCGCGTCGGACGCATGCCGGCACGCCCGGGAGCGACCGTCGGTGTCGACCTGGGTGTGAAGTATCTGGCGGTTCTGTCCACCGGTGAGCTGCAGCCGAACCCGCGTTACCTGGATGCCGCCGCCCGCCGGTTGCGGCGTCTGGGCAGGCACGCCTCTCGCCGGATCGGCCCTGACCGGCGCACCGGTCGACGGGCGTCAAAGCGGTGGGAGCGGGCACGCGCCCAGCTCGGCCGGGCGCACGCCAGGGTGGCGAACCTGCGCCGCGACGGCCTGCACAAGCTAACCACCCGGCTCGCCCGCGAGTACGGCACCATCGTGGTCGAAGACCTCAACGTGTCCGGGATGCTGCGCAACCGCAGGTTGGCTCGGCACATCGCCGATGCCGGGTTCGCCGAACTACGCCGGCAACTGGCGTACAAGACCTCATGGAACGGCGGCCGACTGGCGGTGGCCGACCGCTGGTATCCGTCCTCGAAGACCTGCTCGGGCTGCGGCGCGGTGAAAACCAAACTCGCCCTGTCCGAGCGGACTTACACCTGCACCATCTGCGGCCTGGTCCTTGACCGGGACGCCAACGCCGCACGGAACCTGGCCGCACTGGCGGTCACCGTCGCCGGGAGTGGCCCGGAGACGCTAAACGGACGTGGAGCCGACCGTAAGACCCCGCTCGCGGTGCCGGTGGCTGTGAAACGTCAACCCGGCACCGCCACCGCGGGCAAGACCGGGACCGTCCCACCGCAAGGTAGGACATCCAATCATGTGCTCACTTACGCAACATGAATGGACGCGGCACACTCGGGACATGCCGGAGCGTACCGACTTCCCCGCCCTCATCGCCGGCCACACCAGCGTGATCAAGATGATCAACTCCGGGGACGCCGGGCTGCCCGTCCTCACCCAGCTGCTCCGCGTCGTCCAGCCGGCGATCGGCGCGGCCGGCCTGGCGTTCGTCGAGTTCGCCCCCACCGGCGGCCGGGTGATCGCGGCGACCGGCGCCGCCGCCTGGACCGTCGGCCGACCGCTGCCGGCCGCCGACCCGGCCACCGTCTGCCTCCTCTCCGGCCCCTCGCTACGCCAGGTACGGGTCGACTCGATCCCCGGTGCGCTCGCCGACGAGCTGGCCGGCCGGGGACTGCCACGCATGATCGTCGCCCGGGCCGAGATCGGCGGGCTGACCGTCGGCAGCCTGCACGCCCTCTACCACGACGGTGACCCGGAGGACACCTCCGAGCACGCCGTCATCGGCTACATCGCCTCCTGCATCGCCCACATGTACGGCGACCAGACCGGCCTGCCGGTGCACGGCGACGGGCCGGTGGTGGCGGCGCTCGCCGACGGGCTCGCCGTGGTGGACCGGGAGCACCACGTCCGGCTCTGGAACCCGGCCGCCGCGCAGGTGACCGGCCGCTCCGCCGCGGAGGCGCTGAACCACCCGCTGCCGTTCCCGCTGCCGCCGTCCGGGCAGGTGCTCGACCACCGGCTACCCGACGGCCGCTGGCTGCGGATCACCTCCGGGGAGCTGCCGGGCCCGGGAACCCTGCGCGTGGTGACCTTCCGGGACATCACCGACCAGCAGCGGCGCGACCACGAGCGGGACCTCTTCGTGGCGGTGACAAGCCACGAGCTGCGTACCCCGGTCACCGTGATCAAGGGGTACGCGGACACCCTGACCGACCACTGGGAGTCGCTCAGCGACAACGACCGCCGGCAGGCGGCCCGGATCATCGGCCAGCGGGCGAACGAGCTGGCCCGGCTCGTCGACCGGCTGCTCTCCGCCGCCACCGAGAACCGGCCCGGCGGGGAGTCCGGCGCCCCCTTCGACCTGGTCGACGCGCTGCGTGCCGCGGTGACCGACCTGCCGGCGGACGTCCGGCACCGGATCGTCCTCGACCTCCCGGCCGACCTGCCCAAGGTGCTCGGGGACCGGCACAGCCTGGCCACCGTGCTGACCGAGCTGAGCACCAACGCCGGGAAGTACTCGCTGCCGGACACCCCGATCGAGGTGAGCGCGTCGGCGGACGAGCGGACGGTCTCCTTCCGGGTCGCCGACCGGGGCATCGGCATCCGACCCGAGCACGTGGAACGGGCGTTCGACCGGTTCTGGCAGGGCGAGTCCGGCGACCGCCGGCGCTACCCGGGCGCCGGGCTCGGCCTCTATCTCGTCCGGCAGATCGTTGAACAGCAGAATGGATGGGTATCCCTCCGACCGAGGATCGGTGGGGGTACCGTCGCAGAGGTGCGGCTGCCCCGGGGTTGACCTCGGGCGATGGGCGCCGACGGGGGGAAGGGACGGCGGTGTCGACGGGTTCGGCGGAAAGATCGTGGTGCGTGGTGGTGCCCCATCACGCCACCGGCGCGCGCCTGGCCCGGCACCGGCTCGCCGACGAGCTGGCTGACGTCGTACCGCCCGCCCTGCTGGCCGACCTGGTGTCCGTCCTCGCGGAGCTGGTCGGCAACGCCGTCCGGCACGCCGACCCGCTGCCCGGTGGGGTGGTCCGGGTGGCCTGGCGGCTGACGCCGACCGCCGACGGCCAGAGCGTCCAGATCCGGGTCACCGACGGCGGCTCCAACTCCGGCCCGCTGATGCGGGCGGCCACCCCGGACGCGATCGACGGCCGCGGGCTGCACATCGTCTCCGGCCTGGCCAGCCGCTGGGGGGTCGAGCGGGACGGCCTCGGCCAGAGCGTCTGGGCCGAGTTCGACCCGTTGGCCTCGCCCCGGCCGGACCTGGTCGCGGCCGGCTGAGCAGGCCGCCGGGCGGGTCCTTCCCACCTCGGCCCGGCGCGGCCTCTAGGCTGTCTCGCCGTGAGCAAGCGTCGAAAGAGCCAGCGGGCCGCCGAAGCCACCCCGAAGCGGGAGAAGGTGCGGGACATCTTCGTGCCCCGACCGTTCGCGGGGCTGACCGACGAGCCGGAGTGGATCGCGCTGCGCGAGCTGGTCCCGGCCGCCACGGCGCCGCTGCGGCTGACCCCGGAGCTGGTCGAGGAGTACGGCGACCGCCCGGTCACCCTGGCCACCGTGCTGCCGCTGGCCGCCCCGGCGATGACCAAGCCGGACGGCCGGGTCTTCATCGGGCTACAGCGGCACCAGCAGTCCGGTGACGTCTCCCGGGACCTGGCCGAGGCGCTGCTCTGCGCGCTGCGCACCGAGCCGGGCGGCCAGGTCTCCGTGCCGCCGCTGCCCGGGCCCGGTCCCCGCCTCCAGGACGTCCTGGTCGACGGCCCGCTGGAGATCACCATGCACGACGGTTTCGAGTTCTGGCTCGACCCGGGTGCCACCGACGACCCGAACGTGCAGGCCTCCCTGGAGCGGGCCAACGCGGCGGTCTACCCGACCGTCCGGTTGGCGGCCGCCCGGGCGGCGTACTGGTGCCAGGTGCCGGAGAAGGCCCACGTGCGCTGGGTGCTGCCGGACGACGAGGACACCGCGCTGGATGCGCTGGCCCGGCTGAGCGTGGCGGGCACGCTGACCCTCGGGGAGAACACCCGCTTCGCCGGGATGTTCCGGGCGCACGGCCGGCTGGTGCCGGTCTGGGACCTGCCCGAGGAGGTGCCGGCGACCGAGTGGGAGGCGCCGGTCGCGGCCTTCGCCGAGCGGTACGCCGAGGCGCTGGAGGAGAAGGAGCCGCTGGACGGGGCGGGCCGCCGGGCCCGGCACGGCCTGGTCGGCCGCCAGCTCACCCTCCGCTGACGGGTTCCGCCCTACAGCTGTACGGGTCGTAGCGGCTCGCGGACCAGCGGGCAGGACATGCAGCGTGGGCCGCCCCGGCCGGAGCCCAGCTCCGAGCCGGCGATCGCGATCACCTCGATGCCGGCCCGTTCCAGCTGGGCGTTGGTCTCCACGTTGCGCTCGTAGCCGACGCAGAGCCGGGGCGCGAGGGCGAGGGTGTTGTTGCCGTCGTCCCACTGCTCCCGTTCGGCGGTGACCGGGTCGAGCCCGGTGTCGATCACCCGGAGCTGGTCCAGGTCCATCGCGTCGGCGGCGGCGCGCAGGAACGGCGCCGGCCCGTCCACCCGCAGCTCGTCGCCGTCCGCCCCGGCGATGACCGTGTACGCCGACAGCGTGCTGGCAATGTTCGGGTACATCAGCACCGCGTCGACGTCGACCATCGTGCAGACGGTGTCCAGGTGCATGGTGGCCCGCTCCTGCGCGATCGGCACCACCAGGATGGTGTGCGCCAGGCCGGCGGCGAAGACCTGCCGGGCGAGCCGTTCCGCCCCGGCCGGGGTGGTCCGCTCGCCCACCCCGACGGCGAGTACGCCCGGCGCGAGCAGCAGCACGTCACCGCCCTCCAGGTGCTCCATCTCGGGGTGGTAGACGAACTCGGTGCCGGCGAAGCGCGGGTGGTACCGGTAGATCGCGTCGGTCAGCGTGGTCTCCCGCCGCCGGGCCGGCATGGCCAGGCTGGTCACCCCGACCCGGTCGCCGATCCAGACCGAGGAGTCCCGGGTGAAGAGCAGGTTCGGCAGCGGATCGATGACGAAGTCGTGCCGGTCCATCAGTGTCCAGACCAGACCGCCCGGCCGGTCGGGGCCGATCCGCACCTCCTCGTGTGCCAGGCCGGCGGTGAACACGTCGGCGAGGGCGGCGGGGTCGAGGTAGGTGAGGTGATCGGCGACCCGGCGGCGCAGCGTGTCGCCGAGCCGGGGCGACCGGAGCACCAGCTCGGTCAGCTCGGCCCGGGCGTCGGCGACGGCGAGCGTCTCGGCGAGCAGCGTGGCGAGGTAGAGCACCTCCACACCGCGACTGCGCAGGGCGGCGGCGAAGGCGTCGTGCTCCTCCTGCGCCCGCCCCACCCAGGGGATAGCGTCGAAGAGCAGCGAGTCGTTGTTGCGGGGGGTGAGCCGGGCGAGCTCCGGCCCGGGGCGGTGCAGCAGCACCGTGCTGAGCCGACCGACCTCGCTGTCCACGTAGTGGGTCACCTTCGCAGCGTAGGACAGGGTTCAGCGCCATCCGAGAAAAGAAGAGTGGATGAATATGGCATTCATCCACCGTCATTCCGGTGTCCCAACTTGCCGAGCCCCGGGGTCCGCAACGTAGGGTAGTGGAGACATAACTTGCAGGGACCTTTTGCCGGAGGTCGCGATGACTGTCTTCCCCGCTCGCCGAGGCGTACCGACCCGCGCACTGCCGCCCGTCACGGTGCCACATCCCCGAGCCGAGCCAACCTCGGCGCTCGAACCGTCCCGGCCCACTCCCCTGGAGTGGGCCCGTCGTCGTCGGGCCGAGCGCGATGCCCGTCGGCTGGAGGCGGCCGGGGCCCGTGCCCTCGGCCAGCTCGACCATCTCGGTCCCGCCTGGCACGTCATCGAGTGGCCCCGGACGGACGTCTCGGACGTCCTCCTCAACCCTGGGCAGGACGAGCGGGCCGGGTTCCTGGCCATCGGTCCGAGCGGCCTCTTCGCGGTCACCATCGCCGACCACGGCCGGGCGCGGGTGCTCGTCGCGGGAGACGTCGTGCAGATCAACGGCAAGCGTCCGCCCTATGTGGCCGAGGCCCGCCGGGACGCCAAGCGGGCGAGCAAGGCGCTCTCCGACGCGGTCGGCCTGCCGATCCCGGTCACCCCGGTGCTGACCTTCGTCGGCTCCGGGGTGATCAGTGTCTACGGCCTTCCGAAGGACTGCCTGATGGCCACCCACCGGGAGCTGGACCGACTCCTGGTGGCGGGCGGCAACCGGATCAGTCCCGACACCGCGGAGAAGCTGTCCCGGGTCGCCCAGCACCCGAGCACGTGGCTCAACGGCACGTACCGTCCAGCAGCCGACTACCGGTGGTATGACGAGGGCCGAACGGCCGCTGACAAGCGGGCCGCCCACCGGTAACGTCTGCGGCGACGCCACGCGGTCCGGGGATCGGCCTCGGCAGGTCCCGTCGGTCCGCGCCGTCGCCGACCGCCCGCTCGCCGGGCACGCGTCGCACCACCCTCGTGGCACGGTTGCCCGGGCACCCGGAGCGCGCCGGCGGCCGGTGGATCCAGCGCGGTCGAGCGGTGGTCACGTCGACCGGCTAGCGTGGACAGACCGTCGGTGTACATAGGAGGCGCGGTGGCCCACGTCGAACTCTCGCTCTCGGAAGTGTTTTCGCCGGCGGCGGACACACCGGCAGAGCCGGAGTCCGACAACGTCGGGCAGTGGTCGAGCACCGTCTCCCACGCAGCGGAGCCCTGCCTGTTGATCGACGCCGACACCACCGTGGTGGCCATCTCGTCGTCCGGATGCGAGCTGCTCTGCCTCGGTGCCCCCGAGGACGTGATCGGGTATCCGCTTCTGGACGGCGGCCTACGGCTGGTGGACTTCACGGCCAACAAGAGCGAGCTGACCGAGCAGGAGACCGACAAGATCCCGCCGCTGCTCGCCCTGCACTCCGGCCGGCTCGCCCGCGGGCTGCTCCGCGTCCAAGGGCCCGGCGAGGACGGGCCCGGGATCACTGTGGACGCGATCTCCACCCCGGTGCTCACCGACGGGGCGGTCGCCGGCTCACTCACCTTCTTCTCCGAGGTCTGATCTGCGCGACCGGCGCAACCGGGGGGGCTGGGACCGGCCGCCGTCCGCCTCGCCGAAGCGACGGCGCTGGGATGGCCGGACACCGCGTCCACGAGCGAGCTTCACCTCGACGGGCGATCCTCCTACGATGGGCTCGGCCACCCGGCCACCACGACGTTCGCCGATGCCGAGGATCGGACCGTGCCACCCACCGCGCCACGCCCCGTCACCCTCCGGCGGCTGACCGTCCCGGTCGTGCTGCTCGCCCTGCTGCCCCTCGCCGCCTGCGGCACCCCACCCGAGCTCCGGCAACCCACCCGGCAGACCGCTGCCGCGCCGACCCCCACCGCGACACCGAGCCCCCCGCCGCCGACCGTGGCGCCCACCACCCCGGCCGTCCCGACCCTCAGCCCCACCGCCTCCGACCTGGTCGCCGTGCCGTGCCGGTCCGGCCCCTCCGGGGACCGGGTGATCGCGCTGCTGCGCGGCTCCGCCGGGGTGCTCCCCCGCACCGTACGGGCCGAGGTCCGGACGGGGCCGCTCTGCGCGGGAGGCTGGCAGTACACCGTGCTCGACGTGACCGGGCACGAGCAGCTCCAGGTGGTGACCCGCGGCCGACCCACCGCACTGAAGCTGGTCACCGCCGGGACGGACGTGTGCGGGGTGGAGGTACGGGCGGTCGCGCCACCCGGCATCCGGACGTTGGCCTGCGACGCCGTTCCGGGTGCGTAGGCTGGTCGCCATGCCGGGAACACCGCCGACCCGCTTCGTCTACCTCGGGCCCGAGGGCACCTTCGCCGAGCAGGCGCTGCGTACCGTGCCCGCCGCGGAGCACGGCACCCGTACGCCCGCCCGCAGCGTCGGCGAGGCGCTGGACAGCGTACGGGCCGGGGACGCCGACGCGGCCCTGGTGCCGCTGGAGAACTCGATCGGCGGCGCGGTCGGGGTGACCCTCGACGAGATGGCCGAGGGCGAACCGCTGGTGATCACTCGCGAGGTGATCCTGCCGGTGGAGTTCGTGCTGGCCGCCCGTCCGGGGACGGCGCTCGCCTCGGTCCGCAGTGTGGCGGCGCACCCGCAGGCGTCCACCCAGTGCCGGGGCTGGCTCCGGGACCACCTGCCCGACGCGGCCGTGGTCGACGTGCTCTCGAACGGTGCCGCCGCGGCGGGCGCGGCCGCCGGCGAGTACGACGCCGCCATCTGCGCCCCGATCGGGGCGGCCCGGCACCGGCTGACCGTGCTCGCCGACAAGATCGCCGACCACCCGGATGCGGTCACCCGGTTCGCGCTGGTGTCCCGCCCCGGCCCGCCGCCGCCCCCGACCGGGGACGACGTCACCTCGCTGGCCATCTACATCGCCCACGACCGGGTGGGTGCGCTGCTGTCGGTGCTGATGGAGCTCGCCGTGCGGGGGGTCAACCTGACCCGGATCGAGTCCCGACCCACCGGCGAGGCGCTCGGCCGGTACGTCTTCTTCCTCGACTGCACCGGCCACGTCGCCGACGTCCGGCTCGGTGAGGCGTTGCAGGGTTTGCGCCGGGTCTGCGCCGAGGTGCGCTTCCTCGGGTCGTATCCGCGGCACCGGTGGAGCCCGGCGGAACGGCCGGTCCCCGCTCCGCCGGGCCTCTCCGACGCCGACTACGCGGACGCGGCGGCCTGGCTGGCCCGGCTCCGCGCGGGCGAGCTGAGCTGACGGTGCGGGGACGCCCGGACGGGGCGTCCCACGCACCCGACGATCACTGCAACAGGCCGCCGAGCAGGCCACCCTGCTGCTGCTGAACGCCGCTGCCCTGCACCGGCGGCTCCTCGGAGGGCTGCACCACCACGAAACCCTGACCGGCGAAGCTCATGGTGAACGCCTCACCGGTGCTGCGGCCGAGCAGCGAGCCCAGGCCGAGCTGCTCGGCCCGGTGGTAGCCGGTCTGCAGGTTGGCCGACCAGCAGACCGCCGCCTGCGGGTCGACGTACGTGGGCTGGTCGACGTTGAGCACCACCGGGGTGCCCTTGGTGGTGATCGCGATCCGGCCCTGTCCGGTGAAGACGCAGTTGAACAGGCCGGCCGACGAGGCCATCCCCATGCCGCCGACCATCTTGATGTCGTACTGCAGGGTGGAGTCGAAGGCGAGCACGCTCGATCCGTTGATGGAGAGGGCGTCGCCGGGCTCCAGGTCGATGATGTGCACGTCCTTGGAGAGCTCCGCGAGGAACACGTCGCCTCGGCCGGACAGCTTCATCAGGGGGACGCCCTCGCCGGTCAGGCGCTGCTTGATGAATTTGCCGATGCCGCCGGAGCCGAGCGCCTGGAACTGCACCTGCCCCTGGTACGCGACCATGGACCCGACCCGGGCCATCGCCTCGCCGTTGAGCTCGATCTTCAGCATCTTGGAGTTCTGCAGCCGCATGCCCGGCTGCTGGGACTCCTTTTCAAGGTTCTCCGCGGAGAACAGCGCGCTGCGCATGGATTTCCTCCTGCATCGGGGTGTGCCTCCCCGCAGGCTAGGAGACCCGCGCAACAGCGGGCATCGGCCGAGGGGAGCGCGGCAGGAGCCCGGTCAGGCCCAGCCCAGCGTGTGCAGCCGTTCGTCGTCGATGCCGAAGTGGTGGGCGATCTCGTGCACCACCGTGACGGCGACCTCCTCGATGACGTCGTCGTCGGTGTCGCAGATCCGCAGGATCGGATTCCGGTAGATGAGGATGCGGTCCGGTAGGACACCGGAGTAGTCCCAGCCCCGAGCGGTGAGCGCGTGCCCCTCGTAGAGGCCGAGCAGATCCTCACCCGGGGGTGGGTCGTCCTCGACCAGGATGACCACGTTGTTCATCAGCCCGAGCAGCTCCTCGGGCACCTCGTCGAGGGCCTCGCCGACCAGCTCCTCGAAGCGCTCACGGCTCATCTCGACCGGCACGCCGCCCATTCTGCCCGACGGGCCGGGTGGCGTGCCGGTACGAGATCAGGAGGCGAGGCGGGCCGTGACGGTGATCTGCGCGCCTGGGGAGAGCAGCCGGGAGATCGGGCAGTTCTCCTTGGCGGTCTCGGCCAGCTTGCCGAACTGCGCCTCGTCCATGCCCGGCGCCTGGCCGACGGTCTCCAGGTCGATCCGGGTCACGGCCATGCCCGCGTCGGTCTTGTCGAAGTGCACCTTGGCGGTGGTCTCGACCGAGGTGTCGGTGGCGCCCGCGTCGGCGAGCTGCTTGGAGAGGGCCATCGAGAAGCAGCCGGCGTGCGCCGCGCCGATCAGCTCCTCGGGGTTGGTCCCCTCGCCCTCCTCGAAACGGGACTTGAAGGAGTAGTTGCCGGTCAGGCCGCCCTTGCCGGTGCGCATGGTCCCGGAGCCGTCGGTGAGGTTGCCCTGCCAGTGTGCGGAAGCGGTACGGATAGGCATGTCCCGACGCTAACGGAAACCGGCCGGGGTCGCAGCGACCGCTCGATATGGGATCGCTCGCCGGACAACGGCCCCATCAGGTCGGACTTGCGGTACCTCTGGCCGCCTGCGGGCTGTGTCATGATTCGGCTCAGGCCCGCGTGCGGAAGGGTGGCCGATGTCCCAGGATCTCCCCATCCCCCGGCAGGACAACCGCTCCGACGAAACCACCGTGGTCGGGTGGGGGGAGGGCGATCGCGCGCCCGCCGGCCGGTTCGGTCGCTCACTGGCCGGACTGGGGCGGGATCATCGGCTGCCGATGGTGCTCGCCGGGCTGGGCGCGGTGGCCGCGGTCGCCTCGCTGATCGGCGAGTGGCTGGTCATGACGGTGCCGAACGGTGGTCCCGAGGGGAACACCACGATCCAGGTCCCGGGCGGGGTGGCCGGGGTGGGCGGCTTCGGCGTCGCGTACTTGGTGGGCCTGCTCGGCCTGGCCGGCGCGGTGGCCCTGGCCCTGCGCGGCACGCCCGGCGTCCGGCACAACGCCCGGGTGGCCGGCCTGGCGCTCGCGGCGGCGGTGCTGGCCGTCCTGACCGCGACCGCGCTCTCCCTCGACGACTCCGACCAGCGAGCCCTCTTCTACTCCTCCGAGGAGGGCTTCCGGGTCGACTACGGGCGGGGCCTGGTGACCGCCTTCCTGGCCGCGCTGCTGCTCGCGGCGGCGCTGCACCTCTCCGGCAAGGTCCCGGCGAAGCAGCCGGGCGAGAGCCTCACGCAGCCGGAGGACGGGGCGGAGCCCGAGGACGGCCCGGCGACGTCGGGCTGGCGCCGCCGACGTGAGCGGTTCGTCGACGACCGGCCGCCCGCACCGACCGACCTGACGGTCGAGCCCACCGTGCCGTTCGCCCGCCCCGAGCCGCCGATCTGACCGGATCGTTCCGGGGACCGGCCACCGGACGGCTGCCACGGGTTGGTGCCCGATTCGCCGGGAAGCCATGGTTGCGACCTGTTCCGCGAGGTACGGTTGCTGCCCGCCGTTCCGTGGGCCGAGGCACCGACGACCAGGACGGCTGGCGCGACGGCGGCGGGCGAAGGAGGAACCATGACCCGCCCGGGCCTGCCCAAGCTGATCGCCACCGACCTCGACGGGACGCTCGTCCGCAGCGACGACACCGTCTCGGCGTACACCCACGAGGTGCTCGACCGGGTGCGGGCCGCCGGGATCCCGGTGGTCGGCGCGACCGGTCGCGGACCGCGGCTGACCGAGCTCACCCGCAACGACATCCGCGCCGCCGACTTCCTGGTGATGGCCGGCGGGGGGCGGGTGGTCGACCAGAGCGACCCGGCCGGCCCGGTGGTGCTGCGTGACGAACGCCTCCCCGGGGAGTTGCTCGCCCGGCTCCTCGCCGACCTGGAGGCCGAGGTCGGCCCGCTGACCGTGATGGTGGAGGCGTCCGACGAGCAAGACGCCCCGCTCTGGGGCGACTACCACCCGAGCTGGCCGTACCCGGACCGGTTCGAGGCGCGCACCCGGGCCGAGTGCCTCTCCACCGATGTGATCAAGGCGTTCGCCCGGACCGCCGACCACCACGTGGACGAGCTGCTGGCGGCCGCCCGCCGGATCGTGCCGCCGGAGCTGGCCACGCTCACCCAGGCCGGGCTCGGCTTCATCGAGATCTGCCCGCCCGGGGTGGACAAGGCGACCGGCCTCGCCGTGGTCGCGCAGACCCTCGGGGTGGACCCCGCCGAGGTGCTGGTCTTCGGTGACATGCCCAACGACCTGCCGATGTTCGCCTGGGCCGGTTGGGCCCGGGTGGCGGTCTCCAACGCCCACCCGGAGGTCCGCGCCGCCGCCGACGAGGTGACCCTGCGCAACGACGACGACGGCGTCGCCGTCTACCTGGACCGACTACTCTCCCGGTGATGGGAGAGGCACCTCGGCTGGTCGCGACCGACATCGACGGCACCCTGCTCCGGGACGACCGGACGCTCAGCCCGCACACCGCGGCGGTGCTGGCCCGGATCTCCGCCGCGGGCACGCCGGTCGTGCTGGTCACCGGCCGTCCGATCCGCTGGCTCCAGCTGGTGTACGACCAGCTCGCCGCGCCACTTCCGGCGATCTGCGCCAACGGCGCGGTGGTGTACGACCCGGTCGCCGACGAGGTGCTCCGGGCCGACCCGCTCGCCCCGGACCTGCTGGCCGAGGTGGCCCGGCGGCTGCGGGCCGAGGTGCCCGGGGTGAGCTTCGCGGTGGAGATCGTGGACAGCCGGCAGATGCGGCACGAGGCGCACTACCCGCTGCGCTGGGACGCGGACCACGACGCGATCCGGGCGGTCGAGTCGCCGGAGGAGCTGCTCGCCCTGCCGGCGGTGAAGCTGCTGGCCCGGGCCGGCGAGCAGGACCCGGACGCGTTCCTCCAGGTGGTGGCCGCGGCGTTGGAGGGGCTGGCCGAGGCGACCCACTCGTCGTACAGCGGGCTGGTGGAGATCTCCGCCGCCGGGGTGACCAAGGCGGCGGGCCTGGCCTGGTACTGCACCCGCCTCGGCATCGACGAGCGGGACGTGCTGGCCTTCGGTGACATGCCCAACGACGTACCGATGCTGACCTGGGCGGGCCGATCGGTCGCGGTCGCCAACGCGCACCCCGCCGTCCTGGAGATCGCCGACGAGGTGACGGCGGCGAACTCCGAGGACGGCGTGGCGGCGTACCTGGAGAAGGTCTTCGGGGTGGGCTGAGGTCTACAGGTACTGGCCCGTCGCGTGGCCCTCGTTCGGCGGCGGCATGCCGGGCATCCCCGGCACCATCCCGCCCGGCCCGCTGGGCAGGGCCTGCCGGCCGGAGCGCATCTGCTCCAGCTGCACCCGGGCGGCCATCTGCTGGGCCACCAGCGCGGCCTGGATGCCGTGGAACAGCCCCTCCAGCCAGCCGACCAGCTGGGCGTGCGCGATCCGGAGCTCGGCCTCGCTGGGCGCCTGGTCCTCGGTGAAGGGCAGCGAGATCCGCTCCAGCTCCTCGCGCAGCTCGGGGGCGAGCCCCTCCTTCAGCTCGACGATCGACCGCTCGTGGATCTCGCGCATCCGGTGCCGGCTGGCGTCGTCGAGCGGCGCCGCCTTGACCTCCTCCAGCAGCTGTTTGATCATGCTGCCGATCCGCATCACCTTGGCCGGCTGCTCGACCAGGCGGGTCGGGTCCTCGCCCGGTCCCTCCTCGGTCGGCATGGTGCCGACCGGCCGCCCGTCGGGGCCGATCACCACCACGGTGCCGGGGATGCCGTCCTTGCCCTGCTCGTCGTCCTGTCCAGCGGAGCGCGCTTCGGTCATGGGACCCATCTTTACCCAGCGCCCGCCACCGGCATGCGGCGGGCACCCGCTACCGGCCCGGAACCACCCGGGCGGGGCGTACTACCGTCGCTCCATGCCCGCAGACCCGCGCGACGTGCTCACCCGGCCCGCCCCGGCGCCGGACGCCACGGTGGCCTACGGCGACCATCCCGAGCAGCTTGCCGATCTGCGCCGACCCGCCGGCACCGGTCGGGCCCGTCCGCTGGTGATCGTGGTGCACGGCGGGTTCTGGCGTGCCGAGTACGACCGCAGCCACACCGGGCCGATGGCGGCGGCGCTGGCCGCGCTGGGCCACCCGGTCGCCCAGGTCGAGTACCGGCGCACCGGCCAGCCCGACGGCGGCTGGCCGCACACGCTGACCGACGTGCTGACCGGGGTGGCGGCGCTGCCCGAGCTTGCCGCGGCGGTGATGCCGGATCGGGTGGCGCCGGTGCCGCCGATCCTGGTCGGTCACTCGGCCGGCGGGCACCTGGCGCTCTACGTCGCCGCCCACGCGCCGACCACGGTCGGCGGCGTACTGGCGCTCGCCCCGGTCGCGGATCTCGCCGAGGCGTACCGGCTGGACCTGGACGCCGGGGCGGTGGCCGCGCTGCTCGGCGGCGGCCCGGCGGATGTGCCGGACCGGTACGCGGCCGCGAACCCGTCGGCCTTGGTGCCCATTCGTGTACGGAGCGTAGTGATGCACGGAGTCCTGGATCGGCAGGTGCCGGTTACGATGAGCCGCACATGGGTCGCGGCGGCTCGGGCAACGGGCTCGCCTGTCACCCTTGTTGAGCTGCCCGAATGCGAGCATTTCGGACTCATAGCGCCCGACTCGACGGCGTGGCCGCGGGTGGTCGACGCGTTGCGGTCCCTGCACGATGATCTTCCCGGCATTGACGCAGCGTCGCCAACCAGGTAGAACGCCGAGGGGGCGCTCGGCCCTCGCAGCGCTTTTTGGAAGGAAATCGGTGTCGCAGATGAACCGCAGGCGGGCCCTTCAACTGCTGGCCGCGCTCGGTACCACCGGACTGGCGGCCGGCTGCGGCTCCGACTCCGAGAGCACCACGCCCACCACCTCCGCCAGCCCGATCAAGATCGGCCTCATCGCCCCTGAGAGCGGACCGAACCAGGCGATCGGTAAGGAGATCACGAACGGGTTCCAGCTCTTCCTCTCCCTCAACGAGCAGCGCCTCGGCGGGCACCCGGTGACGCTGGTGACCGCCGACGAGGGGGTCACCGCGAAGACCGGCCAGGCCGCCGTCGACGGCCTGCTCAAGCAGGGCGTGCTCGCCCTCACCGGCGTGGTCAGCTCAGTCGTCATGTCGGCCATCCGGGACACCGTCGAAACGGCCCGGGTGCCGCTGATCGGTTCCAACGCCTCGCCGCTCAGCCTGCAGAGCGTCGTCTACATCTGGCGCACGTCGTACGTCCTCGACGAGCCCGGTCGGGCGCTCGGCCAGTACCTCCGCCAGACCCTGCCGACCACCAGCCGGATCGCGCTGATCGCCGCGAACAACCCGAGCAGTCGCGACGTCATGGAGGGCTTCCGCCGAAACTACGAGAGCAGCGAGCGGCAGCTCCCCAAGGACGTCATCTGGACCACCAACGACCCCAACGCCCCCAAGAGCGCGTACTCCGCGCCCATCCAGGAGGCGTTGCGGCTTCACCCCGACGCGATCTTCTGCCACTTCACCGGGAAGGCGGCGGTGCAGTTCATCAAGCAGCTCTACGACGAGGGCTACCGGGGCTCCGTCTTCGCCCCCGGCTTCCTCACCGAGGGCGCCGTGCTGGGTGAGCTGGACGACGGGGAGAACGGCCAGGACCGGACGCACATCCTGAAGTACGGCATCGAGACCGCGCTGAACTACTCGCCCGACCTGAACAACACGGCCAACCGGGTGTTCGCCTCGGCGTACCGGAAGACGTTCACCGCCTCGCCGACCACGTACGCGATGGCCTCGTACGACGCGGCGCAGGTGCTCGACAAGGCGATCCGGCTGGCCGGCGAGAACCCCAACCCGCAGCAGGTCAACCTCGCGCTCGGCAAGATCGGGCAGATCGACAGCCCTCGGGGCGCCTGGCAGTTCAACCAGCCGCGCACCCCGCAGCAGAAGTGGTACCTGCGCCGGGTCCAGCTCGACGGCCGGATGCTGTCGAACGTCGTAATCAACGAGCTGGGCACGCTGGGCTGAACCCCCTCGTACGCCGAACGGGCGGCCTCCCCGCGGGGAGGCCGCCCGTTCCGTGCCCGGGGCGCGTCGCGGATCAGTGGCGCAGCTCGGCGATGCAGCACTTCACGCTGCCGCCGCCCTTCTTGAGCTCGGCCAGCTCGACCGCGACCGGGGTGTAGCCGGCCGCCTTCAGCTTGCCGGCCAGCCGGGTCGCCTCGCTGTTCAGCACCACGTTCGCGCCGTCACTGACCAGGTTGAGGCCGAAGGCCAGGGCGTCCTCGTCGTCGGCGATGACCGCGTCGGGGAAGAGCTGGGTGAGCACCCGCTGGCTGGCCGCCGAGAAGGCCCCCGGGTAGTAGACGATGTTCTCGTCGTCGATCGAGGCGAGCGCCACGTCGAGGTGGTAGAAGCGCGGGTCGACCAGGCGCAGCGAGACCACCGGTCGAGCGAGCGCCTCCTGCGCCTCGGCGTGCGCCGGCAGCTCGGTACGGAAACCGTGGCCGGCGAGGATCAACCCACCGTGCGCCTCCGGCAGGTACGCGAAGTCGCCCTCGCCCTCGTTGGTCTCGCTCGGCGCGATGAACCGCCAGCCCTGCGACTCGTAGAACGCCCGGTGCGCGGCGGCCTCCGCGGCCCGCTGCTCATGCTTGAACTGGGCGCCGTAGACCGTGCCGTCCACCACGAAGGCCCCGTTGGCCGCGTAGACCATGTCGGGCAGCCCCGGCTCGGGATTGAGCAGGTGCACCTCGTGGCCGAGGCCGACGAGCGTCTCCCGCAGGCGGTCCCACTGCTTGACCGCCAGCTCGGCGTCGACCGGCGCGGTCACGTCCATCCACGGGTTGATCGCGTACTCGACCGCGAAGTGCTCGGGCGAGCACATGAGGTATGTCCGCTTTCGCGGGACTCGCTGCTGGTTCACGGTCACCAAGGGTAGGTACGCTGCAACTTTGGTAACAGCCACAACCATTGCTTCCCAGAGGCGGAACGTTGCAGATAGACGCGGTTGATCAGCGAATCATTGCGTTGCTCGTGGCGGATGCCCGCGCGTCGTACGCGGACATCGGCGCCCGGGTGTCACTCTCCGCCCCCGCGGTCAAGCGACGGGTCGACCGGCTCCGATCGGCCGGGGTGATCCGCGGCTTCACCGCGGTCGTCGACCCCGCCGCGGTCGGCTGGACCACCGAGGCGTTCGTCGAGCTGTTCTGCGCCGGCCGGACCACCCCGGCGCAGATCGGGGCGGCCGCCCGCCGGCACCCCGAGGTGGTCGGCGCGTACACCGTCTCCGGGGAGGCGGATGCGCTGATCCACCTGCGGGCCGCCGACATCGCCCACCTGGAGGAGGCGCTGGAACGGCTGCGGGCGGAGTCCTTCGTGACCTCGTCCCGGAGCACCATCGTCCTCTCCCGCCTGGTCGAGTCCCCCGGCGTAGGCCCCTCCACGGGCTGACCCCTCTCCCTCCTCGCCGCCAAGATCCGCCTCTACGGAAAGGGTGGCCTGCCGGACGCTGAATGAGCCCTCTTTCCCGGAAAGTGTCGCCTCCCACAGGGGCGGCCCGACGCTTGACCTCACGTGCGGTTGAGGTTGTGGGGTGGACGGCGGGCGGGTGAGAGGGGGAAACGAATGCGGGCGGTGTGGCTGCGGGAGTTCGGCGGACCTGAGGTGCTGGTGCCGGGATCGGCGCCGGACCCGGTGCCCGGACCGGGGCAGGTGCTGATCGAGGTGGCACACGCCAACCTCACGTTCGTGGAGACCCTGTTCCGGGCGACCGGCTTCGGACCGTTCAACGGCCCCCTGCCGGTGATCCCGGGCAACGGCGTCGGCGGCGTGATCGCCCGGGTGGGTCCCGGGGTCGACCCGGCCCTCGTCGGGCGGCGGGTGGTCAGCAGCACCGGCGGCTCCGGCGGGTACGCCGAACGCGTGGTGGTGGACCGGAACGCGCCGTTCGAGGTGCCCGAGGGACTGCCGCTGGACCAGGCCGTGGCCCTGCTCGCCGATGGGCGTACCGCCACCATGCTGGTGCAGGCGGCGGGGCTGCGCGCCGGTGAGCGGGTACTGGTCG
>NZ_QGGF01000299.1 GCF_003857015.1 Micromonospora globispora | reverse complement strand
CTAACCCAGTCCCTCCCCCACCTGAGCTGACCTCGCGCCCCGCGAGCCCCGCGGCCTCGCGCCGATCTTGCAAGTTTCAGCCCCGACAAAGGCGGCCAAAAGCGGCAAGAATAGGGCCGAAAGTGCAAGATCGCGGAGGCAGGCGGGGGTCAGGGGTCCTGGCGGGGCGGCGGTCAGGCGCCGAAGCGGCGTTGGCGGGTGGCGTAGGAGCGCAGCGCGCGGAGGAAGTCGACCCGGCGGAAGTCCGGCCAGTTCAGCTCGCAGAAGTAGAACTCCGAGTGGGCCGACTGCCAGAGCATGAAGCCGGAGAGCCGCTGTTCGCCGCTGGTCCGGATGATCAGATCCGGATCGGGCAGGCCCCGGGTGTAGAGATGCTCGGAGATGTGGTCGACATCGATCGAGTTGGCCAGCTCCTCGATGGTGCCGCCGTTCGCCGCGTGCTCCAGCAGCAGCGAGCGGACCGCGTCGGCGATCTCCCGGCGGCCCCCGTACCCGACCGCGATGTTGACCTGCGCGCCGCCGCTACGGTCCCGGGTGCGCTCCTCGGCGGCCTTCAGCGCGGCGGCGTGGTGCGCGGGCAGCACGTCGAGCGCGCCCACCATCCGCAGCCGCCAGGGGTTGCCCTCCTCGGCCAGCTCGGTGGTGAGGTCCTCGATGATCTGAAGCAGCGGGTCGAGCTCGGCGGCCTGCCGGGAGAGGTTGTCGGTGGAGAGCAGCCAGAGCGTCACGTGCCCGACGCCGGCGGCATCGCACCAGCGCAGCAGCTCCTTGATCCGCTCCGCGCCCATCCGGTGGCCGTCGTTCGGGTCGACGAAGCCCATCTCGCGGGCCCATCTGCGGTTGCCGTCGCACATCACACCGACGTGCCGGGGCACCGGCTTGCCCGCGAGCTTCGCCGTGAGCCGGCGCTCGTAGAGGGAGTAGAGGAGTTTCCGCAGAGTCATCACCTTGCAGGGTAGCGACCCTCGTTGAAGATCAGCGCCGCGGTGGTTGATCCCGGCTCAGCAGACCGATGCCGATCATGGCGAGGCTGCGCCCGTCCAGCCGCCCGTCCCCGAGCCCGAGTTCGACCACGGTGCGGTAGACCCGGTCGTCGCGCCGGGCCGCCCGGACGGCCCCGTCCACCACCCGGCGGTGCCGGGCCAGCCAGGCCGCGACCGAGCTGTGCCGCAGGTGCGTACCGAGCCGCCGGCGCAGCGCCCGCTCCGCCGTGGACCCGACGGCCAGCACGTAACCGGGCCGGCCGGCCCGCCCGACCCGCTTCCAGTACGCCGGATAGCGGTTCTGCCCCGGGGTGAGGTTGCCGTCGAGCACCCCGCAGACCACCGTCTCGCCGGTGTTGAAGATCAGCCGGTTGCAGGTCCAGTAGTCGCCGTACACCTCGTGCAGCCCGGCCCGGCGGACCGCGGCGGCCAGCTCGCGGGCCTGCCGCTCCTCGGCGCGCAGCCCCCGGGCGTCGGCGATGAAGAGACCGGTGACCACCAGCGCGGTGACGGTCAGCACGGCCAGCACGGCACCGGCCAGAGCACCGCCCAGCCGGCCGATCATCGGGGCCCGGTGCCGCCAGGTGTGGGCGGCGGCGAGCCACAGCGGCCAGAGCACCGCCGGCAGGGAGATCTGCAGCACCGACAGGTACCGGGAGTAGGCCAGCGGTTCCGCCGCGGCGAGCGGGCTGCGGACGTACGCCAGCAGGGTCAGCGCGGCGCCGGCGACGAGGGCGAGCCTGTCTCTTATACACGT
>NZ_QGGF01000678.1 GCF_003857015.1 Micromonospora globispora | reverse complement strand
TCCGGCTTCGTGCGGGTGGTGCTGCTGGTGGTGGTGCTGGCGCTGGTCGGGAAGCTCGGCTACGACCAGTGGTTCGCCGGCTGAGCCGGTTCAGGCGTGCCGGACGACGTCGTCGTAGTCGAGGCGGGGCAGCCGGGGGAACCAGGCGTCCGGGCCGGGCTTGCCGAGGTTGACCACGAGCAGGGAGCGCCAGCTGCTGTCGGCGAAGAACTCCTTGTCGAGGCCGTCGGCGTCGAAGCCGCCCATGGGGCCGGCGGCCAGGCCGGCGGCGCGGACGGCGAGCAGCCAGTAGCCGATCTGCAGGGTGGCGTTGAACCGGGCCATCTGCTCGCGGGCCAGCGGGTTCTCGGCGAGGCCGTCGCGCATCTCGGGGCGGATCGGGAAGACGCGCGGGATGAACTCGTGGAAGTCGGTGTCGGCGGCGAGGACGGCGACGACCGGCGCGGCGGCGGTCTTGGCCCGGTTGCCCTCGGCCATGTGGGTGAGCAGCCGCTCGCGGGGTTCGCCGTCGCGGATGAAGAGCACCCGCAGGGGCTGCGTGTTGGCGGCGGTCGGCGGGTACTTGGCGAGCTCGAAGATGGCGCGCAGCTGCTCGTCGGTGACGGGTTCGTCGGTGAACGCGTTGGCGGTGCGGGCGTCGGTGAACAGTTGCGCCTGCGCCTCGGGGTGCAGGGTGATCAGGTCGCTCATCGGGGTTTCCTCGCTCTACCAGGGGAACTTACTCCTGCAACGGTAGCAGCTAGCTTTTTAGTAGTCCCTTGAACCGTCGGTGCGCCCCGTATCCTGGAGGCATGACGGTCAGTCCGGAGCTGGGCGGCACGCCGAGGACGTGCGACGGGGGCCTCGCGCGCGCGTTCGCGTTCCTCGGCAAGCGGTGGAACGGCGTCCTGCTGGGGACCCTGGCCAACGGTCCCGCCGGCTTCGCCGAGCTGACCCGCGCCCTGCCCGGCATCAGCGAGTCCGTCCTGTCCGACCGGCTCGGCGAGCTGGCCCGGGTGGGCCTGGTCTCGCGCACCGTGCGAGAGGGCCCGCCGCTGGGGGTCAGCTACCAGCTCACCGACCGGGGTGCGGCGCTGCTGCCGGCCCTGGACGCCCTCGCCCGCTGGGCGCACGAGAACCTTCCCGAGGCTGGCCGCGGCTGCTGAGCGCCGCTGTGTGATCATCGGCGGATGCCGGTACGCGCCGAACACGACCGGGCCGTCCTGGCCGAGCTGCTGGGCCGCGACCCGGTGCTGCACGCCTACCAGCTCGGCGACCTGGACGACTTCTTCTGGCCGTACACCTCGTGGTTCCGCCGCGGCGACCAGGTAGCGCTGCTCTACCACGGGGTGGAGCTGCCAACGCTGCTGGCGTTCGCCGCGCCGGCGGACTCGGCGGAGCTGGCAGCGCTGCTGACCGACCTCGCGCCGCTGCTGCCGGCCCGGCTGTGGGCGCACCTCTCCCCCAGCCTGGACGCGACGCTGGACCGCTGGTTCCACGTCGAGGAC
>NZ_QGGF01000625.1 GCF_003857015.1 Micromonospora globispora | reverse complement strand
CGCTGACCGAGGCGGCGGACGGCCCCGCGGTCACCGCCGCGGACGCCGTCGACCTGATAGAGGCGCTGGCCCGCCGCCTCGTGGTCGGCATGGAAACCCTCGGCTGGGACGCCGACAAGGTCGAGGCCGTCGTCGAGGAGGTCACCGGGCGGCCGATCCCCGACACCGCCGAGGTGCTGCGCTTCGCCGCCCGCGAAGTGGTGCCCCGACTCGACCGGACCACCGACGAACTCGACCGGGTGCTCGGCGCGCTGGACGGCCGGTTCGTTCCACCCGGACCGTCCGGCTCGCCCACCCGGGGACTGGTCAACGTCCTCCCCACCGGACGCAACTTCTACTCCGTCGACCCGAAGGCCATCCCCAGCCGCAACGCCTGGGATGTCGGCGTCGCCCTGGCGGACTCGCTGCTCGCCCGGCACCTCGCCGACACCGGGGCGTACCCGCGCTCGGTCGGGCTGACGGTCTGGGGGACCAGCGCCATGCGCACCCAGGGCGACGACATCGCCGAGATCCTCGCCCTGCTCGGCTGCCGGCCCACCTGGGACGACCGGTCCCGCCGGGTCACCGGCGTCGAGGTGGTGCCCCTGGCGGAGCTGGGCCGGCCCCGGATCGACGTGACCGTCCGCATCTCCGGCTTCTTCCGGGACGCCTTCCCGCACGTCGTCGCCCTCATCGACGACGCCGTGCGGCGGGTCGCCGCGCTCGACGAGCCGGCCGAGGAAAACCACGTCCGGGCGCACGTCGACGCCGACATGGCCGAGCACGGCGACGAACGCCGGGCCACCGCCCGGATCTTCGGCTCCAAACCCGGGGCGTACGGGGCCGGGCTGCTGCCGCTCATCGACGCCCGCAACTGGCGTACCGACGCCGACCTCGCCGAGGTGTACGCCGTCTGGGGCGGCTACGCGTACGGGCGGGGGCTGGACGGGCGGGAGGCGCGGACCGACATGGAACGCTCCTTCGCCCGGATCGCGGTGGCGGTGAAGAACCAGGACACCCGCGAGCACGACATCGTCGACTCCGACGACTACTTCCAGTACCACGGCGGGATGGTGGCGATGGTTCGCCACCTCACCGGGGCCGCCCCGGCCGCGTACGTGGGGGACTCCGCGATGCCGCACGACGTGCGGACCCGCACGCTGGGCGAGGAGACCCGGCGGGTGTTCCGGGCCCGGGTGGTGAATCCGAAGTGGATCGCCGCGATGCGCCGGCACGGCTACAAGGGGGCCTTCGAGCTGGCCGCCACCGTCGACTACCTGTTCGGCTACGACGCCACCGCCGGCGTCGTTGACGACTGGATGTACGAGCACCTCGCCGCAGCGTACGTCTTCGACGCCGAGACCCGGGAGTTCCTGGAGCGATCCAACCCGTGGGCGCTGCGCGGCATCACCGAGCGCCTGCTGGAGGCGGCCGACCGGAGGCTCTGGGCCGAACCCGATCCGGCCACCCTCGACCGGCTCCGCGACACGTACCTGGCCAGCGAGGGTGACCTGGAGGAGACTCAGTGACCGGCTACCCGTTCAGCGCGGTGCTCGGCATGGCCGACATGCGCCTCGCGCTGCTGCTCAACGCCGTCAGCCCGGCCATCGGCGGGGTGCTCGTGCGCGGCGAGAAGGGGACGGCAAAGTCCACCGCCGTTCGGGCCCTCGCGGCGCTGCTCCTCCTCCTCTGGGTTCATGGTGCCGACCAGCAGGAACCGGGCGGCGTGGCTGACCGAGACGCCCTGTCGCTCGACGTGGCAG
>NZ_QGGF01000676.1 GCF_003857015.1 Micromonospora globispora | reverse complement strand
GGCCAGCACCAGTACGGCGACGTCGGCCAGGGTCGGCACGGCGAGCCGGACCACGGCGGCGGCCGCCCGGTCCGGGTGCAGCGGGTTGCCCAGCTTCTCGCCGACCACGGCCAGGAACGCCGAGCGGGCCCGCTCGGCGAGCAGCGCGTCGGCACGGGTGACGCTCTCGGTCACGTCCTCCACGTACCAGCAGCAGCGGGCGGCCGACAGCGGCACCTGGCGGACCCGCAGCCGACGGCCCCGGTGGCCGAACTCGACGGGAGGCTCGCCGGCGAGGGCCGGCACTCCCGCGGCGGCCAGCAGTTCGCCGGGCACCACCTCGGGAAGCAGCCGCTCCGCGACCGGGCTCAGGTGGCGCACCACCCCGTCGGCGTCGCAGACGATCAGACCCTCGCGGAAGTGCTCCACCACCTCCGACCATTCCGGCGTGGCGAGGCCGCGGTCCGGGGCGAGCGGTGGGAGCGCAGGTGCCGACGCAGCGTCGACGGACCACGCCGCAGCCCGTGCGGTACTCGGCGTGGAGATCCGTCCGTCGCCCGGGTCAGAGTCCCTGACGTCGGCAGCAGTCACCAGCTAAGCCCCACTCCTTGTCGATACCGCGGTTCCACCGGAAACGGCGTCTATGGTCAAATCTCTTCGCCCCACCCTACGCCGGTATGCCGGGACTGCCACCCCACGCGCACTGGCCGGCGACCCCGTCGCCGCCGAGCGGGGTGGTTGCCGCGTTGTTACGATCCGGACGAACCTGCCCGACCGGCAGCCTGCGGAAAGGCGTGATGGTGGTACCCGAACGGAGAAGGCCCGAGGCGGCCCCGCTCAGCATCTCCGTGGACCGTTCGGACCCTGACGCGCCGCTGATCAAGGTCGCCGGCGATCTCGCGTTCACCACCGCCGGGCCATTGCGGGCCGAGGTCGACCGGCTCCTGGCCGACCGTCCGCCGGCGCTCGTGCTCGACTTCGGCCAGCTGGTCTTCATCGACAGCACCGGACTGTCGGTGATCGTGCACGCCTGGCGGGAAGGACAGCAGAGCGGCACGGCGATCCGCCTGCGCGACACCCCGCGGTTCCTGGAGACGATCCTCGACATGACCGGGGTCACCGGGCTGCTGGCCCGGCCGCGCCCACACGCCCGGCCGGAGCTGCCCGGGGCCGGGAGCGCCCCGGGCACGTCCGCCTCCGCCTAGGCCACCCCGGGGTTTCCCGGTCGCGGCCGGCTGGGAACATGGACCCATGCCCTCGCCGCTGTTGACCATCCAGGTGAGCCGGCTCGACGCCGCGCGCGCCCAGCTGCGGCTCTCCGGCGAGCTGGATTTCGACACCGCGCCGGACCTCATCGACGCCGCCGCCGAGCTGCGCCTGGACGGCTACCAGGAGCTGCTGATCGACCTCACCGGCGTGGTGCTCTGCGACTCCTCCGGGCTCAGCGCGCTGGTGATCATTCACCGCGCCGGCGCCGGGGCGATCCACCTCACCGGGATGAACCCGCAGATCCAGCAGTTGCTGGACCGCACCGGGCTGGGCGAGCTGCTGGCCATGGCGCCACCCGGCGCGACCGACGACGCCCGCGAGGTGGGCTGACGCTCCCCCTACCCGTGGTGGGGGGCGGCCCCCGACCCTGGGACCAGGGGCCGGGGGCCTGGAGGATGGCTCAAGGAGCGGGTTGCGGCTGCAATCGCGGGCCGCTCGACCGCAGTTCCACCGCAGCCGGAGGATCCGCGTCCTCCGGCGTCCCGGAATCGGGCGTCTGGAAGAGATAGCGGACGAACTCCCCACC
>NZ_QGGF01000780.1 GCF_003857015.1 Micromonospora globispora | reverse complement strand
GCATGGCGGCCGGCGCGGAGACCGGGGCCAGCCCGGCCACCACCGTGTTGACGATCTCCGCGGCGTACGAGCCGTCCGGGTCGTAGTCGGGGTCGAAGACGGTCAGCTCGACGCCGAGACAGTGCGGGGTGTCCACCAGCCCGGCGAGCAGGATCTCCAGCTCGGCGAAGGCGATCCCGCCCGGGTCGGGCGCGTCCACCGCCGGCATCACCGCCGGGTCGAGCACATCCACGTCGATGTGCACCCAGTAGCCGGCGCAGTCGGCGAGCTGCTCGTGCGCCCACTGGGCGGTCCGCGCCGCCCCCTCGGCGCGCAGCGCCGGCACTGGGCGGGTGGTGATGCCGGCGGCCTGCAGGTCCAGCCGGTACTCGTCCTGGGCGCGGATGCCGAGCACCACCACGTCGATGTCGCGGAAGTAGGGGCGCCGCCCCTCGATGGCCGCCAGGTCGGCCTGTCCCCGGCCGGTGACCAGGGCCAGGTCCTCCCCCGCTGCCGCGCCGACGTACGAGGCGTTGCCGGGGTGCCGGAAGTCGGAGTGGCCGTCCACGAAGACCAGCCCGATCCGGCCGCCGACCGCCTCGCCGAGCCGGTGCATCGCGAGGGCCGAGCCCAGCAGCACCGAGCAGTCCCCGCCGAGCACCAGCGGGAACTCGCCACGGTCGATGATCGCGCCGATCCGGTCGGCCAGCGCCACCGAGTAGTCCGAGATCTCCCGGGCGTGGCAGACGCCGTCGCCGGGGCGCCAGTCGCCCGGGTCGTACCGGGGCGGGGTGAGGCAGCCGGCGTCACGGGCGCGCAGGCGGGCGAGGAGGCCGTGGTCGCGCAGCGCGCCCGGGGCCTTGGCACAGCCGGGAACCGAGGTGGACGTGGGCGGGCGCAGCCCCAGGTTGGTCGGCGCATCGAGGACGGCGATCCGGCGCATCATGGGCTCCCGTCCTCGATGGTCGGGCGGGCCGGCCGGAACGCCGGCCCGCGCTGGCGTGCTACGAACTCAGAACAGGGCGCTGGCCAGGGCCCGGCGGGCCGAGGCGACCGCGGGGTCGTCCGGGCCGGCGATGGTGAACAGGCCGACCAGGTGCTGGCGTACCTTCTCCCGGTCGTCGCCGGAGGTCCGGCGGACCAGGTCGACGAGCCGCTTATAGGCCTGCTCGGCCATGCCGCTGAGCACCTCGATGTCGGCGGCCAGCAACTGGGCGTCGACGTCGTCGGGGTTGGCCTGCGCGGCGGCGATCGCACCCTGCGGGTCGGCGCCGGCAACCCGGCGGGCCAGCCCGACCTGAGCCAGGCCCGCCTCCGCCGCCGCGTCCGCCGGGGACTCCGCGAGGATCTTCCGGTACGCCCGCTCGGCCGCGTCGAGGTCGCCGCTCATCAGGGCGTCGTCGGCCTCGTCGAGGCGGGGGTCCTCCGGCTCGGCCATGGTCCCGCCGCCGGCCTTGACCACCGCCTGGATCCACTGGCGCAGCTGGGCCTCCGGCACCACGCCGGAGAAGGCGTCGATCGGCTGGCCGCCAACCACCGCGTAGACCATCGGAATGCCCTGCACGCGGAACATCTGGGCGATCCGCGGGTTGGCGTCCACGTCGATCTTGGCGAGCACCCAGGCGCCGCCACCCTCCACGGCCAGCCGCTCCAGCACCGGGGAGAGCTGCTTGCACGGCTCGCACCACTCGGCCCAGAAGTCCACGATCACCGGGGTGCTCAGCGAGCGTTCGAGGACCTCGGACTGGAAGGTCGCCTCGGTCACGTCAATGACGGTGACCCCGCCGACAGCGCCGCCGGGGGCGCC
>NZ_QGGF01000360.1 GCF_003857015.1 Micromonospora globispora | reverse complement strand
GCTCGTCCGGGGCGTGCCCGCCGGGCGGTGCGAGGACCGCGCCGTACCAGTAGACCCGGCCGTCGCCCGGGCGGCCGCCCGCACCGCCCGGTACGGCCAGCAACTGCGCAACCCCGCGGCGGTGGCCCTGCGGAACACCCTGCTGCGGCTCACCCCGTCCCGGCTGGCGCTGCGCGGCATGGCCCGGTACGCCGACTGGCAACCACCGCGCGACTGACGCGTGCCCACCCAGGGACACCCGGACCGGGCGAGGCGGACCGGCCGGTCAACCGGCTGACCTCAGCCCGCGGCGGCCAGGCGGGCGTACTCCAGGGAGGCCAGGAAGCGGGCCAGCAGCTCCGCCGTGCCGGGGGTGTAGGGCCGCCCGTCGAACAGCTCGTCGGCGGGGACGAAGACGATCGCGGCGCCCTCGCCTACCACCACGTCCTCTTGGCGGGCCCGGGTCGCGCCGCAGAAGTAGTGCTTCACCCGGTCCAGCTCGGGGAGCTCCTGGGTGGCGAACGGCCGCAACATGCCCTCGGGGCGCAGCCCGGTCTCCTCCCACAGCTCCCGGACCGCCGTCTCGTCGATCGTCTCCCCCGGCTCCCAGTGCCCGCCGGGCAGGCCCCACACGTTCGGGTGGTGCGGCGCGTGCTCGTCGCGGAGCTGGACCAGCAGCCGCCCGGCGCGGTCCACCAGCAGGACGCAGGCGATCGGGTGCATCCGGCCAACCTAGTACCCGACCTCGCCCGGCGCAGCCCCGACGGCCCACCGGGATGTGCCGGTCGGCCCTGTTCCTCCGGGCGCGGCGACCGCTCAATGGAGGTGGCAGCGCTGCGCAGGTCGGAGGAGGTTTCCATGGCCGCAACGGGTGACCGGCACCGCGCCGGGCTCTGGTACCGGCACGTGAGATGGATGTACCGGGGCGGTCGGCCGAACGCGCTGGCCCGCCTGATGAACCAGCTCTCGGCCGGCCAGTACGCGGCGGGGCTGGCGCCCCGGCACTGGGTGACGCTGGAGGTGCCGGGTCGGCGTACCGGCAGGCTGGTGGCGGTGCCCCTGGTGGTGGCGGATCACGACGGCGAGCGGTACCTGGTGGCGATGCTCGGTGAGCGCGCCAACTGGGTGGCCAACGTGCGCGCCGCCGGGGGCCGGGTGGTGCTGCGGCACGGCCGGCGGGAGGCGGTCCGGCTGGTGGAGGTGCCCGTCGCGGACCGCCCGCCGATCCTGCGCCGGCACCTGGCGCTCGCCCCGGGCGCCCGGCCGCACGTACCGGTGGACCGGCACGCCCCGCTGGCCGAGTTCGCCCGGATCGCCGACCGCTTCCCGGTCTTCCGGATCATCCCGGATCGGCCGCCCGCCGCCGACCGCTGACGGTCCCGCGGCTCAGTGCGCGCCGACCACCGAACGGGTCGCCGGCCGCTCGGGCCACGGACCGTACGTCCGCAGACCGATCTCGACCAGCCGCGCCCGGGTGGCCTCGTCGCAGAGGGCGCCGGCCAGCCCGGCCGCGTACGCGGTGGCCGGGTCGACGCCGAGCCGGGCGGCGAGGGCGTACTCGTCGGCGAGGGTGATGTCGAAGATCGCCGGGTCGTCGGTGGAGACTGAACAGCGCACCCCGGCCGCCGTGAGCACGGTCAGCGGGTGCGGCCGGTCGGGGCGCGCCACGCCGAGCCGCAGGTTGGACGTCGGCGTCACGTCCAGTACGACGCCCCGCTCGACCAGCTCGGCGACGAGGTCCGGGGCGTCGACCGCACGTACCCCGTGCCGGACCCGGACCGCTCCCATGGCGAGCACCTCGCGGACCGCCTCCGGGCCGGCGGCCTC
>NZ_QGGF01000675.1 GCF_003857015.1 Micromonospora globispora | reverse complement strand
GTCGCGGCCGGCGGGCTGCGGCTGCCCGGCGGGGTCCCGAGCCTGCCCGGCACCGGCACGGCGGGCGCGCTGGGCACCACGCCCGGCACCGTCAACCCCATCGACAACCCGCTCCTCGCCCAGATCGACGCCGTCGACGCCCAGGTCGGGCTGCTCGCCGACCAACTGCTCGGCCTGCGCCAGCAGCGCACCGAGGCGCAGGCGCAGCTCACCCTCGCGAAGCGCGACCTCGAAACGGCGCAGGCGGCGCTCGCGCAGGCCCAGGAGGCCGCCAAGGTCGCCGCCGCCGACGCGGTCAAGGCCGCCGCCGCACTCCCGCCCGGCGACTTCGCCGCGGACCTGTACGACCTCGACATGCTGCAGCGGATGACCCGCGGCGACCGGACCGACGGCGGGACCACCGCCGCCGCCGGTGCGGTCGCCCGGGCCACCACCGCCGAGCAGATCGCCCGGCAGGCGTACACCGCCGCCGAGGCCCGGGCCCGCAGCACCGACGCCCAGTACGCCGCGGTCGAGAAGGCGCACCACGAGCAGGAGACCCGACTGCTGACGCTGCGTCGGGACAACGCGGCGAAGCTGCTCGAGGCCGAGCAGCGCGAGGACGCCGCCGAGCAGCAGATCGGCGTCTCGTACGTCACCAGCCAGAACGCCAGCGGGCTGGTCGCCGACCCGAGGGCACTCGCCGCCGTCCGGTACGCCCTGGCCCAGCTCGGGGACCCGTACCTGTGGGCGGCCGAGGGGCCGAACCGGTTCGACTGCTCCGGCCTCATGCTGGCCGCGTACGAGTCGGCCGGCTACCACGGCCTGCCCCGGGTCTCCCGCGACCAGTACTACGCCACCCGCGGCCGGACCGTGAACCCCGACGCCCTGCTCCCGGGTGACCTGCTCTTCTTCGCCTCGGGCAGCAGCTGGACGACGATCCACCACGTCGCGATGTACATCGGCGGCGGCAAGATGGTCGAGGCGCCACGGACCGGCGACGTCGTCAAGATCTCCGTGGTCCGCTGGAGCCGGCTCTACGCCGCCACCCGCGTCATCGGGGCGGTGCCCGGCCCGGCCACCTCGGTCCCCGCGCCGCCGCGGACGAGCGCCCCGGGGCAACCGGGCGCGACTCCGACGCCGTCGAGGACGGCCACGCCGAAGCCGACCCGTACGCCTTCGCCGACGCCGACGACCACGAAGCCGAGCCCGAGCACCAGCCCGTCCACCTCGCCGTCGACGTCGCCGAGCACGTCCCCGTCGCCGACGACGAGCCCGACCACCTCGCCGACGACGGAGCCGTCCACGGCGCCCAGCTCGGTGACGACCACCGAGCCGTCCCCGACGACGACCACCGCCGAGCCGGTGACCAGCACCTCGGTGACCAGCACCTCGGAGACCACCTTGGCGAGCGCGAGCACCAGCGGCTGACCCAACCGTCCACTCCGACTGTGCTGCTGGGCCGGAATGTGGCACGGTGAGATCCAGGCACACTCCCGGCCCGACGCTGCGGTCCGGGTGCGAGCGTGGCGCGGAGGGCGAGCATGGGCGAGCAACAGGTTCCGGCGGAGACGGTCCACCCCGGATCCGTGCCCGGCTCCGCCGACCGGCCGGCCGGTACCGCGCCTGACGGCGGCACCGGCACCGCCGACCCGCATGCCGCTGCACCGGCGTCCACCGGCACCGATCCGGGCGACGAGGGTTCCGGCAACCGGGCAGGGATCGACGCGGCGGTCCCGGCGGTCGCTCGGGCCGACGCCGGGATCGCCCGGGCCCGGGTGAGCGTCGCCAGCGTCGCCGCCCCACCGCCCGGCGACGAGCGGCCGACTGCCC
>NZ_QGGF01000674.1 GCF_003857015.1 Micromonospora globispora | reverse complement strand
GCCCGGCGGCGCGTACTCCTGCAGGCGGGCCGCGGTGGTGATCACCGCGCCGCTGGCCGTGCCGTGCCCGCCGTCGCGGGTGGCGGCCAGGTCCACGAGCGCCTCGCCGGTGGCCACCCCGACCCGGATCCGCAGCCGGATGCCGGCCGGCGCCCGCCGGTCGAGGGCCTGCTGGATCTCCAGCCCGGCCCGCACCGCCCGGTACGCGTCGAAGCCGTCCGACCCGGGCACGCCGAAGAGCGCCATCACCGCGTCACCGATGTACTTCTCGACCACCCCGTTCCACCGGCGTAGCACGCCCGCGACGGTGTCGAAGTACGCCCGCTGCAGCGCCCGCACGTCCTCCGGGTCGAGCCGCTCCACCAGGCCGGTCGAGCCGACGATGTCGGCGAAGAGCACGGTGACGGTCCGCCGCTCCTCCGGCACCGGCCAGTGGGCCGTGCCGAGGACCTCCCCCGCAAGTGTGGACATTCGCATCGCACCCACCCTTTCCCCCCGTCCGGTGCCTGACGACCACCGGAGACTTTCACCACCTGGCCGTCGGGGGATCGGTAGGACGACGTATGTCGACCACTCGCAACCTTTAGTCGTAATGTCGACGCGAGGAGTACCACAAGGGCCTTGAGCCCGTAGAACGGTGCGGGAACCTGTGATTAGGCTGCGGGCCATGGCCAGCGATGTGGACACCGCACCGCTCATCGGCCGTGCCGATCAGCTGATCACGCTCCGGTCGGCGCTGCTCGACGACGTCGCGCAGGGGCCCACCGCGGCGGTCTTCCTCACCGGCGAGAGCGGGGTGGGCAAGACCCGGTTGCTCGGTGAGGTCAGCGAGCGGCTGCGGGAAGCCGACGCGCTGGTGCTGACCGGCTCCTGTCTGGACATCGGGGACGCCTCCCCGTTGCATCCGCTCCGGCAGGCACTGCGCCGCCTCGACGGTGAGCTCACCGCCGCGCAGGCGCGGACCTCCTCGGCGGTGCGCAGCCTGCTCCAGATGTTCGACGACGAGACCCCGGGGCCGGACGGCGCCGGGGCGCTGCTCGAGCGGGTCTCCCGCGGCCTGCACCTGGTCGCCGGCGGCCGGCCGCTGGTGCTCGTCCTCGACGACCTGCAATGGGTCGACCGGAGCACCCGGCAGCTGCTGCTCTATCTGCTCGCCGGGCTCGGCGACCTGCAGCTGTCGGTGCTCGCCGCGATCCGGGCGGAGTCGCTGCAGGGCGCCCACCCGCTGCGTCGGGTCCTCACCGAGCTGCGCCGGCTGCGCTCGGTCCGGGTGCTGGACCTGGCGCCGCTGGACCGGGCGGACACCGACCGGCTGGCCGCGGCCATCGTCGGC
This sequence comes from Micromonospora globispora, assembly GCF_003857015.1. Lineage (GTDB taxonomy): Bacteria > Actinomycetota > Actinomycetes > Mycobacteriales > Micromonosporaceae > Micromonospora > Micromonospora globispora. The sequence goes on along the minus strand of NZ_QGGF01000674.1, from coordinate 483 downwards.
CGGCCGCTGGCCCCCGAGGCCGCCGAGCTGGTCTGGCAGCGCAGTGGCGGCAACCCGTTCGTGGTCGAGGAGCTGGCCCGGGACCTGCGCGACGGTCGGGACGGGCTCTCCGACACCCTCCGGGAGATCTTCCTGGCCCGGGTGGACGCGCTGCCGCAGCACGCGCACGCGGTGGTGCACGCCGTCGCCGTCGGCGTCGAGCCGGTCGAACACTGGCTGCTCGCCCAGGTCGTCCGGCTGCCCGAGGAGGAGCTGATCGAGGCGGTCCGCGCCGCGGTGGCGCACCGGCTGCTGGTCGGGGCGGACGACGGCTACCGGCTGCGGCACCAACTGGTCGCCGAGGTGCTGGCCCACGAGCTGCTGCCCGCCGAGCGGTCCGCCCTGCACCGGCGCTACGCCGAGGCGCTGACCTCCGCCACCGGCGAGCTGCACCAGGCCCGGCTGGCCCATCACTGGCGGCTGGCCGGCGAGCCGGCCCGCGCG
>NZ_QGGF01000105.1 GCF_003857015.1 Micromonospora globispora | reverse complement strand
GCCGCGCCGCACCACCGGATGGCGCTGACCGACCCCGCGCGGCTGGCCCGGGTCACCCCGGCCGGTGCGCCGCTCGGCCCGGCCGACCTGCCGGAGCTGCTCGCCCTCTACGCCGCCGCCTACCCCGGCAACTGGTTCGACCCGCGGATGCTGGACACCGGGCAGTACGTGGGCATCCGTGAGGCCGGGGAGCTGGTCGCCGTCGCCGGCGTGCACGTCTGGTCACCGACCTGGCGGGTCGCCGCCCTCGGCAACGTCACCACCCACCCTCGCGTCCGCGGACGTGGGCTGGCCGGCGCCGCCGTGGCTGCGCTCTGCGCCCGGCTGCGCGACACCGTCGACCACGTCACCCTCAACGTCCGGGCGGACAACACCGCGGCCGTGCGGCTCTACCAGCGGCTCGGCTTCACCCCGGTCGCCGACTTCGTCGAGTGCGGCCTGCGCGCCCGGCGGTGAGGTCAGAGGCCGCGGCTGGGTGAGTGGAAGCGGCCGGCGCGGATCTCCCGCAGTGCCCGGCGGCGGGTGTCGCCGCGCAGCGTGTCGACGTAGAGGCGTCCCCGCAGGTGGTCGGTCTCGTGCTGCAGGGCGCGGGCCAGGAAACCGCTGCCGGAGATGGTGAGCGGCTGGCCGTGCTGGTCGAAGCCGTGCGCGGTGGCATGCATCGCGCGGGGCGTCGGGAAGTACAGCCCCGGGATGGACAGGCAACCCTCGTCGTCGTCCTGCAGCTCCTCGGACAGCTCCAACGTCGGGTTGATCAGGTGGCCGCGGTGACCGTCGGCGTCGTAGACGAACACCTGCGCGCTCACCCCGATCTGCGGGGCCGCCACGCCGGCCCGGCCGGGCGCGCCGAGCAGCGTGTCCATCAGGTCGGCGACCAGGGCGCGCAGGTCGGCGTCGAAGCTGGTCACCGGTTCGCACGAGGTACGCAGGACGGGGTCGCCGATGATCCGGATCGGGCGCATAGTCATGCCCGGAAGGCTATCCGTCCGTTACCGCCGCCGGTGCGCCCACCCGCCGGTCAGCGGCTGCGGACGAGCACCTCGATGCCGTCGAGGATGCGCGCCAGGCCGAACTCGAACGCCCGGGCCGGGTCGGCGGCGGCCTGGTACTCCTGCCCGGCGGCGGTGCCGACCCGGGTGGCGAGGGGAAACCGCCGCGGGTCCATCACCTTCTCCAGGTACGGGGCGTGGGCGTGCCACCACTGCTGCTCGGTCATCCCGGTGCGCTGCGTCGCCTGGGCGGCCTCCACCGCGCCACGTACCGCGCCGTGGACGTAGCCGTTGACGAGGGTGACGACGGAGTCCATCTCCAGGTCGGTCAGGCCGACGCCGTCGACCGCGGCCAGTTCGTACTCGTACTTGGCGGTGAGGTTGGGGCCCAGCGGCGGCCGGGTGGTGGCGACCTGCAGCAGCCACGGGTGGCGCAGGTAGAGCGCCCAGTTCTCCCGGGCGATCTGCTCCAGCCGCCCCCGCCACCCGCCGGGGACGTCGCGCGGCCGGGCGGTCTCGCCGTAGACGGTGTCGAGCATGACGTCGAGCAGTTCACCCTTGCCGGGCACGTGCGTGTAGAGCGACATGGTGCCGACGCCGAGCCGCTCGGCGACGCGGCGCATGGACAGCGCCGCGAGCCCCTCGGCGTCGGCGACGTCGATGGCGGCGCGGACGATCCGCTCGACGCTCAGGTCGCCGCCCCGGCGGCTGGGCCGGTCCCGGGTACGCCAGAGCAGGGCGAGGCTGCGGGCGGGATCCCCGGTGCCGCTGTACTCGGTGGTCACCACGCGGACCCTACCGGCGGCCGGGCGACGGTCAGGGCCCGCGGTGCGGGGCC
>NZ_QGGF01000673.1 GCF_003857015.1 Micromonospora globispora | reverse complement strand
CTCTTCCAAACTGACGGTGCGGTCAGAGGCGATTCTCGGGCCGTCGTTCTGGACGCGGTCGAATCGCAGCGGACGGACAGCCTCCAGCCCCGCACTCTTCGTCAGGATCAACCGGGTCGTGTTCGAACTCGTAGTGGTAGCAGACGTAGTGCATCCGCTCGAAGATCTCGTAACGCTCGGCCTCGACCTCGACCGGACGACTACAACGAACGCAGGACCTCGCCTCAACCACCATGGCCCAAGACCATAGAGGTAAGCCTGCGGCGTGCCGCTTGTCAATCCCCTGGAAGCGTGGAGGGTTGTTTAAGCTGCCTGGGCCCGGCGGGCTTCGGCGATGAAGTGTTCGTAGTCGACCGGTGACATGCCGTCGCAGGCGCTGTGGCGCCTGCGGACGTTGTAGAAGTCGACGATCCAGGTGGCGATCTTGAGTCGGGCCTCGGCGCGGGTGCGGAACCGCTGCCGGTGGATGTACTCGACCTTGATGGTGGAGTTGAACGCCTCCGCGGCGGCGTTGTCCAGGGCGCAGCCGACCCGGCCCATCGACTGCAGGACACCGAGACGCTTGCAGGCCTTGGCGTAGTCGACGGCGGTGTACTGCTCACTGCCGCGGTCGCTTTGGAAGATCACTCCGTCGACGGTGCCGCCGCGGGTCGCCGCGGCCATGCTCAGGGTGGCCTGGGTCAGGTCGGCGTCGTGGTAGGCGCTCATCGCGTAGCCGAGCAGCCGGCGGGAGTACAGGTCGATCACGGTGGCGAGGTAGAGCTTGCCCTAGTCGGTGATGACCTCGGTGATGTCGTCGCACCACAACACGTCCGGTGCGACGGCGGTGAACTGCCGCCAGACCCGGTCCGGGGCCACCGGCGCCCACCACGCTGCCGTGTCATCGCCGGCAGCAACGGCCCGATCCGCCCGTACTCGACATCGGTCAACTCGAGCCGTCCACCCACGACAGCTGTGAATAGCCGAACCACAACCGAAAATCCAGGAAACAGCCCAGCAGCCAGCGCGCACGGCTCGATACGGCCGGCGACATCAGTGCGGTCTTCGGTTCGCGGCCCCGGTGGGGGTCCCCGGGTGGGCGACGAAGGGAGGGCATACAGTCAGCCCGCCGGTCTGGACCGGTTCAGGAGCCTTTTGTGGTGGAGGGGTGGACAGTTGGAGGAGTCGCAAGGACGCCAGGTTCTCGGCCTGTGGTTACCGAAGCGAAGCGTTTCGAGGTCGTTGTTGGCGCTGGCCGTCCTGCTCCTGCTGCCCGCGGTGACCAGGTTGTTGGACGGCCGCTACACCTTCGACCGGATAACCGCTCTCGCCCTCGGCGTGGCTGCGGGCATGTCGTTCGGTGTCGCGCTGGCGTCGATCGGGCAGAGACGAATGGTTGAAAGGCATATGCAAGCCGAGCACCCCGCCGAGACGGTGGCGTCGAAGCGGCCGTGGTGACCACGGGGCATTCCCACTGGTGGGGATGCCCTTTTGGCTCTTGTGACGTTCTCGTGGGTGGGTTGAGGGCCTGATCAACAGCGCACGCCGTGTCCCGTCTAGGTTTTCTGGAGATCGGGAAACGGCGTGCGTTTGACCTTGCGTGCCCGAGACGGCGGCAACGGCGGGCGACCGCGGTCAACGATGACCACGACGACCAGGGCGTTACCTGCAAGGACAGCAGGTGGGCGGGCCGCCACCGACCGCTGATCGACAATTCCCAAACCGTGTGGCTGTACAGCCATCGGTACAGCCAAGCCGGGCGACTCCAACCGATAGGGACGGACGCGAGGCGACGAGACGAGCAGGCCAGCCGCAATAGCCGACGCCGACCGACAGCGGTCTTGATCTTTGCAA
>NZ_QGGF01000682.1 GCF_003857015.1 Micromonospora globispora | reverse complement strand
TCCCGACGGGCCTCGACCGCCAACCGGGTCGCACGCTCACGCAGCTCATCGTTGTACTTCTTCGGTGCGGGCATCGCTGGTGTTCCTCCCAGGTTTCGATGTCTCCATCAAACCCGGTGCGGAACACATGCTTAACAGGGCGCGTCCCACCACATGCTTGACACCGCTGGCTGTGAGCGTGTGAAGTCGGCCCGCGGCTCGTCGGCTGCGACCGGAGGTGATGCGTGAATTCTGGCCGGCTGGTGATCTGGCGCGAGGATCTGCGGGAGGCAGTCGCCTCTGCGGTGCTCGACTTCGAAGACAGCTACGGGTACCCGCCTGGCGCGAATACCGTCAGTGGGCCGGACACGACCGCTACTGCGCTGATCGCTGCTGTCCGTCCCGCCATCCCCGCTGCCCTCGTAGAGCTGTACGCGGCGGTCGGTGCCGTCGACCTACCGGACATCGGTAACGGGTTCTTCCTGCGCAGGGCCTCCGACGTGGCCCACGCGCACGAGGCACGGGACCTCTGGCACGTACGTGGCTGCCACGACGCCGACGTTGTCGTATTCGCCAGCGATGGCGGCGGCACGCAGTACGCGCTAGCGACGCCTGCCGGATCGCCCGTCTACCGACTCCCACCCGACCTCGTCCTCGACGGCATCTACACCTCAGAAGACCCGCGCTTCGACGTGGCTGCCCCGGACCTGTCTACCTTCCTCGACCGCTTGTTTCAGGCCGTGAAGATGTTCGCTGCATCGAGCACACCGCCGAGCTTGTGATCGATCCTCTAGGCCAAGCGTCAAGCATGTGTTGGGACGGATCTGTCAAGCATGTGGTGGGACTAGGCAAGGAGCCTTAGACGGTCCAGACATGCGCGTTCGGTGACCGGGGCAACGACTGGCCGCCTCAAGTGTCAGAGACGCTTGAGCAGCTCAGCCTTCTTCTCCGCGAACTCCTCGTCCGTGAGGATGCCAGCGTCGTGGAGCGAGGCGAGCTTCGCGATTTGCTCGACAACATCGGGCTGAGCTGCGGCCGCGGCTGGTGCCCCATGCTTGCCTCGCTGGATCACCGAAGAAGCGAGGTCCAGGATCTTCTCCGTCACGCCGGGCTGCGCTGGGAGGGGCTCCGAAGACTCGGCCTGCGCGGAGGCATCGGTTACGACTTGCTGGCCCTTGAGTAATGCGGAGAAGATCATGAACAGCTTCTCCGGCAACTCAATGATGGACTGTTTGCCGTCGGCCCAGGTCACGCGGACGGTGTGCCCGGATTTCATGGAAGCCCCGAGGCCGGCACTGACAGCCTTACCGATCATCCCAGGCAGAGCAGCCTTCGCGGCAGCCTGGCCCATGACGCTGGCGATACCTTCGCTGGTGGAGAGTTCCTCCCACTCGAGCACGGTCTCGGCGTTGAGCTTGGGCCGCTTGAATGGGTTGCGTGGGTGCTGGATGGTGAGTCCGCCCTGGCCTGAGAGAACGCTGCCGCTCGCCAGGTGGCCGCCCACTACGCGTCCCTGGTTCGTCAGCGCCTGCATAATTGCCACGCGCGAACCGTAGATCAAGACTTCGGCCCCACGCAAGATCCGTCGTCGCCACGCCGGCTGCCGACCTTATCGAACGCGTGTTCGACTAGGCTGTTGTGGGTGAAGGTACGCGGCCGTTGGTGGAACGGGGCATGGGGCCGCATGGCCCGGCGGGACATCTGGCTGGTCTTCAACGGCCGGCTTTGGCGGGTCCGTGGTCGCCTCGGTGGTGACGGAGGCCAGGAGGTCTCCTATGACTTCCCGGACGAAGCATCGGCCCGGTCGATGGTCGACCGGATGATGAAGACCTCGGCCGGCACCTGGCGCGACCTCACGGAGGCTGTCCGACAGGAGGCCAACCGCCGGCGGTCTCACTAGCTGTGCCGGCCGCTGCTGGTAGTGCTCAACGGCAGGCGTCTGCCCGGACGTGCACACCGCACCACGACGGCAGATCGGCTGCCCACACCCGCCAGCCGCCGGCGTCTCGACGGGTCTCGAACCGCCAGGCGTGTTCTGTGCCGCTCAAGCTGGTCTGCCCGTTCCACCAGATCGGGTGGACGTTCATGGTCACCTTTGCGCGGTCGTCGCCCTGGTCCTCGACGTCGATGGGTCCGACCGTCTCAAGCTTCGACGGAACCTTGGCGCGCTCCATCTCGCCGCGGTACTGACGCCACTGTCGCAGCAGCTCGTCATGACGGCTGGGGGCCAGAACCCGCGACAGTCCCAACTCTTCGCCGCTGCTCATCTTGAGCACGTAGACGTTCACCGCCGCGTCCGGCGTCGCCTCCCCGCGCTCTGCTTCGGCTTGCCGGAGAACAGCCCACGACACCGGCACGGCCACGATCCCCATACCCAGCACCGCTACGAGGGAGAGCACCACCCACGGCCAATGACGCGGCGATCGGACCAAGGCCGGCCTGCTGGCCGCCGCGCGGCGACCTGGCAGAGTTGGTCCCTCCCCTGGTCCCATACACGGCAACATATGCCTCTGACGGCTTCGTAGCTATCGCCGTCAGGGTCTACGCCAAGTGCATCGATGGGGAGGAAGCCACCGTCAACGGCCGGATCGACGAGGCGTTGACCGGCGTAGCCTGGCCCCTATGATGGCCGCCATTCCGGATCTTGCCCCGGAACACCCCGGCTGACCTGGGCAGACGGCATCAAGATCATTCCGCGTATATTCCGCGACCTACGACAAACAGCCGCTTCCAGTGACCTACGGCTGCATACGCCGACGGATCGAGCGGCATGTGTATTGCCAGCTCAGGTGGCATTTTCGCTGATCTTCGAGGTGCCCCCGGCAGGATTCGAACCTGCGACACACGGTTTAGGAAACCGATGCTCTATCCCCTGAGCTACGAGGGCGCGAGGGCCTAGTCTAGCGACTTGGGCGTTCACCTTGGGGTGGCAGGGAGTGGCCCACGTTCACCCACGTCACCCGGCCCCCTGTTCTCCCAGCCCAGGACCACACCCCGAGCACACGAACTCCGGTTTGCGACCGGCGGTCGGCCGCAGTGGCTCGCGTTGGCACCGGTTGACCCCCGTTGGCATCCGCTGGAGAGCACACACCGCGCACATCATCCAAGATCATGAGGAGTCTCCCGCTCCCCCGGCCCGGGCCTCGCCGGCCGGCAGGAGGCGGCCTCGGCGGCGACCTTCCCGGGCTTCGAGCGCCGGCTCAGGGCATGACCCGAACCCGGGGCCAGCGTTCGGCGGGGCGGTGGCGGGCGAGTCGTTGCCGGGAGATCTCCGGGCTGACCCTGGTCGGGTTGCGCCGCCATACGCCGTCAAGCAGGTCATCGAGGCCGTGCGGCGCGCAGACGACGATCTGGTCATGCGCGTCGAGGCGTACCGCCACGGCGGTGGCGTACTCGGGCCAGGTGGCGACCGCGTCGGCGATGGTCCGCATGGGGGCCACTGGGTCGCCGCCGAACTTCGCCGGATACCAGGTGTGCACGGCGGCCTGGTTCTTCGCTTCCCACGGCGGCTCTGGCCAGGCCGCTACCAGCCGCGCGGTGGCTCGGTCGTCGTTGTCGCGGGTCAGGTCCGTCGGGTCGAGGAAGACGACGTCGACGTCGCGCACCGATGACGGGTCGAAGCCGTCGCCGTACCGTTCGCCCCAGACGAGGTCGCGGATGGCGCCCGCGCCGATCCAGGCGTCCGGCAGGCCGGAGTCCCGGACGACGCCCAGCGCCCGGATCAGCCACGGGCGGCGCTGGGCCAGGTCCCGCAACTCGTCCTCGCGCACCATCCCACCCTAGGGGCATCCGCCGACGCGGCATCGCATCGTCGATTGCGAGTCACCGTGCGCTCGGGCGCGCGGTCCGGCGCCCGGTAGCGAGGACATCGGAAGGTCAGGGCGTGGCAGGAAGAAGGTCGTCATCGCGGCCGGTCAGGGGCAGTGCGGCGGTGGTGGCGATGCGGAGGATGGCTTCCTCCATCGAGGTGGTCTCGGGCAGGACGACTTCGTCGTCGTGGCCGAGGATGTCATGAGGGGCGTACCAGTCGCGCATGTTGTCCGCCGTGAACTCCGTGGCCTGCGGGCGCATCTCGTGCCGACGCAGGGTTTCGGGCAGGGACACGTCGAGATAGACGAACAGCGTCCGGCCGGTCGCGTTGGTCGGCGGCTTCGTGGCCGGGAGTGTCATCCGGGATCCCAGGCGGCGAGCCGCCGCTGGTGGCAGAGGCGTCGCGGCCGGTAGCTACCAAGACGCCGTGGCGTAGGGCAACGATTCGGTCGGCGTGGCGGGCGTGGATGCCACTGGCCTGTCAGTTGTCGCCGATCCGCAACAGCGGCACGTCGTAGAGGCTCGCCTCGGGGATACGACGCATGACGGGCGCAGCGACCTCGATGATCAACATTTCGGTGAGGAACTGGACTGTCGCGGCGAGCAGGTGACTGGTGTGGCCGGTCGCGCTGTGCTCCTTGAGTCCGACGCTGACGTGGATGTGCGGCGCGATCCGGTCGTGGGTGTCGTCGTAGGCGATGGTGCCGCCGCCGAGCGCTTCGACGTTGGTCAGGTGCACCCGGTCCCAGACCGGGGCTTGGGGGTCGTCCAGACGCTGGCGGGTGCCGACGATCTCGACCGTGCTGAATCCGGCGATAAAGACGGGGATGTAGCCGTGCCGGATGCCGTTGGCGCGGCAGGCGTCGGCGAGGGCGGTGAAGAAGTCCTCGCCATGATCGAAGGTGACGCCGATCATCCGTCCGGGCGTGAGGTCATGGCTGCGCATACTGAGGCACGTCCGGTCGGGTTAGTCGGGGGCGAGTGGCTGTGGTGGGTTCATCCGAGGATGTACGCCCGTCAGAGGTGAAGAATCCTGTCGTAGTCTTCGTCGTACCACCCGTCGGTGTTGTGCTTCTGGATGGTGCCCGCGACGCGCGTCAGCATCAGCACGTCGCCGTTGAGGGTCAGGGCCGCGTCCTCGGTCCTGCCGGCGAGGATCCTGGCGACGGTCGTAAGCATGTGGGGCTTGCCCTTGTCGGCCAGGGTGTCCTTGCGCATGTAGAAGCTGACGTCGACGTATGTCTCCGGCTCCCACTGCCACAGGGAACCACCGTCGTCTTCGGCGCAGTAGTAGCCGTGCCTGCCGCCGGTGATGTCCACGACGTACCCGTGCTCGTCGTTTAGGTCGGCGCTGAGCCTCCTGCCGCCGGACGCCGTGGACGTCTCGACCGCTTCGGGAGCAGCCAGCTCCGCCACCTGCTCGAGTGGGATGTCGCCCGCCAGCGTCAGCCGGTACTCGACAGCCATCTGCACCCCTTCATCAGTCTCGCCGGATGATCTGAATGATCGCACCGTCGCGCGTCACCGCCGCCAGTTCCTTCAGCCCTGTGATGGGCCAGTCGTGGAACTGCTTGTGCAGGGCGGTGAGGTCTCCTTGCCAGTCGTGGAGGTTCAACATCACGCGTTGGGTCTGCTCGGCGTCGACCTTCCTGGACACCGCGCTCCAGACGGCGCGGGCCGGCACAGGAGCAGTGGGCGCGTAGCAGTCGAAGACATGCCCCTCGATGAGGAAGTCGGGTGCCTTCTCCGGCCTCCCAGAATCCCCGGTTTCGCGTCGAGCGTCCGCGACCTCCTGCCTCGTGGGGTTCTGGTGAACCCGGTAACCCTTGCCGGCGACCCTGTCGGCACACTCGTTCTCCAGCTCCAGGGCTCGCCGTTCCCGTGGCTTCTCGTTCGCTGAGATCCTGGTTCGACGTCCGGTAGGTGACCCGCCGCCGACGCCGGTGGAACGCCTGGTCCAGGGGGTTGCTGCGTCGGTGTCCGTGGAGACGGTGCCGCCCCGGGTGAACGTTGTCGGGGGTGGGCCGCTGGTGGTAGCAGTGGCGGGGCTGGCGGGTGGATGACCGCCAGCCCCCGTCAGTTTCCCGACGACCCCAACTGCCGCGCCTCCGCGATCGCCGCTTCGATGGACTGCCGGGCGCCGCCGGTGCGCTGAACGACCAGTACCAGGACCTGCTTGATGCTGTCCAGGGCCTGCAGCAGCGGCCCGGGCTGCCCGCCCTGCAGGATCACGGCGACGAGCTGCTGCGCCTCACCGATCTGGGTGATGGCCCCGGCCGCCGCGTCACGAGCGGCGTCCACGGCGCTCTGCACGGGCGCCAGCCCGGCGATCGTCTCCTGCGAGGTGGCTTCGTTCGGCACCGCCGCGGTGGCCTTCGTCGCCTCACCGATCGAACCGGCAAGGCTCCTCAGGCCGCCCTGGATGCCCGTGATCGCGTTGCGTACCCGGGCCACGCCCGCCGCCACGGCGACGAAGCCGGCGCCCGCAGCCCGCAACGCCACCTCCTGCGCCTGACTGTCGGCGGCGGCGGCCAACCCCTGCGCGCGTTCGACCCCGGTCATCAGCGCGCGGAGTTCGCCGGTGATCTTCTCGATGTGCGACACGTAGCCGGCATCCCCAATCGATGACAGTGAAAGTGCTCGACAGCTGAAACTACCGGGCTCTCTCCGGGGCCACCAGACACCGGTAAGGCGGTCGGCACAGCAGGCAGCCGCCGTGGCGGGAGCAGTCGCATGAGCAGCTTCCGTCCCAGGTTCCCGCCCACCTGGATCCCTGTCGACGCCATGGTGGGGGGGTCACAATGGGGGTGAAGGTGCCAGCTCCGGTGGGGATCATCTGTGGTGATGCGACGTTGTCGATGAGGTGCGCGTTCGACTTGTCGTGACGGATACAACTCGATGACCTATCGATCATGGCCGCTACTGATCGGCAGGAGGTGTGCGTGGGCGTCCAGGTCGAGCCATCGTGGTGGGCGTCGGGGGTCCGGAAAGGGCGACCGATCCGCGAGTTCTTGGAACACCGCGACATCGCCGCCACTTTTCGGTTCCTGCATGCCCGTGGGATCTCCCCGAACTGGCGAAATCGCGGGAGCCATGCCGCTACGGGTAGCGGGATCAGCGGCCCGCGCAGCCCGTCCGTGGTCCACCGGTTCCGATGTCGTGCAGGCGGCTCAGGGCATCCGCCCAGGAGCGGCCAGGCTGGTTTCGTGGTGGTCGGCGATCGGGCGGCGGGGCGCCCTGGACAGGTCCCGTGCGTCCGCACGGACGGCCTCTGCGGCGGGGTGACGGCCGGCACTCACCCGTCCGGGCCGCCCGGCGACGGGGATTCCACCATCGCGGCGACGAGGGCGGCAACCGGCACGGTGGCGAACCCGACCCGGGTGTCGCTGGCCCCGTACGGCAGCCACAGCTCGCCGTCGTGGACGAGCCCGCCGCAGGAGTAGACGACGTTCGGGACGTATCCGTCCCGATCAGCCTCCTCGGGCGCCAGGAGCGCACCGGGGAGTCGCGCGACCACCCGTTCCGGTCGACGCAGGTCGAGCAGGAGCGCGCCGATGGCGTACCGGCGCATCGGGCCGACCCCGTGGGTGAGCACGAGCCAGCCGTCATCGGTTTCGATGGGGGATCCGCAGTTGCCGACCTGGATCAGTTCCCAGCTGTCCCGAGGGGCGTGCAGCGGTACCGGCTCCTGCCACCGGTTCTCGCCGTCCAGACAGGTCAAGCCGATGGTCTCGCCGTCGGTGCGGCACAGGGCGAGGTGCCGGCCACCGACGGTACGGGGGAACAGCGCGACGCCCTTATTTCGGGCGCCCGGCCCACGCATCGGGGTGATCTCAAAGCGGCGCAGGTCACCGCTGGCCAGCGCGCGGGTGGCGATGCGCCGTCCGTCGTAGGCCGTGTAGGTGGCCCGGTACACCGGTCCGGACTCGTCGAAGAACCTGACGAACCGGGCGTCCTCCATGCCGTTGCTCTCCGCCAGGGTGGCCGGCCAGAGCACCCGTTGGTGCAGGGCGGTGTCGGCGGGGAAGGTCGTGGCGTAGCTGGCGGCGTTGGTGCGGCGCAGGTGTTCGAGGGTGCCCAGTCCGGTGCTGCGGGAGAGCAGTTCCGGTGGCAGGTCGCCGAGCACCCGCTCGAAGGTGGCCTCGTCGTAGCGTTCGGGCAGGGCGTCCAGCACGGTGGCGGTGATCTCGTTGTCGCAGTCCACCTCCGTCAGGCCGGCGGCGAGGAGGTCCCGACGGTGCCGTACGCCAGCCCGCTGCCCCACGACCAGCGGGCCGGAACGGTCGGCGATGGTGAGCCGGTGCCCAGGTCCGATGACCGCGGTGGCGAACCCGATGGACGACAGGTGGCCCTCGCCGATCTGGCGCAGGCTGACCGCGACGCGCAGCTGCCCGGCGCCCAGACCGGTCTGGTCGGGGTGGGCCACCATCGAGGGGTTGCACAGCGCGGCCGCCTCGACCGCGTACTCGTGGCTGAAGTAGGCACCGATCAGGAGCCGGGTGGTGGGGGAAAGGTCCCGGGCTCGGGCGGCCCGGTGCCGGACCAGGTCGTAGTGGTGGTGGAAGGTGCCGTCCAGGTCGCGGTGCCGGGCGCCGAAGCGGCTGAAGATGTCCCTCAGCAGCCTGCCCGTCTCCTCGTCGTCGAGGTGCCCGACACGGTCGATGAGCGCCCCCGCGCGGGTGCGTACCACAGCCGCGTCCTCACCCGGGACGAAGAGCTTGACGATGACCCGGCCCGGATCCGGGGTGAGGGTGACGCCGTGCCGGACGGCCAGGGTGCCGGTCACGACCACCGCCGGGCGTGCTGCAGTGTGGAGATGAGCGCGAGGGTGGATTCGGCGCCCTGATTGAGGTTGGGTCCGTGCGGGGTCAGCCCGTCGTAGCCGCCGCCGGTCGCCGGATCCCACATCCGCGTGCCGATGTCGTTGTCGCCGAGGAACCACCCGACCGCCTGCCGTACTCCGGCCTCCCAGCCTTGGTCGCCGGTGATCGTGGCGGCCGTCGCGCAGGCGTCGGCGAAGGCGGCGACCTCGATGGGCTGCTGGTCGTGGCGCAGCCGCACGGCACCGCGTCGCCACCCGGCGGCCGGCACGACCGACAGCCGTCCCGTGCGTAGTTGTACGTCGCGCAGCCAGGTCAGCATCCGCAGCCCGTGGTCGAGCGGTGGGCCGTCGGGGTGCAGCTGGCTGGCGGCGATGACGACCTCCGCGAGGGCCGCGCTGGCATAGGTCAGCCGTTGCTGCGGCCAGGGCCACCCCGGATCCGTCTCGGGGGTCCCGATCGTGGTGGCGGCGTCGGCCAGCAGCGCGGCCGCGGCGGCGTGGCCCGGGTGGCGGCTCAGCACCTCGGCCGCGCCGAGTCCGGCGAAGGCCATCGCGTGCGGGGCCGGGGAACGCCGCGCGGCACCCAGGTTGAAGGCGACGAGCGCGTCCTCCCGGATCCAGGCCGCGGGACTGCGGGCGGCGGCGGTGCCGAGCCCCCACAGCGCCCGGCCCCACCAGTCACCGAGCCCGGGCTGGTCGGTCCAGCGCCGGTCGTGACCGAGCCGGTTGTGGAAGGCGCCGCGGGCGTCCTGCGCGTGGGTCAGGAAGGCGAGGTAGCGCTCCGCGAGCCGGACGACCTCCTCGGTCGGCTCCGGCTCGCGGCTGGTGACGACCAGGCCGCGTGCGACGTCATCGGTGCAGTAGCCGTGCTCTCGGCGGACGATGGCGTGGCGGGCGTGTTCGAACAGACCGGTGTCGTCGCTCAGCCGGCTCAGGTGCGCAAAGGTCGGTCGGGGCGCCGAGTGCCGGCGATCGCTCTCCGGCGAGCTGGGGAGGCCGATGGTCGCCGTCACGCCGACGCCGCGCTCACCAGGGAGGCGCGGGCGGCGACGAGCCGCTCGGCGAGGGTGCCGTAGCGGGCCGCCACCACCGGCCAGCGCAGGTCCGCGGCCAGTGGCCGGATGCGGCCGGCCAACCGGCCCGCCAGGCCCGGTTCGGTGAGGATCCGCCGGATGGCGGCGGCCAGCGCCGCCGGATCCTGATGGGGTACGACCAGACCGGGGCCGCCGGTGAGCAGCTCGACGGCGTGCGGGAACGCCGTGGCCACGACGGGTACCCCGGCGGCCACCGCCTCGATGAGCACGCCGGAGGTGACCTGTTCGCGGGAGTCGTAGGGCAGAACGACCACGTCGGCCGAGCCGATCAACCGACCGAGTGCGGGCTGGTCGTGGTAGACGTCCTGGAAGTCCACGGCGTGCGCGACGCCGAGTTGCGCGCCGAGCCGGTGCAGCCCCGACCGGTACGCCTCCCCCTGGTGCTCGACCACCTTCGGATGGGTCCGGCCCGCGACCGTGTAGGTGGGGGTCGGGTCGAGGTCCTGCAACCGTGCGAGGGCCCGTAGCGACCATTCGACGCCCTTGCCGGGGCCGAGCAGCCCCCAGGTCAGCAGGTGCGGGCGGGTACGGCGGTCGGCGGGTGCGCCGACATGTTCGGCGACCCCGTGCGGGATGACGGTGACCTTGTCCGGGGGTACGGTGTAGCCGACAAGCAGCCGGTCGCGGGCCGTGTCGGTCATCGTGACGACCGCCCCGGCGACGGTGACGATCTGCTCGAGCAGGGACTTCTGCCGGGCGGTGGGCTGGCGGAGCACGGTGTGCAGGACCACGATGCTCGGCACGGTGAGCCTACGCAGCAACGGCAGGACGTCCTCGCCGTCGGCGCCGGGGTAGATGCCGTACTCGTGTTGCACGACTGCCACGTCGAAGGTGTTCAGGACGGCGGCGGCGTCCCGCCAGCCGGCCGGGGTACGCGTCGACCAGGTGTGCACGACCCCTGGTCCGGCCCGCTGGTCGTCGCCGCGGTCGGTGACCCGCACGATGCCGCCGTGGGTGCCGTCGGCGGTCAGGTGGGCGGCGAGGGCGGAGTTGAAGGTGGCCAGTCCACACCGGGTCGGCGGGTGGGTGCTGAGGAATCCGTAGCTGGGCATGGGTGTCGGGCCTTCCGGTTGCCGGCCGCTGCCGGGGGTACGGACGCGGCCTCACGCGGTGACGGCGCACGCCGGCCAGCGTGTGTGGCGGGCGGAACGGGTTCGGGGGCGGGGCCGGTGCTCAGTCGGGAATCGACATCGCCCGGCGGGTTCAGCGGCGGGTGAGGTGGTCGTAGACGGACAGATAGTCGGTGACCATCCGGTCCGCGCCGAAGCGCTGCCGGGCCCGCGCCCCGCAGCCGGCCCGGTCGAGCCCGGCGGCCCGGGTGACCGCGTCGACGGCCTGCTCGACGGTGTGGACGAGAAATCCCGTCACGCCGTCATCGACGACCTCCGGCATCGACCCCCGGGCGTACGCGACGACCGGGGTGCCGCAGACCATCGACTCCACCACCGACAGTCCGAACGGCTCGTCGAACGCGATCGGGTGCAGCAGGGCGGTGCTCGCGCCCAGCACCTCCGCGCGCCGTCGCGGACCGACCGATCCGAGGAAGACGACCTGATCACCGTCGATGTGTGGGGCCACCTGTTCGGCGAAGTACCGCTCGTCCTGCACGATGCCGCAGATGGTCAGGGGCCGGCCGGCGCGGCGGGCGATCTCGATGGCGGTGTGGGTGCCCTTGTCGGGGTGGATCCGGCCGAAGGCGGCCAAGCCGGGGCCGGCGTCGCGGGCGAACGGCAGCCCGGTGAGCTCGACGCCGTGGTGCACCGTGGCGACGTAGTCGAGTTCGGCGCTCCGGTCGGCATCGGAGATCGACACGTAGGAGGAGCGGGCCCGGGCGTACGCGGGCAGGATCCCGGCGCCGGAGAAGCCGTGGACGGTGGTCAGCAGCGGAGCGCGGCAGTGTTCGGCGAAGGCGAGCGGCAGCCAGTCGAGGTGGTTGTGCACCAGGTCGAACTGCCCGGAGCGGGCCATCGCGTGGGAGACGTGCATCGCCTCCCACACCCGGCCGTCCAGGTCCGGATCGTCGGCGTACCCACGGGGGCACACGCCGTCGAGGGCGGCGGAGGTGACGGAGTCCAGCGTCGCGAAGAGGGTCACGTCCACGCCGCGGGTGACCAGCCCTTCGGCGAGCAGCCCGGTCACCTGCTCCCAGGGACCGTAGTGGTGTGGGGGTGTCCGCCAGGCGACCGGTCCGAGCAGGGCGACCCTCACGGGGACGGTGCGTCGGCGAGGTCGGCCGGATCGAGACGCAGGGTGGCGAGCAGCCCGACGTGCTCGTCGGGGTTGACCCGCTCCGGCAGTTCACGCTCGACCCAGTCGGCCCTGGCCTGCTGGCCGCGTTCGCGAAGAAGGCTGACGATCCTGTGCTTGGCGATTCTCATCGGGTGCTCCCTTGTTGCGCCGGATTGGAACTGTCGTGCTCCCCGGCGGCGGTGAACGCCCGGTCTGATCCCTCCACCGGTTGTCGGGTGAACGGCGAACCTGAACGTGCCGTGGCCGGCGGATTCTGCGGCCGGGACGTGATCGGCGATCAGCCAGCAGGACGAGCACGCGTCACGATGGAATGACGACTGGTCAACTGCCCCTGGTGGGCGGTGGCGTCGGCACCTGGCGGCCACCGGGGACCCGGGCGACATGCTCACCGTACGCCTGATGGTGTGGATCTGCACCCGCACCGGAAGCCGGCTTCTCGGAAACTGCCTGCACAGCGGTACCGGCGGGCGTGGGCGCGGAGCGCGAGGGACCCCTACCAGCCGGGGAGGACAAACGGCACCTTTGCCCGCAGCAACTCCGCCAGCCCTCTAAAGTCGGCCAGGGCATTTGCGCAGCTACCGACTCAGCCGACCCCCGTGTCGCAAGCCGCTCTCGAGTCCCTCAAGACCCCGGAGACGGTAGACGGGCACCTGATGACGAGCGACCAGGCGGTAGGGCTGATCCGCGAGGGCGAGGGGCCCCAGCGGGCAACCCTGCTCGAGCTGTTTCTCGATCTGGTCTTCGTCGCCGCGCTCGCCCTGACGTCACGAACCTTGGCGGAGAGTCTCGACCGGGTCGGGGTCTTCCGGACCGTGGCGCTGCTGATGGCGATCTGGTGGGTCTGGTCGGTCACCGCGCTGGTAACCGACCTCTACCACGCGCAGCGGCCCCCCATCTTCGTCATGACGCTCTGGGTCATGCTCGGAACCATCCTGATGGCCGGCTCGCTGCCCGGAGCCTTCACCGACCACGCCCTGGTCTTCGCGGGCGCGTACGTGGTGATCCAGCTGGGACGTGGCATCTTCCTCGTCGCCGCGCTGCACGCCCGCTCAGCGCGCCTGCACGCCAGTCGGTTCATCTTCTGGTTCGCCGTGTCCGCCGTACCGTGGCTCGCCGGCGGTCTTATGGCCGGCCCGGCGCGGGGCCTGCTGTGGGCCGCAGCGCTCGCCATCGACTACGGGTCGGCATGGCTCCGGTACCCCACGCCCCGGCTCGGTCGGGTACCCACGTCCCAGTACCGGGTAGCAGCCGACCATCTGGCGGAGCGTTACCAGCAGTTCTTCACCCTCACCCTCGGTGATCTCATCCTCATCACCACCCTGACCTACGCCGACAACGACGTGACCACCAACCGTACGGCGGCGCTCCTGGTCGCCTTCGCCGCCACCGTGTTGCTGTGGCAGATCTACGTCCATCGCGCCGGGTCCGTGCTGCAAGCCGCCATCGAGTCCTCCCGGGACCCGGGCGGATTCGTGCGGTCCGCGCCCAACACCCACCTGCTCATGGTGGCCGGCGTGGTCGCCGCCTCCGCCGGTTTCGAAGTCGTCATCGCCCATCCCACCGAGCACACGACGCCCTGGCTGGCCGGTGTCATTCTCGGCGGCCCCGCGTTGTTCCTGGCCGGACGGGCCCGATTCGAATACGAGGTGTTCAGCCGGGTGTCACCGTCCCGGCTGGTCGCATTGCTCGTCCTCGCCGCCGCGGCACCAGCCCTGACGCTCACGCCCGCGCTGGTGGCCGGCCTCGCCGCCACCCTGGTCCTGGCTGGGGTCGCCATCGCGGACGCCATCCGCGCCCACGGAAACCCGTCGGAGCCGCCAGCGCCCTCCATGTAGCGGGAGGCGAGGCTCGCGGACGTGGTCGATGGCGAACTCGTCCGCCAGGCCGGCGATGCCGAGGACGGTGCGGGTGATCCGGGACGGGTTGCGTACCAGCAGCGCACAGCCGTCCGAGGCGGCCCGCCGGCGTGCCGTCAGCAGCGCGGTTATCCCGGCGGCGCAGAAGAAGTTCACCTGGCCCAGGTCCAGCACCAGTACCGGCGGCGGTTGGCCGGCCATGGCGCTGTCCACGACGTCGACGAGCAGGTGAACGGTGTCCATGTCCAGTGGGCCCCGCACCTCGACCACCGCGGCCGGACCTTCTCTGCCGTGCACGAGGGACAGGATCGGCTGACGGATGGTCTCCGAGGTCGCCACGTGCGGCGCCTGATCAAGGGACATGAGCTGCTCCTCGGTGAGGATGGCGGGACCGGGTCCTGCGCCTCCCCGTCGGGGGCGCGCTGGTCCTGGGCTCATGTCCGAACCCGCCTCGACCATAGCCGCGTCTCGGCCGAACCGCACCCCCCGCCAACCGTGAAGCGGACGCCCACCGGCGATAAACTGGTCTTGGCCGGCGGCCTCCGGAGCAAGCCATGACGGTGGCGTCACCTTCGGTGGAACCGGACCCGGCACAGGGTTTTTCAGGGGGGTGGCGGCCGTGTCGAATGCTGCTGAATCGCGCCTGGTCTCGGCGTACGGGCGACTGTTCAGCCTGCTCGCCGAGTCGCCCGAGGTCGATGTCTTCCTCGACCAGGTCGTCCACGTAGCCGCGGAGGTCGTGAGGCCGGCGGTGGCGTGCGGGCTGACGATGCGCCGGGACGGGGGCGCCTTCACCGTCGCCAGCAGCGCCGACCTCGCCGCCCGGGCCGACGAGATCCAGTACGGCGCCGACGAGGGGCCCTGCCTCGAGGCCCTGCGTCACGGGAAGGTCGTCGAGGTGACCGACCTGCGCGCGGACGAGCGCTGGCCCCGCTACCGGGAACACGCCCTCGAGCACGGCATCGCCGGCTCGCTGTCGCTGCCGATGACGGTGGACGGGGAGACCGTGGGGGCGTTGAATCTCTACGCCACCCACCGCGGCGCCTTCACCGACACCGCTCGGCGCCACGCCCTGGCGTTCACCGCCCAGGGGGCGGCGGCCCTCACCGTCATCCTCCGCCAGGCCGACCAGGCCCTCCTGCATCAGCAGCTCACCGACGCGATGACGTCGCGCAGCGTGATCGACCAGGCCCTCGGCGTGCTGATGGGACAGCAGCGGTGCACCGCCAGCGAGGCCTTCGCCCTGCTCCGGCAGGCGTCGCAGCACCGTAACCGCAAGCT
The DNA here is from genome assembly GCF_003857015.1 of Micromonospora globispora. Classification (GTDB taxonomy): domain Bacteria; phylum Actinomycetota; class Actinomycetes; order Mycobacteriales; family Micromonosporaceae; genus Micromonospora; species Micromonospora globispora. Next base: position 7,972 of record NZ_QGGF01000682.1, on the reverse strand, counting down.
GCGCGAGGTCGCGGCGGAGATCATCACCCAGGTCAGCGGCGAGTCGCCGCAACCGGCCCCCGGCTTCATCTCGCCCCGACAGCACTCCTGACCGGCGCGACGACCACCCCACCGGCTCCTGGCACCCACGCCCGTATCGGGGCAAACCGGTTCCAACCGTACGAGCAGCGGGGTTGTCGCCACGAAAAGGTCCCGCCCGGGGCTTGGCCGGTGCCCACGACATGGCGCAGGCTGGGCAGAGGTGCCCCGCCGGCGCCCGGGTTCCGGCGCGACCGAGGCCGGGGCGGTTGAGAACCCAGCCGTCCCGGCCGCCCGCCGGGCCGGGGCGGCGGTCCTGTGCCGTCAGGTGCGAGAGTCGCCCCGGCGGGTCGGTTCCGGGACGGGTCAAGACATGCGCCCCCAGCCAGGTGGTCTGTCGCGGTCCGCCGCGGGCACCGGTGGCGCCGAGTCCCTGGTCGAACGGGCGGCGAAGGGCCCGGAGGAGTGGCCGGCCACCTGATCCCCACCGGCCATCCGGCGCCGGACCCGCGCCACCCAGCGAAGCCCGGTGGCCCGCGTTACCCTCGTGCGCAGGGACCTCACCCGCCCGGCACATCGACGTCGACCTGTAAGCCCACCCACCGCCCGGCTGTCCCTCGATCCCCGGGAAGGCGTGTGCCACGTGGCGGAATCGCCCCGAGCACGACACTTCATCCACGCCGCCCTGATCGTCGACTCGGACGACGCACTGCGGTCCCGACTCATTCCGGCGCTGCGGCGCTCACTCGCTGCCCAGGAGCGGGTCTTCCTGGTGGTCGGCGCGCACGTCGAACGGGTCGTCCGCGACGCCCTCGGTGGGCTGGCCGACCAGCTGGAATGGGGCGAACGGAGCACCTTCTACGCCCGGTTGGGCTTCGCCTACGAGGGGCTCCGCCGGTATCTCGCCGCGCAGTACGCCAGCGGCGGCACCGTCCACGTGATCGCCGAACCAGACGTGGCCGGCGACGGCGAGCCGGACGCCCCGGTGGACCGGGCCGCCGCCCACCTCTCGTACGAGTCGGCGTGCGAAGAGGCGTACGCCGGCTACGGCTGCCCGGTCACCTGTCTCTGGGACAGCCGCACACACTCCACCGCCCTGATCGACAGCGTCCGGAATCTGCACAACCATGAACTCACCGAGCACGGCTGCGAACGCAACTCGGGTCACGTCGCGTCGGCCGACTTTCTGAAGGCCCGCAGCGAGGTGCCGCTCGCCCCGGCGCCGGCGGCGGTGGACCTGGACGTCGCCCTCACCGAACTCGATCAGCTCACCTCGATCCGGAGCACGCTGCGCACCTGGGCCGGCCAGAAGTCGTTCGACGCCGAGGACGTCGGTGACCTCGTGGTGGCGGTGACCGAGGTGGCGACGAACGGCATGGTCCACGGCGCACCCCCGGTACGCCTCCGGGGCTGGCGCCACCGAGACATGCTCATCGTCCAGATCGATGACGCCGGAGGTCGCCGGATTCCGCCCACCGCCGGCTACCAGCGGCCGGGCGGACCGGAGAACGTGGGCGGCCGGGGTCTCTGGCTGGCCCGTCAGCTCGCCGACGTGGTCACCACGTACTCCGTGGGGAGCGGAACCAGTGTCCGGTTGCACTTCCCGCACCCGGGCGCGGACGGAGCGCCGGCCGCCTGACCAGCAGCCGCCGACACGCCGTTGCGGGCCCGCAGGTCAGGGCTGGCACGGCAGCGCCTCGGTCAGCGGCGCACCTCACGCCAGGCCGGGTCACCCCCGCGCCAGGCCCCGGCGAGGATGGTCGCCGAGGTGCGGCTGGGGCATTCCTGCACCTTCGACCGGCCCTGCGCGCCACCGATCTGCGCCTGTACCTCCCACCGCTGCCCGTCGGTGCGGATGTACACGTCGCGACGCCCGCGTACCGTCGCGTTCCCATTCCACCAGTGCTGCTCGACGATCACCTCGCGACGGTATAGCAATTCAGGCCCGGACGGCACCTCCGGCCAGCCAGAACAGCACCGCCCCCAGGCTCGATCAGGACGGTCCGGCAGCTCGGGTGACGGGAGTATGGGGGAAGGGGAAACGGTGTCCCACGGCCCGGGCTAGCGTCGGTGGGTGGACCCTCGAATCGGGGCAATTGAGGCGCTCAAGGCAGATCCCACCATATCTTCTCTCCGCCGTTCCCTGGACCTCTCCTACGGCCGGCCCGAACTCGAGGCGGCGATGGACGAGTTCTACGCGCGGTTCGTTCAAACCGGGGATCTCGTCTTCGACATCGGCTCCCACGTGGGTGACCGGATCGGCAGCTTCCGGCGGCTCGGTGCCCGGGTGGTGGCCGTGGAGCCGCAATCGCCGTGCGCGCGCGCCATCGAGGCCATCTACGGCGGCGACGACCAGGTGACGCTGGTCGAGGCGGCGTGCGGCTCCCGGGCCGGCACGGTCCGGCTGCACGTCAACTCCGCCAACCCGACCGTGTCCACCGCTTCCGCTCACTTCGTCCGAGCGGCGAACGGCGCGGGCGGGTGGGAGAACGAGACGTGGGACGCGGAGATCGAGGTGACGGCCACGACCCTCGACGCGCTCATCGACGAGTACGGCGTGCCGACGTTCGCCAAGATCGACGTCGAGGGTTTCGAGGACGCGGTGCTGACCGGGTTGAGCCGCCCGCTGCCCGCGCTCTCCTTCGAGTTCACCACCATCGAACGGGCGATGGCGCGACGCTGCCTGGATCGCCTGACGGCGCTCGGCTTCCACGGCTTCAACCTGGCGCTGGGTGACGACCTGTCGCTGGCCTTCCCCGAGTGGCTGTCCGCGGAACGCATGGCGGCGCAGCTGCTCTCGCTGCCCCACGAGGCCAACTCCGGTGACGTGTACTGCGTCTCCGGCCGGCTCAGCCGTCCAGACGGCGGACCATGTTCATGATCGTCTCCACCTGGGCACCGCCCTTGATCGGGTAGTTGGTCGCGCCGAGGTAGCCCCACCAGTCCCAGCAGCCGTTCGGGTTGACCCCGGACGAGATCGCCTGCGGGTAGAGGACGATCAGGTTGTTGGTGTCCGCGTACTGGTTGAGGTTGGCCCGGTCGACGAAGGCCGTACCGATCCGGGCGTACCCCTGAAGGCAGCCGTGCAGGGCGACCAGCAGGCGGCAGGACTGCCCGGCGGCGCAGACGCTCGGGACGTACGCGAAGCCGCTGGAGTCCATGCTCAGGCCATTGGCCCAGCCGTTGGTGGCGAAGGTGTCCTGGCTGAACCGGACGAGTGTGCCGCCGAGCGGCCCGGTGTTCGGCGCGGAGACCGAGCCGAGGAGCTTGCCCAGGAAGGCGCCCTGCGGGTCGATGCCGCAGTCGTTGAGGTACGGCGAGGCGGTCGACGTGCAGCCCACGGTCCCGTACGGGGTGACCCAGGCGTGCCCGGCGACGCTGCCGCTGTCGTACCGGACGCTGGCGCCGAAGTCCTGGTAGTAGCGGACCAGGTCGTCGGTGACGGACTTCTTCACGGTGTTGTCGCTGCCACCGTGGTACACGTATACGGGCTGGCCGGAGAGGTTGCCGACGCCGTCGATCCAGCCGTAGGACGCCCAACTGCGGGTGTAGCTCTCCAGCGTGGACAGGTACGTCGGGTAGATGTTGTCGCCGCAGCCGTAGAGGGCCTGGTTGACGTTGTTCTGCGCGCAGTAGTAGGGCCCGGCGGCGAAGATGGCGGCCCCGCGGATCCGGGCCGAGTAGGCGACCTGAAGCTGGGTCGCCATGTAGCCGCCGGAGGAGACCCCGGTGACGTAGACGCGCGACACGTTGTACGTGCCGAGCGACCCGTAGACGGGGGTCTTCGTGTACGGCGTGCCGGCCGCGCGGGCGGCGACGCCGGACGACAGCACCAGGAGCAGGGCCGCGGCGAGGGTGGTGGCGGTTTTCCACGGTGTCTTCATGGCGTTCTCCCGTTCGGAGCGCCGGCGAACGCGCCGACGTGGGACGACGCTAGCGTGATATAGACCACAGCAGATATCCGTGTGTCCCACACCCGCCGGTTGGCAGCCATGTGGCCAGCACACCCGTGCCCAATTCGGTTGGCGGGAAGCGAGGCGGCACCTAACGTGACGGCACGTCACTCCGACGAGTCGAAGAGGGTGTTTCTGTGCCGGTGCCGAGCGTGCTGATCCGAACCGACCAGCGTCCGCCCCACCTCACCGCCTCGACCGTCAGGAGTCACCGACATGGATCTCGCACGTAGTTTCGTCATCCGCGAGGGCGACCTTCGCATCCTCAACCCGTTCGACGCCGGCAAGCTGGCCACCCTCGGGCGGGCCGTCAAGCTGCGCCCCGGCACGTCGATCCTCGACCTGTGCAGCGGCAAGGGCGAGCTGCTCTGCACCTGGGCCCGGGACCACGGCGTCGTCGGCACCGGGGTGGACATCAGCACCGCCTTCACCGCCGCGGCACGGGAACGCGCCGCCGCCCTGGGCGTGGCCGACCGGGTCCGCTTCGTGCACGGCGACGCAGCGGCGTTCGTACCGGATGAGCCGGTCGACGTGGCCGCCTGCGTCGGCGCCACCTGGATCGGCGGGGGCGTCCCCGGCACCCTCGAGATCCTGGAACGGAGCCTGCGCCCCGGCGGGATGCTGCTCGTCGGGGAGCCCTGGTGGCGGTTGGACCCGCCGGACCAGGCGACCGTCGCGGCGTGCCACGCCGGTTCGCGGGACGAGTTCCGGAGCCTGCCGGGGCTGGTGGAGCTCTTCTCGGAGTGCGGCTGGGACCTGGTGGAGATGGTCCTCGCCGACCAGGACAGCTGGGACCGGTACGCGGCGGCGCACTGGCTGAACCTGCGCCGCTGGCTGGACGCCAACCCGGACGACGAACTCGCCGAGGAGCTGCGCCGGGAGCTGACCGAGGACCCCCTCCGCCACGTCCGCTACCAGCGGGAGTACCTCGGCTGGGGAGTCTTCGCGCTGATGCGCCGCTGACCCGCCGGGCCGGCCCTCGACGCTCGTCGGGGGCCGGTCCAGCCGAGGGTTCGGGAGCGCCCGGTCCGGCTGAGCCGCCGGGATGCGTCGGCACCGGCCCGCTTAGCGGGCGGCTACGCAGGGTAAAGCACGATCATGGTACAGCTGCGCACGTCGTCGCCACCGCCACAGGCCACGGAACTCGAAACGTGGACCCTGGGCGCCGCGGCGGACCTGCGCGGCCTCCGGGCGTCGTTGCGCGAGGCGCTGACCCGGTACGGGCTGGTCCAGGGCGAGGATCTCGACGAGGTACTCGGCCTGGTCGCCCTGGTCGCCACGGAGCTGGCGACCAACGCGCTGCGGCACGGCCTCCCACCGACCATCGTCACGCTGCTCGTCACCGACGAGTGCTTCATCCTCGACGTGGCCGACCACGACGTCAGCACCGCACCCGAGCTGGACGACGCCGCGCCGCTCGACTCCGGCGGTCGCGGGCTGCTCCTGGCCGAGTCGGTCTCCCGCGCGGTCGCCTGGTACGCCACCCCGGACACCAAGAACATCTGGGCCTCCTTCCCGCGCCCATGAACCGGACACGGCGGGCTAGAAGCCGGCCACCGGGTGCGGGACGTACGGCGCCTCCAGCGCCGCCACCTCCTCGTCGGTCAACTCCAGCGCGAGCGCGGCCACCGCGTCGGTCAGGTGGTGCGGCTTCGTCGCGCCGACGATCGGCGCGGTCACCGCCGGGTTGCCGGCCACCCAGGCCAGCGCCACCTGCGCCCGCGGTACGCCGCGCGCCTCCGCGATCCGGGCCACCGCCTCGACCACCTGCCGGTCCGGCTCCTCGGTACGCGCGTAGAGGCCCCGGCCGAACTCGTCGGTCTCGGTGCGCGCGGTGCGCTCCCCCCAGTCCCGGGTCAGCCGCCCCCGGGCCAGCGGGCTCCACGGGATCACCGCGATCCCCTGGTCCACGCAGAGCGGCAGCATCTCCCGCTCCTCCTCGCGGTAGAGCAGGTTGTAGTGGTTCTGCATGGAGACGAACCGGGTCCAGCCGTGCCGCTCGGCGGCCCAGAGCGCCTTGGCGAACTGCCACGCGTACATCGACGAGGCGCCGAGATAGCGGACCTTGCCGGCGCGGACCAGGTCGTGCAGCGCCTCCAGGGTCTCCTCGATCGGGGTGCCCGGGTCGAGGCGGTGGATCTGGTAGAGGTCGACGTAGTCGGTGCCGAGACGGCGCAGGCTCGCGTCGATCTCGCTCATGATGTGCTTGCGGGACAGCCCGCCCCGGTTCGGCCCGGGGCCCATCCGGCCGTGCACCTTGGTCGCGATGACCACGTCGTCGCGGCGGGCGAAGTCCTTCAGCGCCCGACCGACGATCTCCTCGCTGCTGCCGTCGGAGTAGACGTTCGCGGTGTCGAAGAAGTTGACGCCCAACTCCAGCGCCTGCTTGATGAACGGCCGGCTCTCCTCCTCCGGCAGCGTCCACGGGTGTGTCCCGCGCGCCGGTTCGCCGTAGCTCATGCAGCCCAGGCAGAGCCGGGACACCTCCAGGCCGGTCGACCCGAACTTCACGTACTCCATGCGGTCCTCCTTCCCGGGGCGCTGCCGGCCCGCCGCGTGCCCGCGGTCCATCTCATCACCGTCGGGCCCGCGGCGCAGGGGGACGGAGTTCAGTCGCCGTCCCCGTCGCCGCCCTTGGCGGTCGCCGCCGGGGTGTCGCCCCAGACCGCCTTCGCACCCGAGTCGCCGACCCGGTACACCTGGACCAGGTTCGCCGCCGCGACCACCACGGCGAGCACCGCGACCACGACGCCCAGCGCACCCGGGCGGGTCGACCGCCCCACCTCGGCCGAACCCTCGGCCGACCGGGCGGCGCGGCGGTGCAGCCAGACGAGCGCGACGGCGAGCGCCAGCAGCGGCAGCGCGAACCAGAGCAGGGTGTCGCCCAGCTCGGCGTGCCGGCCCGGGTCGCCGACCCGGTGTTCGAGGCTCTCGCCGCTCTGCGTGGCGAGCGGAATCGCGGCGGTGGCGAGCGCGGCGATCAGCACGACCAGTACGCCGAAGCGGCCCCGCCAGGACGGGCGGACGGCCAGCGCGAGCACGCCGAGCGCGGCCAGCGGCAGAAGAACGACGACGGCGTGCACCACGAGCGGGTGCAGGGGCAGTCCGTTGACGATGTCGGGCACGGTCTCTCCTCGGCGGTCTGGGCTTCGCTGTCCGCGCCCACAGTGCCCACCGTTTCTTGCGAAGTTCTTGCGCCCGGCCCGGGCCGTCGCCGTGGACCCGCTCAGGCGGAGGGCAGGAGCAGGGTGAACGTCGCGCCCTTCCCCGGAGCCCCGGCCACGTCGACCGAGCCCCGATGCGCCTGCGCCACGTGCTGCACCAGCGCCAGGCCCAGCCCGAAACGGCGGCCCGCGCCCGCGCCGCCGTGGGCGAACCGGTCGAAGATCCGGTCCGCGTCGGCCGGGTCCAGGCCCACCCCGTTGTCCGCGACCGCCGCGGCCACCCGCCCGTCCCGCCGGCCCACCGTCACCCGGACCACTCCCCCGGCGGGCACGTGACCGACCGCGTTGTCCACCAGCGCGGTGAGCGCCCGGCGCAGCGCCGGCCGGACGCCCCGGACCGGCGCCTGGTCGATGGCCTCGACGCGCAGCTCGACGTCCCGGGTCTGCGCGTACGCGGTCATGCTGGCCACCACCTCGCGGGCGACCTCGGCGAGGTCGACCACCGTGTCCGGCAGCGGCTGGTGCTCGGCGGCGGCGGAGACCAGCAGATCCTCGACCACCTCGCCGAGCGCCCGGGTGTCCGCGACGAGCTGGTCGAGCTGGTCGGTCAGCCGCTCCGCCGGCTGGGTCCGGCCGCGCCGGGCCAGCAGCTGGGCCCGGGTGTGCAGCACGGTCAGCGGGGTGCGCAGCTCGTGCGAGGCGTCGGCGACGTGGCCGGGGCTCCGGGGAAGGGCGCGACGTTCACCCTGCTCCTGCCCCCCGCCTGAGCGGGTCCACGGCGACGGCCCGGGCCGGGCGCAAGAACTTCGCAAGAAACGGTGGGCACTGTGGGCGCGG
>NZ_QGGF01000671.1 GCF_003857015.1 Micromonospora globispora | reverse complement strand
GGCTGATGCCGCTCGGATGCCCGTCGCCGTACACCTCACGGTGCAGCTCCCAGGCGTCCTGCAACCGGTCACGGGCCATGGCGCACTGGCCGCGGGCGAACTCCACGGTGGCCAGATCCGCGTGGGCGGCCAGCACCCGTTGCGACTCGGGACCGTCGCGGGCGGTCAGCTCGAGGATGACCTGGGAGTAGAGCCGCGCCGCGCGGGCGTCGCTGCCGACCCGGTGCAGCACCGCGGCCAGCGTGGCGGCGGCATCGACGGCCCGCTCGTGGGAGCGGCCGTACAACCGGGTGGCGGCCGCGTACGCGAACGCGGCCCAACCGCGGGCGGCCTGCGGGTCGCCGATCGCGAGGAGCACCCGCGCCTGGAGGCCGGCGGCCTCGGCCAGCTCGGGCGAGGCGTTGGCGGGCTGAGGGTCCACATCGGTCAGTGCATCGGCGAGCAGCCGCTGGGCACCGGCGAGGTCGCCCGCGGACACCAACTGGTGCGCGTGGACAGTGAGGTCACCGAAGCCGGAGGGCACGCCCCATCGTGCGTGTCCGGCGACGGTATGTACAAGTCCAGACGGTGATCAGATCGGTCAGGAACCGGTCAGATGGTCGGCCAGCGTCTCGCTGATCCGCCGGAGCTGGTCGACCTGGGCCGGGCTCAACGCGTCGAACAGGTGCCGGCGTACCCCCTCGACGTGGCCGGGGGCGGCGGCGGCCAGGGCGGCGAAGCCCGCGTCGGTGAGGACGGCGATCTGTCCCCGCCGGTCGGTCGGGCACTCCTCCCGGCGGATCCAGCCGGACGCCTCCAGCTGGGCGGCGGCATGCGAGAGGCGGCTGCGGGAGGAGCCGGTCGCCTCCGCGAGCTCGCTCATCCGCAGTTGCCGCTCGGGTGTCTCGGAGAGCCGGACCAGGATCTCGTAGTACGCGTGCGGCATCCCCGCGTCGCGTTGCAGCTCGCGGTCCAGGGTCTCCATCAGCGCCCGGGAGGCGGTCAGGAAGGCCCGCCAGGTCCGCTGCTCGTCGGGGTCCAGCCACCGGGTCATGACCACCATCATAGCCGGTTTGGTTGAGCGCTCAACCAAACCGCGCTAGCGTGGTGCCCATGGGAATCCACCGGCTCAACCACGCCGTCCTCTACGTCAGCAACCTTGAGCGCAGCGTCGCCTTCTACCGCGACGTGCTGGGCTTCCGTCCGGTGCCGATGACCCCGGACGGATTCCGCGGCGCCGCCTTCCTCCAGGCGGCCGACTCCACCAACGACCACGACCTCGGCCTCTTCGAGATCGGCGCGACGGCCGGTCGGTCGCAGGCCGGCCGGGCCACCGTGGGTCTCTACCACCTGGCCTGGGAGCTCGACACCCTCGACGAACTGGCCGCCACCGCCGAGCGGCTGGCCGCCGCCGGCGCGCTGGTCGGCGCCTCCGACCACGGCACCACCAAGAGCCTCTACGGGCAGGACCCGGACGGGCTGGAGTTCGAGATCGTCTGGATCGTCCCGGCCGACCTGCTCGACGAGGGCGCCCTGGCCGCCCGCAAGCGGATCGGCCGGCTCGACCTCGACCGGGAGCGCCTGCGCTACGGCGGCCAGACCCGCGGCGGAGTGGGCATCTCCATTCCGGCCTGACCGCCCATGCGGTAGAACGGCAGGATGTCGACCGACGCCGTCCTGCGCGAGCTGCTCGTCCGGCAGCTCGACCACTGGCTGCCGGGAGCGCTGCACCGCTCCCGGCGGGCCACGCTCGCCCTCGCGTACGGGGGGACGGACGCCGGCGGCGCGGACGACGCGCTGCGGGTGGTGGCCGAGTTCGCCGACCGCCTGCGCGGCCGGCGGCTGACCGTGCTGGTGC
>NZ_QGGF01000270.1 GCF_003857015.1 Micromonospora globispora | reverse complement strand
GGGTGGCGTGGGGCGCTGACAACCACCGCCGGCCACCGCGACCGCGCACGCCGCCACCCACCCGGCGGCCCACCGAGCGGCCGGGCCGGACCGGCTCCGCACACCCACGCTGCCCTGTCTATCAGCACCGGCGCGTGGAGCGGCCGGCAACGGCTGCTCCCGCGGCGGGACGCTCGCGGATGTGGTCACCCGGTCGGGTGACGAGCCTCAAGCGGCGTCCTCTCCCGACGCGCCGACCAGCACGACGGTGCCCTGGGCCGCCGCGCACAGCACCGACCGGTCGCCGTGGCGGACCACCAGCTCGCAGCGGCAGACCGCCTGCCGGCGGCTCGCGTCCACCACGGTCGCCCGCGCCTGCAGCAGCTCACCGGCGGCCGGGCGGAGGTAGGTGATGGTGATGCCGCCGGTCAGCACGCGCGGACCGAGGACGGAGCCACCGGCGAAGGTGATCGCATTGTCGGCCGCGTAGGCGAGCACGCCCCCGTGCAGGAAACCGTTCTGCTGGGTCAGCTCGCTGCGGACGGGCACCTCGAGGACCGCCTCGCCCAGCTCGAAGGTGGCCAGCCGGGCACCGAGCAGGCCGCTGAACGGCTGCGCCGCGAGCACCTGGCGCGCCGTCTCCAGGCTGATCGCCGGCCCGTCCGGAGCGCGGTGACCGGTCATCTCGTCCCCCGTGAACTGACGCCCACCATTCCCGCGCAGGCTAGCCCGACTTCGCACGATGGGGGAAGTCCAGGTGACGGGTGGCTAGCAGCCCTGACCGGGGCCGCCGGCGACCCGGGCCCGGACGGCGTGCCGGCGACGACGGGAGATCAGCAGCGCTCCCCCGGCCACGACCAGCGCGCCGACGGCGAGAGCCGGCCCGGTGCCCGGCCACGGGGCGGGGTCGGTGCCCCGGGCGCCGTGCAGTCCCGCACCACCGGCGAGGGCCGACGGTGGCACCGTGCCGCGCGGCGACGGGCTCGTGGACGTCAGCTCGCCGGGCTGGACCAACCGGCCGACGGCCGCGTCCCGCGGCAGGCGGAAACCCCAGTCGAGCAGGGCGGCGCCCTGTTGCCAGCCGCGCTGGGTGGGGATCTCCGCGCCGAGCAGGGTGACCACCAGCCGCCGGCCGTTGCGCTCGGCGGCGCCGACGTAGGTGTGCCGGGCCAGGTCGGTGAAGCCGGTCTTGCCGCCCAGCGCGCCGGGATACTGGTACAGGAGCTGGTTGTCGTTCTGGATCTGGAAGGGCTTCGCGCGCAGCGCCGGCTGCCCGGGAATCTCCGCCGTCCGGGTCGCGGTGTACCGGCGGAACGCCGGATCGGCGAAGCAGGCGCGGGCGATCAGCGCCAGGTCGTACGCGCTGGTGAACTGGCCGGGCCCGTCCAGGCCGGACGCGGTCACCGCGTGGGTCTGCAGCGCGCCGAGCCGCTTGGCCTCCTCGTTCATCGCGCGGAGTCCCCCGGGCAGGCCGTCCGGGCCACCGCCGAGGCGGGCCAGCGCGTTCGCGGCCTCGTTGCCGGACTTGAGCAGCAGCCCCAGCCAGATCGTCTCGATCCGGTAGCGGCCGCCCGCGGCCAGGCCGACGGCTGAGCTGCCCGGCTCGATGGCCAGGTCCTCGGCGGTCACCGTGACCTCCCGCCGCGGGTCGAGCTTCGGCAGCATCGTCGCGGCCAGCAGCAGCTTCTGCACGCTGGCCGGGACGCCGTACTCGTGCGGCCCGCAGCCGCCGAGCACGGCCCCGCTGTCCAGGTCGGCAACCACCCAGGACGTGGCGGTGACCGCGGGCGGGGCGGACACGCCGGACGGCAGCGCCAGGCCGGCGGTGGCGAGTCGGGACCCGCCGACGGCACGCGCCGCGGGGCCGGCCTGGCGC
>NZ_QGGF01000781.1 GCF_003857015.1 Micromonospora globispora | reverse complement strand
CCTCGCCGCTGCCCCGGGGCAGCGGCGAGGTGGTGGTCGGGGCGACGGTCGAGGAGCGCGGCGACACCGCGGTGACCGCCGGTGCGGTGCTGCGGCTGCTCCGCGCCGCCGTCGGCCTCGTCCCCGAGCTGGCCGAGTACGACCTGGCCGAGGCGTCCGCCGGGCTGCGCCCCGGTACGCCGGACAACGCGCCGATCCTCGGCCCGCTGCCCGGCCAGCCGGGCGTGCTCGCCGCCACCGGGCACCACCGGCACGGCATCGTCCTCACCCCGGTCACCGCCGACCTGATCACCGAGCTGATCGTCACCGGCGAGGGCAACCCGCTGCTCACCCCCTTCACTCCCGACCGCTTCACCGGCGACCCGCACGGCCCAGGCCCGTTCGCCGGTGCCCGCACGCCCGGCCCTGCCGGGCCCGAACCGACCAGCGAGGAGGACAGGTGGAACTGACCGTGAACGGCGCCGGGCGGACCCTGCCGGGTGGCGCGACCATCGCGGACCTGGTCCGCGCGGTCACCGACCAGCAGCGCGGCCTGGCGGTCGCGGTGAACGGCGAGGTGGTGCCGCGCGGCGGCTGGCCGGCGACGGTGCTGCGGGACGGCGACCGGGTCGAGGTGCTCAGCGCCGCCCAGGGCGGGTGAGCGCGGTGACGTTGACCATCGGTGGCGAGACGTTCGGCTCGCGGCTGATCCTCGGCACCGGCGGCGCCGCCAACCTGCACGTGCTGGAGCAGGCGATCCGGGCCTCCGGCACCGAACTGGTCACCCTGGCGCTGCGCCGGGTCGACACCGCCGGCGCGGCGGGCGGGCTGCTCGACCTGCTGGACCGGTGCGGGGTACGGCTGCTGCCGAACACCGCCGGCTGTTACACCGCGACCGAGGCGGTGAAGGTGGCCCACCTGGCGCGAGAGGCGTTCGACACCGACTGGGTGAAGCTGGAGGTGATCGGCGACGAGCGGACGCTGCTGCCCGACGGGGTGGAGCTGCTCCGCGCCGCCGAGGAGCTGGTCGCGGACGGGTTCGTGGTGCTGCCGTACACCTCGGACGACCCGATCCTGGCGCGGCGGCTGGCCGACGTCGGCTGCGCGGCGGTGATGCCGGCCGGCGCGCCGATCGGCTCTGGGCTCGGCGTCACCAACCCGCACCACATCCGGCTGATCCGGCAGAGCGTGGACGTCCCGGTGATCCTGGACGCCGGCATCGGCACCGCCTCCGACGCCGCCCTCGCCATGGAGCTCGGCTGCGACGCGGTGCTGCTGGCCAGCGCGGTCACCCGGGCCGCCGACCCGGTGGCGATGGCCACCGCGATGCGGCACGCGGTCGAGGCCGGCCGGCTCGCGTACGGGGCCGGGCGGATCGCCCGCCGCTTCTACGCGCTGGCGTCCACGCCGGACGAGGGGAGGCCGGAGCTGTGAACCCGCCCCGAGGTCTGGTGGTGTTGACCGACCGGTGGCAGGCCCGCCGCCCGCTGCCCGAGGTGGTCGCCGCGGCGGTCGCCGGGGGAGCGCGCTGCGTGGTGCTGCGGGAGAAGGACCTGCCCCGCGCCGAGCGGGCCGGCCTCGCCGGCGAGCTGCGGCCGATCCTGGCGGAGGTCGGCGGGGAGCTGATCGTCGCCGGCCCCGACCCGCTCGGCGGGGACGCGGTGCACCTGCCGGCGGCCGGCCCGTACCCGCCGCCCCGCCTCGGGCTGGTCGGGCGGTCCTGCCACGACGCGGCCGAGCTGGGTCGGCTGACCACGGAGGACTACGTGACCCTCTCACCGGTCTTCCCCACCCCCAGCAAACCCGGGTACGGCCCGCCGCTGGGCGTCGACGGCCTGGCCGGACTGGTCCGGCTCAGCCCGGTACCGGTGCTGGCGCTCGGCGGGATCTCCACAC
>NZ_QGGF01000668.1 GCF_003857015.1 Micromonospora globispora | reverse complement strand
GCGCGGTGGCCGACCGGTCCAGCGCGTCCGGCACCGACCTCGGCATGAACCGGCGTCCGGTCTGGTGGCGAGTGGTCGGCACGCTCCAGTGGCTGGTCACCCTCGCCGCGGTGGCCGGGCTGGCCTGGCTCGCGCTCGGCTACGGCCTGCGCGCGCTCGGGCTGCCCCCGCTGGAGTACCCGAAGGTCGGCGAGGCCCCGCTGCCCACGCTGCTGCTCCTCGGCGGCCTGCTCGCCGGGCTGCTGGTGGCGGCGCTGGCCAGGCCGGTCCTCCGGTGGGCCGCCCGCCGGGCCCGGTACCGAGCGGAGAACCGGCTCACCGGCTCGGTGGCGGCCGTCGGCGACGAGTACGTGCTGGTCCCGGTGCGGGCCGTGCTGGGCCGGTACACCCAGGCGCGCGACGCGCTCCGCGACGCGGGTCGCTGACCCCGCCGGCCGGACGACCCGCCGACGGGGTGGGGCCCGCTCGCCGTGTCGGGGCCGGCCGGGCGGCGTAGGGTCGGTGCATGGCCACGCCACAGACCCCCTACGAGGCGGTACTCCACGCCGCCCGCGACGTGACGAGGCTGGACAGCGCCCTCGACGCGGAGATGCTCGGCGCCGCGCTGCTCGGCAGCGTCTACGCGGTGGCGGAGACCGACCGGGACATCGCCGTGCGGGAGTTCGTCACCGGCTTCCTCGCCGCCACCTCCCGTCGGCGCAGCGCCGCCGCGACCACCATCCGGGCAGTCTTCGCCGCCCTGGTGCCGGACGCCGAGGGCGCCGGCCGGGTCCGCCCCGGTGCGCAGGCCCCGGCCTGGTCGGGCCAGCTCGGGCGGGTCCACCTCACCGGCACCTGGGCCTACGGCGACGTGTACGGCGACCAGACCTCCTACCTGGCCACCTTCGCGTACGACGACGAAGAGGGTGGGCCCGAGCACGCGCTGGTGGCGCTGGTCGACCACAACATCGGCATCACCAAGGACGTCTTCGTCGGCGGCCCGGCCCAGCGGATCGTGGAGCAGGCCCGGCAGATCTGCACCGAGGACGAGCTGACCTGGTTCCGCACCGAGGACCCGGCCCGGATGCACGCGGAGGTGAGCCGCCACCTGGCCGTCACCGACGACCTCAGCGAGCTGCCGGCCAAGGGTTCGCTGGCCACCGACCGGGCGCTGGTCGGCGCCCGGCTGGCCGTCCTGCCCGGCCCGGCCGCAGCACCCGGCATCGTGGTGACCGAGCCGCTCAGCGGTGACCAGCGGAGCGTCCTGCTCCGGGGCTTCCTCAACTCACCCGAGGCCGCCCGGTTCGGCCTGGACGCGGTGGACGGCCCGGAGCTGGCCTCGCTGCACTTCTGCCTCGGTCTGCTGCTCGACCACGCGGACAGCTTCGCGGACGCCGATCCGACGCGGTGGAGCCCGATGGTGGCCGAGCTGTTCCTACTGGACTGGGTGCACCGCCGGGCCGTGCTGGACATGGACGACGCCGCCATGCTGCCCCGGGTGCTGCGCGCCTGGGCGGCGTACGCGGCCCGGCAGCGGGGGCTGCCGGAGGCGGCGGCACGCCTGACCGACGAGGCGATCGAGGAGATGGTGCCCGAGTTCGCCCGGCTCTACAGCACCGGCGAGCGGCGCAGCCCCGCCACGGCGGCGGTCGCCCAGCTCATGGCGGACGGCGTCGATCCGGACGACCCGGCCGCGCTGGACGCGTGGATCGAGGCCAACCGCCACCGGCTCAGCGACGACAACGCCTGACCGTCCCGGTCACGGCTCGACGGCCCACGGCCGGGGAGCCGGCGAAATCGGGATGCCGACCGGTGCGGCGGCGTCCGCTGCGCCGGCGGGCGCCGGGACCATCGGCGCCGGAGGCGCGGCGGGGCCGGACGGTGGCGCGGGCGGTGGGC
>NZ_QGGF01000334.1 GCF_003857015.1 Micromonospora globispora | reverse complement strand
ACCCTCGCCCTGGCCGCCGACGCGTTCGTGGTCAGCACCGCGGCCGGCCCGGACGTGGTGGCCGGCTATCCCTGGTTCGGCGCCTGGTCACGGGACACCATGACCTCCTACGAGGGCCTCTTCCTCTGCACCAACCGCGCCGACGAGGGGCGGGCGCTGCTGCGGGCGTACGCGGCGACGCTGTCGGAGGGGATGCTGTCGAACACCGCCGACACCGGGCGGGTGGAGTACAACACGGTCGACGCGACGCTGTGGTTCCTGCACGCGGTGACCCGGCACGTCACGGTCACCGGCGACACCGACCTCGGCGACGAACTGCTGACCGCGCTGCACGCGGTGGTGGAGGCGCACCTGGCCGGCACCCGGTACGGCATCGGCGTCGACCCGACCGACGGGCTGCTCACCCAGGGCGGCACCCCGGGCACCGCGCTGACCTGGATGGATGCCCGGGTGTACGGGGTGCCGGTGACGCCGCGTACCGGCAAACCGGTGGAGGTCAACGCGCTCTGGGTCAACGGGCTGGCCGGCCTGGCCGAGCTGACCGAGCTGGTCGGCCGGGACGCGACCGCGCTGTGGGGGCTGCACACCAGGGCGGCCGCCTCGTTCCGGGAACGGTTCCCGGCGCCGGTGGGCTGGCTGTACGACGTGGTGGACGGGCCGGCACCGGCGTACCCGCTGGGCGGGGCGGCGCACCACGACGACGACCTGCTCCGCCCGAACCAGCTGCTCGCCTGGTCGCTGCCGTACGCCCCGCTGGAGCCGGACGAGGCGACGCTGCGCCGGATCACCGCCGGGCTGTTCACCCCGCTCGGCCCGCGCAGCCTCTCCCCCGACTCGCCCGGGTTCGTCGGGCGGCACCGGGGCGGGCCGGCCGAACGGGACTCCGGCTACCACCAGGGGACGGTCTGGCCCTGGCTGATCGGGCCGTTCGTCGACGCGTACCGGCGGGCCGGGCTCCCGACCGATGACCTGCTCGTCGGGCTTGAGGGCCATCTGACCGAGTACGGGCTGGGCTCGGTGAGCGAGACGGCCGACGGCAGCCCGCCGCACGCCGCGACCGGCTGCCCGTTCCAGGCGTGGTCGGTCGCCGAGTTGCTGCGCGTCCGACGCAACGGATAGGCACGCGTTACACACCGGCAACGGCCACGTCTCCGCTGGTTATCGACCGCTCGGCAGGATTGGCCCCGACCCCGGGCGAGGCGGCGGGCAGGGTCGGTCGGCGCGCGCCCCGGGACACAACTCCAAGGGGGCCGCATGTCACCTGACGCCGACGTGATCGACATCCACCCCGCCCGGCACCAGCGGGTGCTGATCCTGTCCTGGGAGTACCCGCCCGTGCTCGTCGGTGGACTCGGCCGCCACGTGCACGCCCTCTCCGTCGCCCTGGCCACCGCCGGCCACGAGGTCACCGTCGTCACCCGGCACGCCGAGGGCGCGCCGCTGGAGGAGTACGCCGAGGGGGTGCGGATCCTGCGGGCGCCCGAGGATCCGGTCACCTTTCCCCTGGCGACCGGTTCGCTGCTGGCCTGGACGATGGCGTTCAACCACACGCTCACCCGCACCGCCCTGCGCGCCGCCGAGTCCAGCGGGTACGACGTCATCCACGCCCACGACTGGCTCGTCGCGCACACCGCGGCGACCCTGGCCGAGCACCTCGACCTGCCGCTGGTCACCACCATCCACGCCACCGAGGCCGGCCGGCACCAGGGCTGGCTGCCGGAGGAGATGAACCGGACCATCCACGGCGTCGAACACTGGCTCAGCAACGCCTCGGCCCGGGTGATCGCCTGCTCCGGCTACATGCGCGACCAGGTGGCCCGGCTCTTCGACGTACCGACCGGACGGATCGACGTGGTGCCGAACGGGGTCGACGAGCGGGCCTGGCGCGCCCGCCCCCGGGC
>NZ_QGGF01000666.1 GCF_003857015.1 Micromonospora globispora | reverse complement strand
GAGTACCGGGTGGAGCTGCCGGAGGGTGGCCGGTTCGCCCACCAACCGCCGTCCAGGTTCGCCGTGCTGGCCGGCGGCGACAACCCGCCGGTCCCGGCGCTGATGACCCCCGCCACCCGCGCCGCGCTGAACGTCCGCACCGGGGACACGGTGACCCTCTCGCTCTCCGGCGTGACCCTGCCGGTCAAGCTGGTCGGCGAGGTCGAGGCCGTACCCGCCACCCCGGACGCCACCGGCGGCATCCTGCTCGACCTGCCCGCCGCGACGAACTGGCTGCTCCGCCACGACGGCGTGGTCCGGCCGGTGGCCGAGTGGTGGCTGCGTACCGACGCCGGCGGCCACGCCGGGGCGGCGGCCGCCGTCACCGAGCTGCCCGGGGTGGCGGTGCTGGACCGGCGTCAGGTCGCCGCCGAAGCCGCCCGTGACCCGTACTGGCTGGGGGCGCGGACCGGTCTGCTCGCGGCGGCCCTCGGCTCGGTGGTGCTCGCCCTGGTCGGCCTGGCGGTGGACGTCTGGGCCACCGCCCGGCACCGGCTCGGGGAGTTCGCGGTGCTCCACACGCTGGGCGCCGCCCCGCGGCTGCTGGCCCGGGCGCTCCTGGCCGAGCAGGCCTTCCTGGCCGGCATCGGGGTCGGTGTCGGCCTGCTGGTGGGGGCGGGCGTCGCGGCGACCATGGTGCCGCTGGTGATCCTCACCCCGGCCGCCGGCCGGCCGGTGCCCGACGCGGCCTTCGCGCTGCCCTGGGCGCCGATCGCGCTGACCGCGCTCGGGCTGCTGGTCGCGGCCCTGACCTTCAGCGCCGTCATCACCACCGGCATCCGCCAGCGGGTGGCCGCCCTGCAGCTGCGGATCGGGGGAGAGCGATGAGCGTCTTCGGGGTGGCCCGCCGGGTGCGGGCGTACGGGGGGCACTTCCTGCTGCTGGCGGTGCTGACCCTGGTCACCGCGTTGCTGATCACCGCGGTCCCCCGGGTGGCCGACCGGCTCACCGGGCAGGGGCTGCGCGAGCACGTGGCCGGCCAGCCGGTGGCCCGGCGGGACCTCACCTACACGACGCAGCAGGAGTTGGTTCCCCGGACGACCTGGTCGGTGGCCGGCACCCGGGCGAGCGACCTGGACACCGTCGAGGGGCGGATGCCCCCGGCGGTGCAGCGGGTGATCGGCGAGCGCTGGTACGCCGCCCGGGCGGCGTTCGCCCGGCTCACCGGCCCGCAGCTGACCTCCGACAAGGGGCTGGTCGACCTCAGCGTGCGCAGCATGGGCGGGGTCCGGGAGGCGGCCGGCCTGGTCGAGGGGCGGTGGCCCGAGGCCGGTACGACCGCCGACGGGTCGGTCGAGCTGGCCCTCGCCGACACCGTCGCCGGACCGCTCGGACTGCGCGCCGGCAACCGGCTGTCGCTCTCCATCGTCGACGAGTTCGGCAAGCCGCTGAAGACGAGGAAGATCCTCCTCGTCGGGGTGTTCCGCCCGGCCGACCGGGGCAACGGAATCTGGGACAGCCTCCCCACGATGCTGCGGCTCACCCCGCCCGAGGGCGACGGCGAACCGTTCCTGGTGGTCGGAGTGACCGCCGATCGGGGCTTCGACGCGCTGGCGACGGCCGGCTGGCCGGTCGGCTTCAGCTGGCGTTACCGGATCTCGCCGGAGCGGATCACCCCCGCCCAACTCGACGCGCTGGTCGACGGGCTGGCCACCCTGGAGCGGACCCGCCCGGCCGGGCTCACCCTGACCCAGGGCGTGGACATCCCGCTGCGGCAGTTCGCCGAGTCGCTGGCCGCCGCGCGTACGCTGCTCGCCGTCATCGCCGCCGGGCTGCTCGCCACCCTGGCCGGCCTCACCCTGCTGGCCGCCCGGCTGGCGGCGCGCCGACGACGGGCCGAGTACGTGCTGCTGCGCGCCCGGGGC
>NZ_QGGF01000665.1 GCF_003857015.1 Micromonospora globispora | reverse complement strand
GGGCCGTGAACTCGGCCTCCGCCGCCAGCGCCGGCGGGTAGCCATCCAGCGCGCCGCCCGCGCGGGCCTCGGCGATCAGTGCCAGGCCCGCCGCCGGGCCGTACGCGTACCCGTGGGCCACCGCCCGGTTGAGCCGGATCACCGGGGTGGGTCGGATCCGGGCCAGCTCGTCGTACCAGAAGGCGATGGCCCGCCAGTCGGTGTCGGCGGCGGTGGGCGCGGTGGCGTGGCAGGCGGCGATCCGGGCCTGGAGGGCGTACGGGCCGGGGCCGGCCCGCTCCACCAGCGCCAGCCCCTCGGCGATGGCCTGCCGGTCCCAGCGGGAGCGGTCCTGCTCGTCCAGGGTGAGCAGGTCGCCGTCCGGGCCACGCCGGGCGGTCCGGCGGGAGTCGTGCAGCAGGAAGAGGGCGAGCAGCCCGGCCACCTCCGGCTGCTCCGGCATCAGCTCGTGGAGCAGCCGGGCCAGCCGGATCGCCTCGTCGGCGAAGGCCGGCTCGCCGTCCGCGTCGTACCCCCGGGTGAAGAGCAGGTAGAGCACGGCCAGGACGCCCGGCAGCCGCTCGACCAGCGCGGACCCGGTCGGCACCCGGTACGGGATGCCGGCCGTGGCGATCCGCGTCTTGGCCCGGGTGATCCGCCGGGTCATGGTGGACTCGGTGACCAGGAAGGCGCGGGCGATGTCGGCGGTCGGCACCCCGGCCACGGTGCGCAGGGTCAGCGCCACCCGTGCCTCCAGCGCCAGCGCGGGGTGGCAGCAGGTGAAGATGAGCCGCAGCCGGTCGTCCACCACGTCCCCCTCCGGCGGCGTCGGCTCCGGGTCGGTGAGCAGCGCCAGGTCCCGCAGCTTGCGGCGTTCCACGGTGGCCCGGCGCAGCACGTCCACGGCCCGGTTCCGGGCGGCCGTCATCAACCAGCCGCCCGGATTCGCCGGTACGCCGTCACGGGGCCACCGCTCCAGCGCCGAGGCCAGCGCCTCCTGGGCGCAGTCCTCGGCGAGCGTCCAGTCCCCGGTGACGCGGATCAGCGTCGCCACGATCCGCGGGTACGCCTCGGCACCCGCGGCGGCGACGGCCTCGGCCGCGTCGGTCACCGGCGTCAGTCCAGGTCCACGAGGGGACGCAGTTCGATCCGGCCGCCGTAGGCCATCGGGTGGGCGCGGGCCACCTCGATCGCCTCGTCCAGGTCGGCGCACTCCAGCAGGTCGAAGCCCACGATCGCCTCCTTCGTCTCGGCGAACGGCCCGTCGGAGAGCAGCAGCTCGCCGTCGCGGACCCGGACCGTGGTTGCCGCCGACGGCGGGGCGAACGCACTGCCCGTGAGGCGCTGGCCGTTGGCGTCCCGCTCGGCGACCCACTGCTCGATGTCGGGCGCGGCGGTCGGATCCTTGTCCGGCTCGGTGTCGGTGCAGACGAACATCATGTACTTCATCAGGCACTCCTCGGTGTTGTGGTTCCGTCCAGCCTGACGAACGGGACCCGCGGATCCGGACACCTGCCTACCAGAAAAATTCGTGGGTGATTTCCGGGGCGCGGCTGGGTACTGCCGGGCGATGTTCTTCATCTTCGGGCTCCGCACCAAGGTCGACCGGTCCGGTGTCGTCACCCGGGTCTGCCGCAACTGCGGCAACCAGGCCGCGCAGGTCATCACCCGCCGGTCCACGAAGTTCACCCTCTTCTTCATCCCGCTGATCCCGGTGCGGACCCGGTACACCCAGCAGTGCACGTACTGCGGTGCCGAGTTCGACCTCTCCCGGGCCGAGGCGCAGCAGCTTCCGGTCGGCTGACGGATGGCCCGTTTCCTCTGCTGGCTGATCGGGCGGCAGCCGGTCGCCCCCGCCCCGGTACACACCGTCTCCCGTCCGCCGTGCACGCCCGGCCGCCGGCACCGCAGTACGTGCACTGCTGGGTGTACC
>NZ_QGGF01000370.1 GCF_003857015.1 Micromonospora globispora | reverse complement strand
GCCGGTGCAGGGCGCGGCCGCCCCGGCGGCGTGGGCGCCGAAGGCGGGGTGGGCCGGGTCGCTGGCGGTCACCGTGTGCGCGAGGGTGGCCAGGGTGGCGCCCGCCTCGTCGAGCCGGGCGGCCAGGGCGCGGAGGGACTCCATGTCACGCCCCCGCGAGCGGCCGGTACGCCGCGAAGGTCTCGTTGTGCAGCTTCTCCCGGGCCCACTGCGCCGCATCGGCGGCCGCCGTCACCGCGGCGTGCACCGAGCCGGCGACGTCCCGCGGATGGCGGGTGTGCAGCGGGCCGAGGAACCGTACGTCGGTGATCCGCCCACCGGCGGTCACCACCACCTCGACCAGCCCGTCCGGCGAACGGACCGTGACCTCGACCGTCGTCACCGCCTGGTCGAACTCGGCCTGCAGCGACTCGATGCGGCGGTAGCGCCGCACCGCCTCCTCGATCCAGGCCTCGTCGATCTCCCCGTGCGGCATCGGCGGACTCCTCCCCGGCAGACCCCTCACTGAGCGTGCCGCCACCGTCACGCGGCACACCGGACCGTACCGCACGTCAATCGCGCGTGTCGATGCCCTGTGGATAACGCCGGTCGCGACCGCCCGACGGCGGATCAGCCCTTCCAGAGGGCGAGCATCATCGCCTCCACCGCGATCCGCGGCTTGACGTTCGCCTCGATCGCCGCCCGGCACTCCAGCACCGCCTCCAGCCGGCGCAGCGCCCCCTCGGCGTCCCACTTCTGCGCGCCCGCCTCGGCCAGCGCGGCGGTGTCGGTGTGCACCGGCGCGACCGGCGCCCGCAGCGCCATCGTCAGCGCGTCCCGGTAGAAGCCGGCCAGGTCGACCAGGGCCCGGTCGAGGGCGTCGCGCTGAGCCCGGGTGGCCCGCGACTTCTGCCGCTTCTCCAGGTCCTTGAGCTGCCCGGCGGCACCGCGCATCGCGCCGGCCGCACCCCGCCCGGTGCCGCCCGCGCCGAGCGCGGTCTGCAAGGCCGCGCGTTCGGTCTCGTCGATCTCCGCCACCGCCGCAGCGGCCTCCGCCTCGGCCGCCTCGATCAGCGCGTCCAGGTCGATGCCGGTGTCGATCCCCATGTCGTGCAGCATGTGCACCGCCTCCTCGGTGGCCAGGTTGCCGCTGGCCCCCGGGGCGTACGGGCAGCCACCGAGGCCGCCGACGCTGGCGTCGAACTCGGTGATCCCGAGCTCCATGGCGGTCAGCAGGTTCGCCAGCGCGGTGCCCCGGGTGTTGTGGAAGTGCAGCAGCACCGGGATGTGCGCGTTGCGGTCGCGTACCGCGGTGACCAGCTCGCGGACCCGGCGCGGGGTACCCATGCCGGTGGTGTCACCGAAGGCCACCCGGTCGGCGCCGTCGCGAACCACCCGGTCCACGATGCCGGCCACCCGCTGCGGGTCGACGTCCCCCTCGTACGGGCAGCCGAAGCTGGTCGCCACGATCACCTCCGCTCGGGCGCCCGCGCCGTGCAGCAGGTCGATCAGCTCGGCGATGTCGTCGAGGGACTCCTCGGTCGACCGGTTGACGTTGCGCCGGTTGTGCGTGTCGCTGGCCGAGACCACCACCTCGATCTCGGTGAAGCCGGCCGCCAGGGCCCGCTGCGCGCCCCGGGTGTTCGGCACCAGGGCCGAGTAGCGCACGCCCTCGGCCTTCGCGGCCCGCTGCCACACCTCGTCCGCGTCGGCCATCTGCGGGATCGCCTTGGGGTGCACGAAGGAGACCGCTTCGATCCGCTGCACGCCGGTACGAGAGAGCGCGTCGAGGAGACGCACCTTGGCGTCGGTCGGGATCGGCTCCTCGTTCTGCAGCCCGTCGCGCGGCCCGACCTCACGGATGGAGACGAAGTCCGGCAGTTCCGTCATTAGGGGTCACCTCACTGTGACGCGATGCTGTGCTGGGTGCCCTCCAGCCTCCCACCCC
>NZ_QGGF01000566.1 GCF_003857015.1 Micromonospora globispora | reverse complement strand
CCTCTCCTACCCACCCCCCCCGACCGAACCGGTTGATCACGAAGTTGTTGCCGCGACCCGCCGATGTCGGTGGCAACAACTTCATGATCAACCGGAGGGGCCAGGTGAAACGGCGAACGGCCCGTCTCGCGGGAGCGAGACGGGCCGTTCGAGTGGTAGCCCCGACCGGATTCGAACCGGCGCTACCGCCTTGAGAGGGCGGCGTCCTGGGCCGCTAGACGACGGGGCCAGGCACTTTTCCTGTTCACCACCCTGGCGGGCGATGCGGCAGTAGTCTAGCGGCACCGCCTCACCGGCTCGACGAGGGGTCGCGGCCGGCCGGCCCACGTCGACCGGCCCGGAGCCCGCCGGCGGACACGAAGAAGCCCGCCCCACCGAGGTGGGACGGGCTGTCAGCGCTGTAGCCCCGACCGGATTCGAACCGGCGCTACCGCCTTGAGAGGGCGGCGTCCTGGGCCGCTAGACGACGGGGCCAGAACTTTGTGCTTCCCCTCCCTGCCGGGCGAGGAAGCTGCACTCTACCAGAGGATCTCCCGCCACCCGAGGACGGGTGGACCGGAACTCCGCAGAATCCAGCGTCCGGGATTCTCCCGAATCCGCGGCTGCGCTGGGGTACCAGGACTCGAACCTAGACTAACTGAACCAGAATCAGTCGGGCTGCCAATTACCCCATACCCCATTGACCCCTTGCGGCGCCGGGAATGAACTTTACCCTCCCGGTGCCAACAGGCCAAATCCAACCCCCCGAACCGCACCTGACCTGCGGAAACGAGGCATCGGACGGATCAGGCGACCGGGACCACCGGGTTGCTGAGCTCGCCGATCCCCTCGATCCGCACGGTGACCGTATCCCCGTCGGTGAGCGGGCTAACCCCCGCCGGCGTACCGGTCAGCACCACGTCGCCGGGCAGCAACGTCATGACGTGCGAGATGTACGACACCAGGGCCGGAACGTCGAAGACCATGTCCTTCGTCCGGCCGAGCTGGCGTACCTCCATCTCCTCGGGGTTGCGGCCGACCTCACACCGGATCTCCAGGTCCGAGACGTCCAGCCCGGTGGTGATCCACGGACCGATGGGGCAGAACGAGTCGAAGCCCTTCGCCCGGGTCCACTGCCCGTCGGACCGCTGGAGGTCCCGCGCGGTGACGTCGTTGGCGCAGGTGTAGCCGAAGATCGCGCGCTCGGCGGCGGCCCGGTCGGCCCGGCGCGCACCCGGCGCGCCGATCACCACGGCCAGCTCCGCCTCGTGCTCGACCTGCTTGGAGAAGATCGGCAGCCGGATCGCGTCGCGCGGCCCGATCACCGAGGTCGAGGGCTTGAGGAAGAGCAGCGGCTCCTTTGGCACCTCGCTGCCGTGCTCGGCCGCGTGCTCGGCGTAGTTGCGCCCGACGCAGACCACCTTGCTGGGCAGGATCGGCGAGAGCAGCCGGACGTCGGAGAGCGCCCACCGGGCACCGGAGAACTGGATCTGGCCGAACGGGTGCCCCTCGATCTCGGCGATGGTCAGGCCCTGCGGCCCGGCCTCCGGCTCCCCCTCGACGACCCCGAACGACATTCCCTTGGCATGAGCAAAACGAGCGATACGCACCCGGCCAATCTATCCCCGACGCCCGCCGCTCACCCGCGCGCGGCCGACGGCACGCCGCCGGACCCGGCCGTGGGGGGCGCAGCGTACGCCGTCGACCGGCCGGCTGGGCGGGAATGCCGAGTTCGTACCCGCACGGCGGTCCTGGGCCCATAGCTTCGGGTCCGGAGGTTCGTTCGTATGCCTGCATCGAGACGACACCACAGAGCCCTCGCAGTGTTCGTGCACTGTCTCGGCGTCCTCGCCGCCGTGCCGGCACTGCCCACCGCGGTACCTCGGGCGGCGGCGGCACCCGCGCACGCCGCGCCGGCACCGACTCCGCCGGTCGCCACCGGGATACCGG
>NZ_QGGF01000434.1 GCF_003857015.1 Micromonospora globispora | reverse complement strand
CGGCCCACCCGGCACCAGTGGGGGCGGGAGTTGTGCTGCGCGCGCCGGTAGTCCGGGCGGGGGCGGACGCATGCCCTCCCGGGCGTCGGACCCGTCACCGGGTGAGGTGACCGGCGCTCGCAGCATTGTGGGCCGCCGGCCGGCCCAGGGGGAGACCCGAGCCGGTCGGCATCGCCTTATTGTCGGAAACCCGACAGAAATTCAGGCGCGAACGGCTTCCATCGCCTCGGCCAGCCGACGGACACCCTCGTCGATCCGGTCCGCGGTCACCGCCGAGAACGCCAGCCGCAGCGCGTGCCGACCGCCGTCCAGCAGAAAGTCGCTGCCCTTGACGACCGCCACCCCGCGCTCCGCCGCGGCCGGGGCGAGCCGGTCCACCTCCACGTCCTGCGGCAACTCCACCCAGAGGAAGTAGCCACCGTCCGGCTCCACGAAGCGGGCCTCCGGGATGTGTCGGCGCAGCGACTCCGCGAGCACCCCGGCCCGCTCGCCGAGGGCGGCCGACACGTTCCGGATCGACCGCTCGACGTCGCCCGACACGCAGAACTGGTGCACGATCGCCTCGGAGACCATGCCGGGCGAGATGTAGAGGTTGGTCGCCTTCTTCGCGATCGCGGCGATCAGCTCGGCCGGACCGACCAGGTAACCGACCCGCACCCCCGGGCAGACCGTCTTGGTGAAGCTGGAGGCGTGCACCACCACGCCCCGGCTGTCCATCGACAGCATCGACGGCAGCTGCTCGCCCCGGAACCGGATGTCCGCGTACGGGTCGTCCTCGAAGATCGTGAAGTCGTACTCGGCCGCCAGCTCGAGCAGTTCCCGGCGCTTGTCGAGGGAGAGCGTCACGCCGGCCGGGTTCTGGTAGTTCGGGATGACGTGCGCCAGCCGCGGGCGCACCCCCGACTCCAGCAGCTTGCGCAGCTCGGCCGTGTCCAGGCCGTCCGGCTGGATCGAGACGCCGTGGATCTCGCCACCCATCTTCTGCAAGTTGAGCAGCGTCCGGTCGTACGTCGGGCGCTCGACGACCACCGCGTCGCCCCGCCGGACCAGGTGGTCGAAGAGGAAGGCGTCGGCCTGCAGCGAGCCGTTGGTGATCAGCACCTGGTCGGCCTCGACGCCGTGCTTTTCGGCGATCCACTTCCGAAGGGGCGGGTACCCGACGGAGGTGCCGTACGCCGTGACCCCGGCGGGGTCGGCGTCGAAGGCGCGGACGGCGGCGGCCTTGAGCCCCTCGACATCGACAATGTCCAGCGAGGGAGCGCCACGGGCGAAGGAGATCAGCTGCTCGGCGGTCATGCGCACGAGCCTAGGGCCTGCCCTGGCCGGTTCGGCCGGCATACACGCGAAGTTCAACATGCGGGCAGCCGAACCGGCCGACCGGACCACCGGAGATCCGAAGGAGGCTCGCGAGCTGCCCTCAAGGACGCCGGAACCGGGCCTCGTACGGCCTGGTGACGACCGCCCCGGCCCGGTGGCGGCCGGGTTCTCTCCGAGGCGCCGTCCGAACCGCCGCGGGCCCGGCCGGCGCGGACCACCGTGGACGGTGGCCCGGCCGACGCCCCGGCGCGGAGCGGGTCGAGATGCCCGCTTCGACGGATAGCGGCAACGCCACCGAGGCGTTCGGGTGAGTGTTGCTGTCCCCACGGCCCAGGTGACCGGGAGATAGTGTCGGGCGGGAAATCCCCGACGTACCGCCCCGTGACGGGCCACTGTCAGCCAGGGAGGGTCATGCCGGCCGACCGAGACCACCACAGCGCCTCCGGGCCGTCGCAGCCGAACGGCCTCTGGCCGGGCCAGGACATCCCCCGCCAGCAGGCCACCCCGGAGCCGGGGCCGGCCCTGCCGTGGCCGGACGCCGGGCACCCGGCAGCCCCGTCCGCCTGCGGCGGCTGCTCCGGGCCCGGCCAGGGTTCCCCGGTGTGCTGCTCCGTGCCCAG
>NZ_QGGF01000472.1 GCF_003857015.1 Micromonospora globispora | reverse complement strand
GTCTCCACCCGCGCGTCGCCGTCGCGCTGGCCGGGCACGGACGTGCGGGCGTCGTCCGCCGCCCACCGGGCCAGCGCGTACCAGCGGGTGGTCGGGGCGCCGGCGTGCCAGCCGCGCAGCTCGATCCGGAGCGCGCCGCCGGGCGGGGTGTCGGCGGTCCAGGATGGGACCAGTTCGCGCACCGGGAAGCCGGCGTCCACGACGGGCGAGGTCCAGCTCGCGGTCTCGCTGCCGTCGAGGTGGCCGGTCGCGGCGGCGACGACGATGCCACCGGCGCCGGGGGAGACGCCGTGGGCGGTGCCCAGGTCGAGGTCGGCCGGCAGACGGAACCCCCGGTAGGCGATGTCCCGCCGGGAGGGCGTACCGGTCATGGCGTCTCCATCCCTTGTCGCTGGGTGCCGGGAAGCATCGCGTACCCGAAGGTTTTTTGCAACGACGGCGAGGGACGCTGGTTTGGTGGCCGGCACTAGGTTGTCGGGAGGTCACGAGGGGAGGAGGCCGGGATGCGGGTACTGGTGGTCGAGGACGAGCGCAACCTCGCCGACGCGATCGCGCGCGGGCTGCGCAAGCGCGGGATGGCCGTGGACGTCGCCTACGACGGCACGACCGGCCACGAGGCGGCCTTCGTCACCCGGTACGACGTGGTGATCCTCGACCGGGACCTGCCCGGCGTGCACGGCGACCGGATCTGCGCCGACCTGGCCGCCTCCGGCACCCTGACCCGGGTGCTGATGCTCACCGCGAGCGGCACCGTCGCGGACAAGGTCGAGGGGCTGCAGCTCGGCGCCGACGACTACCTGCCCAAACCGTTCGCCTTCGACGAGCTGGTCGCCCGGGTGCAGGCCCTCGGCCGGCGGGCCACCCCGGCCGCCCCGCCGGTGCTGGAGGTCGCCGACCTGGTCCTCGACCCGGCCCGGCGGGTGGTCACCCGCGGTGGGGTGCCGGTGGACCTGACCAACAAGGAGTTCGGCGTCCTCTGCGAGCTGCTCAAGGCGCGCGGGGCGGTGGTCTCCAGCGAGGAGCTGCTGGAACGGGTCTGGGACGCGAACACCGACCC
Source organism: Micromonospora globispora (assembly GCF_003857015.1). GTDB lineage: Bacteria > Actinomycetota > Actinomycetes > Mycobacteriales > Micromonosporaceae > Micromonospora > Micromonospora globispora. The sequence goes on along the minus strand of NZ_QGGF01000472.1, from coordinate 22,124 downwards.
GTTCACCACCATCGTCCGGGTCACCGTGATGACGTTGCGCAAGAAGCTCGGCGATCCGCCGCTGATCGAGACGGTGGTCGGCGCCGGCTACCGCACGGCCGAGGTTTCGGCGTGAGCCGGCTGCGCCCCACCCTGCGGCTGCGGCTCACCCTGCTCAACGGGGTGCTGCTGGTCGGCGCCGGGGCGATCCTGGTGCTGCTGGCCTGGCTGCTGGTGCGCGATGCGCTGCGCCCGACCGACGAGCTGCGTCCGGGGACCACGGTGGTGCTCGCCGACGGCCGCTCCCTGGACGCCGCGCAGTGGCAGCACCAGCTCGTCGCCGCCGCCTCCGAGGAGCTACTGATCAAGGGCCTGGTGGCGCTGCTGGCGATCAGCGTGGTCGGGGTGGCCGGGGCGTACGCGGTCGCCGGCCGGGCGCTGCGCCCGCTGCACCAGGTCACCGCGACCGCGCAGCGGCTCGGCGAGGCCACCCTGGACCAGCGGATCGGCTGGTCCGGGGCGGACGACGAGGTGGCCGAGCTGGCCAGGACGTTCGACGCGATGCTGGACCGGATCGCGGCCGCGTTCGAGGCGCAGAAGCGGTTCGTCGCCAACGCCTCGCACGAGCTGCGTACCCCGCTCGCCGTGATGCGGACCGAGATCGACGTGACGCTCAGCGACGACGAGGCGGACCTCGACGAGTACCGGCGGATGGCCAGCGTCGTCCGGGACGCCTCCGAACGAGCCAACGGACTGGTCGACGCCCTGCTGGTGCTGGCCCGCAGCGAGGCGCAGGCCGGCCGCCGGCTCGGTCGCCGCGCCGAGTGCGACCTCGCCGTCGGTACGGCCAACGCGCTGTCCGCGGTGGCCCGGGAGGTGGAACGGATCGGCCTGAAGGTGCACACCTCGCTGCGGCCGGCGCCGGTGGTCGGCGACCCGGGGCTGCTCGACCGGCTGGCCGGCAACCTGGTGGAGAACGCGGTCCGCTACAACCACCTGCACGGGCGGATCTGGGTGCGTACCGGCACGGACGGGCAGCGCTCCTGGCTGGTGGTGGGGAACACCGGCTTCGAGGTCAACCAGGCCGACGTACCGGGGCTGTTCGAGCCGTTCCGCCGTGGCGGCCAGGAGCGGACCGGGGCACGCGGGTCCGGTCTGGGGCTCTCCATCGTCCGGGCGGTCTGTGACGCGCACGGCGGCACGGTCAAGGTGGTCGCCCAGCCGGGCGGCGGCCTGGAGGTGACGGTCACCCTGCCCTCGGCCGAGGCCCCCGGCCCGACCTGACCGGAGACCTTGACGGCGCCAGGGCGGCCCCATACGCTCCCGGAATTGTAAGTCAGTCTTACTTTCTATTTGGGCGGCCGCCATGACTCGCCTCGCCGGTTCCTCCAAGCTGCTCCGGGCCATGAACGAGAGCGCGCTGCTCGAGCTGCTGCTCGAGCGCGGGTCGCTGACCCGCGGTGAGCTACGTGAGCTCACCGGCCTCTCCAAGCCGACCGTGTCCGACGTGCTGCGTCGCCTCACGGCCGCCGGCCTCGCCGTCCAGGTGGGCCAGACCAGCGGCGGCCGCGGTCCCAACGCGGAGATCTACGCGGCGAACCCCGCGGCGGGTCACGCGGCCGCGATCAGCATCCGGGAGACTGCGGACACCCCGCGCGCCATGATCTCGACCGCCCTGTGCGATCTGACCGGCGCCGTTGTGGCACAGGCCGAGGCGTCCGTCGACTTCGGCACCGAGGCTGGACCGGCGGAGGTCGTGGCAACCGCCGTCGAGCGGCTGTGCCGCGAGGCGGACATCGTGCCGGGCCAGGTGCAGCAGGTCGAGATCGGCCTGCCGGGCTCGTACGACCCGGCCAGCCGCACCATCCGGCACATCGACGTGCCTGGATGGGGGCGCCGCGGCCTCATCGACGACCTGGCCAAGCGACTGGACACCACCGTCACGGTCGAGAACGACGTCAATCTCGCCGCCATCGCCGAGCGCAGTCGCGGCATCGCCGGTGACTGTGACAGCTTCGCCCTGGTCTGGTTCGGCGAGGGATTGGGCCTCGCCATCGACCTCGGCGGCGCGCTGATCCGGGGAGCTCGCGGCGGAGCCGGCGAGATCGGCTACATCCCGGTCGGACTGGATCAGGACGCCCGCCGTACCGATCTACAGGACCTGCTCGGCGGGTCAGCCGTGCTGGCGCTGGCTTCCCAGCACGGCCTGACGGACGCGGCGACCGCCGCCTCCGCGTTGGCCAGCGCCGCCGAAGCCGCCGTCACGAGCAACGCAGACGGGGCGAACGGCACCACCGGCGAGGCCGCTGGCGGGCGGGCCGCCTTCCTGGGCGCCCTCGCCGCGCGGATCGCGTGGGCACTTGCCGGTATCGCGGCCATCGTCGACCCGGCCCTCATCGTCCTCGGCGGCGAGCTGGCGCGGGCCGGCGGCCCGTTGCTCGCCGACCGGGTGTCCGCGGCGCTGCGGACCATCAGTCCATTGGACACCACGATCGCGGTCACCGGTGTCTCCGGCGACCCGGTGCTGCTCGGCGCGCTCGACTCGGCGCTCCGGGCGGTGCGCAACACCCTGCTCACCAATCTGAAGAACGAAGTCCGGGCGGCCTGACCCCCTGCCCCCACCACGTCCGGCTGCACCGGACCAGGCCGTCGTCCCCCTGGTACACCCCTCCTCGCAGAGAGGTCCCCCGATGTCACTCACCCTCGGAAGAACCGCCCTGAAAAGGACCATCGTGGTCGCGGCGGTCGCCCTGCTGACCGCCGCCGGCTGTACGCCGAGCCCCAGCGAGAAGCCGGTGGCCTCGCCCGGCGTCGAGCCGTCCGGCACGGTGGAGTTCTGGCACTTCTTCACCGACCGCGAGGCCAAGGCGATCGACACGGTCATCGCCGACTTCAAGGCGAAGTACCCCAAGGTCAACGTGGTGGTCAAGTCCGGCCAGGACGACACGAAGATGCTGCAGGCCATCGGCGCCGGTCAGGGGCCGGACGTCGGCCTCTCCTACTCGACCGACGCCGCCGGCCAGCTCTGCAACAGCAGTGCCTGGATCGACCTCAAGCAGTACGTCGACCGCGACAAGGTCGACGTCAACAAGTTCCCGGAGACGGTGCGCAACTACACCGAGTTCAAGGGCAAGCGGTGCGCGATGCCGTTCCTCGCCGACACGTACGGCCTCTACTACAACAAGACGCTCCTCGCCGAGGCCGGCCTGAGTGGGCCGCCGAAGACGCTCACCGAGCTGTCCGACATGGCCAAGAAGCTCACCAAGCGCAAGGCGGACGGCACCATCGAGCGGGCCGGTTTCCTGCCACTCTCCAGCTTCTACGAGAACGTCCCGTCGCACCTCTACCCGATGGTGGGCGCGAAGTGGCTCAACGACGACGGCACCAGCGCCGTCGGCTCCGACCCGGCCTGGAAGGAGCTGCTGAAGTGGCAGAAGGACCTGGTCGACTGGTACGGCTACGACAAGCTGGAGAAGTTCCGGGCCAGCCTCGGTGACGAGTGGTCGGCGGACAACGCCTTCCACAAGGGTCAGGTCGCGATGATGGTCGACGGCGAGTTCCGCATCGCGTACCTGCGTGACCAGGCCAAGGATGTGCAGTTCGGTACGGCCCCGCTGCCCATGAGTGACAGCCAGTCCAGCCGCTACGGCGCCGGGTACGTCACGGGCAACATCATGGGCGTCTCCCGGACCGCCAAGAATCCGGAGGCGGCGTGGGCGCTGGTCCGTTACCTGTCCACCGACACGGGCGCGATCGTCAAGCTCGCCAACCTGATCAAGAACGTGCCGACCACCACCGAGGCGCTCGCCAATCCGGGGGACCTCGCCACCGACCCGGAGTTCAAGGTCTTCATCGACATGTTCCAGAACCCCAACAGCGTGCACATGCCGTCCACCGCGATCGGACCGGCGCTGGAGGAGACCATGTCGAAGTTCATGCAGAAGTGGCAGTCGGGCTCAGCCACCGATCTGGACGCCGGACTCAAGGGCGTCGACGAAGAGATCAACAAGCAGCTCCAGTTGGCGGGCTAGGGACTGCTCCGATGGCCATCACCACCGTTGGCGCGCCGGGCACCACGCCCGGCGCGCCGCCGGCCCGCCGGTCCGCCCCGCGTTGGTGGCGGGCCCGCGAGCGGCTCACCGTGCTCAGCTTCATGGCGCCCGCGCTGATCGGCCTGGCGCTCTTCCTGGTCTACCCACTGCTGGCCAGCGTCTACTTCTCGTTCACCAAGTTCGATCTGATCAACCCTCCGCAGTGGGTCGGGCTGCGCAACTGGACCTTCCTGCTGCACGACCCGAACGTGCGCACCGCCGCGACCAACACGCTGTGGTTGGTCGTCGTGATGGTGCCGGCCCGCATGCTCGGTGCGCTGGGCACCGGCCTGCTGCTGGCCCGGTCCCGGCGCGGCGCGGGCATCTACCGGACCCTGTTCTATCTGCCCGCGCTCGCTCCACCGGTCGCCGCGACGCTGGCCTTCGTCTTTCTCTTCAAACCCGGCACCGGGCCGGTGAACAGCCTGCTCGCGCACGTCGGCATCGAGGGACCGCTGTGGTTCAACTCGCCGCAGTGGGCGAAGCCTTCGCTGGTGCTACTCGCCCTCTGGGGCATCGGCGACCTGATGATCATCTTCCTGGCCGCGCTGCTCGACGTGCCCAAGCAGCTCTACGAGGCCGCCTCCCTCGACGGCGCGAACGCCTGGCAGCAGTTCCGCGCGGTCACCCTGCCGGCGATCTCGCCCGTGCTGCTCTTCGCCGCGGTGACCGGCGTGATCCAGACCCTGCAGTACTTCACCCAGGCGGCGGTGGCCGCGAGCGTCGCCTCCGGCCAGGCGACGACCGGCGGCGGGATCTCGTCCACTTTCGGCTACCCGGAGAACTCGACGTTCACCTACCCACTCTGGCTCTACGTCGTGGGCTTCCGGTACGGGGCGCTCGGCTACGCCAATGTCCTCGCCGTCGTGCTCTTCGTCGTGGCGATCACCGTCACCGCGATCCTGCTGCGACGGTTCCGCACCTTCCTGGGGAGTGAGCGATGACGGCGCTTACCCATGACAGCGCCTCCGGCGGGCCGCCCCGTCCACGGGGCGGCGGCGTACTCGGGCGAGATGACCTGACCGCGCCGGCGCCTCGGCGGCCGCGGCGGAGGACCCGGACCGAGGTGCTGCTCTTCGTGGCCCGGCACAGCATCGCCATCGCCCTGTCGCTGATGTTCCTGGCTCCGGTGGTCTTCCTGGTCCTGACCTCGTTCATGACGTCCGACCAGTCGCTTACCTCGAACCTGTGGCCGGCCAGTTGGCACCCGGAGAACTACGCGGACGTCTTCACCCGTACGCCGATGGCGAAGTACCTGCTCAACACGGCCGTGTACGCGGTCCTGGCCACCCTGTTCATGCTGCTGTCCAGCGTCCCGGCGGCCTACGCGCTGGCCAAGCTGCGCTGGCGCGGGCGCAACCTCACCTTCGTGGCGATCGTCTGCATGATGATGCTGCCGCCGCAGGTCACCACCGTGCCGCTCTATCTGATGTGGGCGAACTGGGGTCTGACCGGGTCGCTGTGGCCGCTGATCCTGCCGATGCTGCTCGGCGACGCGTTCTCCATCTTCCTGCTCCGTCAGTTCCTGGTGACCATTCCGGACGAGTACCTGGACGCCGCGCGGGTGGACGGCTGCGGCGAGTGGCGCGCGCTGCTGCGCGTCGTGCTGCCGATGGCCCGGCCCGGCATCGCCGCTGCCGCGATGTTCCAGTTCTTCTACGCCTGGAACGACTACTACGGCCCGCTGCTCTACACCAGCGAGAACGAGTCCGCCTGGACGCTGTCGCTGGGGCTGGCGTCGTTCCGGTCACTGCACGCCGTGCAGTGGAACCTGCTGACCGCGGCCACGTTGTTGACCATGGTGCCCATCATGCTCGTCTTCTTCTTCGCACAGAAGGCGTTCGTGCAGGGCGTGACACTCACGGGAGTCAAGGGATGAAGATCGCGGTCGTGGGCGGCGGGTCCACGTACACCCCGGAACTCGTCGACGGGTTCGCCCGGCTGTTCCCGGCGGCGGACCTGTGCCTGGTGGACCCGGCCGCGGACCGCCTGTCGGTGGTCGGCCCGTTCGCCGCTCGGATCTACGACAGCTACGGCGCCTCGGGGCGGGTCACCTGGACCGGTGACCTCGACGCGGGGCTCACCGACGCCTCCGTGGTGATCCTCCAGTTGCGCGTCGGCGGCCAGACCGCCCGGATCAGCGACGAGACGTTCCCACTCGACTGCGGCTGTCTCGGCCAGGAGACCACCGGCGCCGGTGGGCTGGCCAAGGCCCTGCGTACCGTCCCGGTGGTGCTCGACATCGCCGAGCGGGCCGCCCGGCTGGCCGCACCGGACGCCTGGATCGTCGACTTCACCAACCCGGTCGGTATCGTGACCCGGGCCCTGCTCGACGCCGGTCACCGCGCGGTGGGGCTCTGCAACGTCGCCATCGGCTTCCAGCGGCGGTTCGCCGGGATGCTCGGCGTCGAGCCCTCCTCGGTGCTCCTCGACCACGTCGGGCTCAACCATCTGACCTGGGAACGCGCCGCCTACGTCGACGGGGTCGACCGGCTGCCGGAGCTGCTGCGCTCCCGGCTCGACGAGTTGGCGTCCGAGGTGCGGCTGCCGTCGCAGGTGCTCGCGACCCTCGGCAACGTTCCCTCCTACTACCTGCGCTACTTCTACTGCCACGACGAGGTGGTGCGGTCCGAGCAGGGCGCACCCACCCGCGGTGAGCAGGTCGCCCGCATCGAGTCCGAACTGCTGCGCATGTACGCCGACCCGGACCTGAGGACCAAGCCCGAGCTGTTGTCGCAGCGCGGGGGTGCGTACTACTCCGAGGCGGCGGTCGGCCTGGTGGGCTCCCTGCTCTCCGGTGACGGCGGCGTGCACGCGGTGAACGTGCGGAACAACGACACGTTCAGCTTCCTGACGGGGGACGCGGTCATCGAGGTCACCTGCACGGTGGACGGAACGGGCGCGACACCTCGGCCGGTACAGCCCCTCGGGCCGGAGCTGTCCGGACTGATCGCCGCGGTCAGCGCGTACGAGGAGTTGGCCGTCGACGCGGCGGTGCGGGGTGGGCGGTCGAAGGTGTACTCGGCGCTGCTGGCCCACCCGCTCGTGGGCCAGCACGACCTGGCCGACACCCTGACGGACAAGCTGCTGGCCGCCAACTCGCGTCACCTGGCGTGGGCCCGATGACCCTCCAGTACGTCGCGGTCGACGGCGGCAACTCGAAGACCGACGTGGTGATCGGAACCTCGTCCGGTTCGGTGCTGGCGACGGTACGGGGGCCGGGCTCGTCACCGCATTACCTCGGGGTCCCGGGTGCCATCGCCCTGATCGACTCGCTCATCGCCACCGCCCGGAAACGGGCGGACCTGTCGTCCTCGACGGTGCTGGACCGGGCTGAGGTCTACCTCGCCGGCTGCGACCTCGAGAGCGAGGTCGAGGTGCTGGACAAGGCGGTCGGCGAGACCGGTTGGGCCCGCGCGCACCGCGTCGACAACGACACCTTCGCGCTGATGCGGACCGGGACGGACGCCTCCGACGCCGTCGCCGTCGTCTGCGGGGCGGGGATCAACTGCGCCGGGCGTACGGCCGACGGGCGTTCGGCGCGGTTTCTCTCGCTGGGACAGATATCCGGTGACTGGGGCGGTGGGCACCACCTCGGCGCGATGGCCCTGTACTACGCGGCCCGCGGCGAGGACGGGCGGGGCGCCGGCACGTCCCTGTCGGCTGCCGTCGCGGGAATCTTCGGGCGCGCCACCGTCGAGGAGGTCAGCGTCGCGCTGCATCTGGGTGAGATCGCTCCGGAGCGGATCCACGACCTGGCTCCGGTGCTCTTCGCCGAGGCCGCGGCCGGCGACCAGGTAGCCGCGCGGGTCGTCGCCCGCCAGGCCGCTGAGATCGTCAGCCTCGTGCGGGTGGCGGCGGGTCGGCTCGGGTTGCTCGAAACGACCTACGGCGTGGTGCTCGGCGGAAGCGTGCTCGCCGCCCGGCATCCGCTCCTCCACGACGCGGTCACGGCCGGCATCCAGGCGTACTCACCCCGAGCCGACATCACCGTCGTGGCGCAACGGCCGGTCATCGGTGCCGCCCTCCTCGCCCTCGACGCGCTGGACGCCTCCCCGGCGGCCGCGGTCCGCCTCCGCGCCGCGCTGGCGAGTTGACCTGTCCTTCCTGCCTCGCCGTGCAGTCGGCGTACCCAAGGAGCAACCAGGCATGTCCACCCCCTACCTGGACGGTGTCCGGGCGCAGGCGGACAACCTCCGCCGCTCGGCGGATGTGGTCGCTGCCGCCCTGTCCGGAGGGATCGGCTCGCGCATGGTGGAGACGGTGCGACGAGGCTTGACCCTCACCTGCGGGATGGGGGCCAGCACGCACGCGGCGGTCGGCTTCGCGGCCGTCCTCCGGGCCGCCGGCCGCCCGGCGATCGCCGGGAGCGCAGCCGACCTGGCCGCAGGCGTACCCGCGGGCCTGGCCGCCACGGTGCTGGGCGTCAGCCAGTCGGGCCGCAGCCGCGAGACGGTGGAGGCCCTCGCCGCCGCGCCCGGCGAGACCGGCCGGCTCGCGCTCACTAACGATCCGGGCGGGCCGCTCGCGGTGATCGCCGACGCGGTGCTACCGCTCGGTTGCGCGCAGGACACGGCGGTGACCACGCTCAGCTACACCGCCACGCTGCAGGCACTCGGTCTCCTGGCCGACCGGGTGACCGGGCGGAGCTCGGCGGACTGGCGTGACCTGCCCGGCCTGGCCGAGGCCGTGCTCGGGATGGACGTCGCCCCGCTCGTCGAGGTGTTGTCCACCGCCGACAGCGTCGACGTGGTGGCCTCCGGAGTGCGGGCCGCCACGGCAGGCGCCGTCGCGCTGCTGCTGCGGGAGGCGGCCCACCTGCCGAGCGCGCACTTCACCACCCGGGAGTACCTGCACGGTCCAGTGGAGACGGCGGGACCGCGCCGGACCGTGCTGCTGTTCGGAGCGGACCGGGAAGTGCCGCTCGCCGCCGAGCTCGCCGGCTACGGCGCGGACGTCGTGCTCATCACCGACATCCGGGGTGAGCTGTCCGCCCATCCCCGGCTACGGGTCCTCCGGCTGCCGCCGGCCGGTGGCCTCGCCGGCTGCGTTTTGGACATCCTGCCCGTGCAGCTCGCCGCGCACAGCCTGGCCGAGCGCGCCGGCCGAACCATCGAGCTGCGGCACATGCCCGCCGACACGAAGCTGGCGGCGTCCTGAGCGCACCGGCCGGCCGAGCGCCCCGCGAAGCGTCGGCGTCCTTCGCGGTGGACGACGCCGAGGTTCCCGACGTTCGCCGTTCCCTCGGGCAGGCGGTCGCCGCCCTGCGAGTACCGGCGTACCGCTGGTGGTTCGTCAGCCAGATCCTGTCGTACTCCGGCGTGATGACGCAGATGGTCGCCCAGTCCTGGCTGATACTCCAACTGACTGCCCTGCCCGGCGCCCTGCCCGGCGCCCTGCTGGCCGCGGCCGGACCGGCGTGGCCCGGCGGCCGGCGGATCCGCCTCCTCGCCCTCCTGGCCGGCGCCGCGGTCGTGCTCACGGCGGTGTCTCCACACGTCGTGACGGCGTTCATCGGGCTCGCCGCCACCGGCTTCCTCTCGATCTGGCTGATCGCCTCGGCCAACACGCTCGTACAGTTGCGGGCCGATCAGGCGCTGCGCGGTCGGGTCATGGCGGTCTGGTTCATGGCGCTGCCCGGGACCATGCCGTTCACGGGGTTTCTCAGCGGTCTGGTGGCGCAGGCCGCCGGTGCGCGGGCCGGGTTCGCGCTCGCCGGCGCGGCACTCCTGGTCACCGTCTTCCTGACCTGGCGCTCACTCGACCGCTGACGACTCGATCTCGGCTGCAGCCTGCGGAAGCGCCGACCGGTGAGCCGGCGCCCGTCCGCCGATCCACCATCGACGCTCAGCTTTTCGTGTGGCCCGGTCCGCTGTCCCGTCCGATCGATGTCGGGCGGTCGGGCCGGTGCGTCGTGTGGTCGGCCAGAAACCATCTCCTCCGGTGGACGGCGGGTCCTCGGTGCCGCAGGGTGTGAGGTGCGCCAATGCCTCACCACCGCACCCCGGGACCGGACGCGTGCCTGCCGTCCGGTTCCGGTGGTCCGGTCGTCCGTTCCGCGCACAACTGGAGCTGCCAGTGACCCGTCCCTCGGCCCTGACCCGCCGCGTCCTCGCGGCGCTCGCCGCCGTCGCGCTCACCGCCGCCGGCCTCACCTCCGCCGGCGCGGCCAGCGCCGCCCCCAACCACACCACCCTGGTGAAGACGGTCCCGTCCACCGCCTCGCCGGACATCATGGACGGCACGGTCTACGCGATCTACGACGCCGGCACGAAGATCATCGCGGCCGGTTCGTTCACCCGGGTGCAGAACCGCGGTTCCGACGTGGACATCACCCGCAACTACGTCCTCGCCTTCGACAAGGCCACCGGCACCGTGGACACCGCCTTCGCCCCCACCGTCGACAACCAGGTCTACGCGGTGGTCGCCGGGCCCACCGCCGGCACCGTCTTCCTCGCCGGCAAGTTCAACACGGTGAACGGTGTCACCCGGCGAAAGGTTGCCCTGGTCAACGTCGGCACCGGCGCGGTGGTCACCAGCTTCGCCGGCCCCGCCTTCAACGGGCTGGTCAACGACGTGGCCCTGGTCGGCGGTCGACTCCTGGTCGGCGGCATCTTCACCAGCGCCGGCACCAGCCCCCGTGGCGGCCTCGCCTCGCTGAACGCCAGCACCGGTGCGCTGGACAGCTACCTGACCACCAACCTCACCGAGCACCACAACTACGACGGGGTCAGCGGCGCCAACGCCGGGGTCGGCGCCAGCAAGCTGGCCGTCTCCCCGAACGGGCAGCAGCTCGTCGTGATCGGCAACTTCAAGAATGCCGACGGGGTGCTGCACGACCAGATCGTCAAGCTGGACCTGGATGCGACCGCGGCCACCATCGCCGACTGGAACACCAGCCGGTACACCCCGCGCTGCGCGTACTGGGCGTTCGACACGTACATGCGCGACGTGGCGTACGCCCCGGACGGCAGCTACTTCGTGGTGGTGAGCACCGGCGCCGCGAACCCCGGCACGCTCTGCGACGCCGCCGCCCGGTGGGAGGCCGGGGCGACCGGCACCGACCTCCAGCCGACCTGGGTGGACTACTCGGGCGGAGACACCTTCCTGTCGGTGGGGATCAGTGAGCAGGCGGTCTACGTCGGCGGGCACCTCCGCTGGCTGAACAACAGCTTCGGCACCGACGCGGCCGGTACCGGCGCGGTCGGCCGGGCCAGCATCGCCGCCCTCGACCCGCGCAGCGGCCTGCCGATGTCGTGGAACCCGGGCCGGCACCCGCGCGGCGTCGGCGTCTCGGAGATGCTGGTGACGCCGACCGGCCTCTGGCTCGGCTCGGACACCTCCTGGATCGGCAACTACCAGTACCGTCGGGAGCGGATCGCGTTCTTCCCGCTGACCGGCGGGGCGGCCCCGCACCCGACCACCACGGCCGGGCTGCCCGGTGACGTCTACCGGGCGGGCCTCCCGGCGCCCACCAACGTGCTCTACCGGGTGAACGCCGGTGGCCCGCTGGTCGGGGCGGCGGACAACGGGCCGGACTGGGCGGCCGACGACGACGGCAACCCCAGCCCGTACCACAACAGCGGCAGCAGCACCGCCGGGTTCGGGACGGTGGGCAGCGTGGACGCCACCGTGCCGGCCGGCACCCCGACCGCCCTGTACAGCGACGAGCGGTGGGACCCCAGCGGTGACCCGGAGATGCGGTGGCAGTTCCCGGTGCCCGCGGGCACCGAGATCCAGGTGCGGCTCTACCTCGCCAACCGGTACGACGGCACCTCCGCGCCGGGCTCGCGGGTCTTCGACGTGGCGCTGGACGGGGTGACCGTCCTGGACGACCTGGACCTCTCCGGCACCGTCGGGCACGACGTGGGCACCATGCGGGCCTTCACCATCGTCAGCGACGGCTCGGTCGACATCGACTTCGGGCACGTGGTGGAGAACCCGCTCATCGACGGCATCGAGATCGTCAAGACCGGGCCGCCGCCGGCCGGCACCGGCGACGAGGTGCAGGTCCGGTCGTACGACGGCGCAAGCGCAGTCGGTACCGCCAGCACCCTGGCCAATCCGGACGGCACCGCATGGTCGACCGCCCGGGGCGGCTTCTGGGTCGGCGGCACCCTGTTCTACGGCATGAACGGCACGCTCTGGCGGCGCACCTTCGACGGCACCACGTTCGGCACGCCGAAGCAGGTCGACCCGTACCACGACGCGTACTGGGACGCGGTGGAGACGGACTCCGGCCCGGCCGGCCAGACGTACGTCGGGGTGGCCAGCACCTTCTACGGTGAGATCCCGAACGTGACCGGCATGTTCTACACCGCCGGCCGCCTCTACTACACGCTTGCCGGCCAGAGCGGCCTGTACTGGCGCTGGTTCACGCCCGACAGCGGCGTGGTGGGCGCGGAGAAGTTCACCGTCGCCGGGGTCAGCGGCTTCGCCGACGCGGGCGGGATCTTCCTGAACGGAAACACCCTCTACAAGGTCAACCGGAGCACCGGCGACCTCGCCTCGACCGACTGGTCGGGCGGGGTGCCGACCGGGGCGTTCACGGTCCTCAGCGGTCCGGCTGTGGACGGCACCGACTGGCGGGCGCGGGCCGTGTTCGTCGGCCCGTAGACCCGTACCGCCCAGGGCGTCCGGCCCGGTCCCCGTCGGGACCGGGCCGGGCGCTTGTGTCCGCCGCCGGCCGGTGACATGATCATCGGCGTCAGCCCGAGGAGAGAGGGGGTGTGGTCGATGTCCATCGTGAACAGTCCCGCGCCCCGCCCCGGTCACCGCTGACAGCATGCCGCGGGGCGCACTCCCTTCAGGAGGAAGCGCCGTGAGTGCACTGATCCATTGCGTCACCGTCGAGTCCGACGATCCGTACACCCTGGCCGGCTGGTGGGCGGCGGTGCTCGACCGCCGGCTGCACGACGACGACCACCCCGGTGACCCGGAGGCCGTCCTGGTCGCGCCCGACGGCCACGGCCCCGACCTGCTCTTCGTCGAGGTCGGGGAGCGGCACGGCAAGGGCGCGTTCCACATCGACCTGCAGCCGGCCGACCTGACCCGCGACGCCGAGGTCGAGCGACTGCTCGGCCTCGGGGCCGCGCTGGTCGCCGACCGCCGCCGGCCGGACGGCACCGGCTGGGTGGTGCTCGCCGACCCGGAGGGCAACGAGTTCTGTGTGACCCGGAGCGTCGCGGAACGGGCCGCATCGGCGTAGCCGCCGGTAACGAACGGGCCCCCTCCGCGTCGGCGGAGGGAGCCCGTTTCACCAGCCGGGGCGGCTCAGCCCTTCTGCTCGATCTCGCCACGCATGGTGACGAACTCGGACTGCAGGTCCGCAGTGGACTTGAAATAGGTGATGATCATGCCGAGGCTGCCCCGGTCCGCCCAGACGCAGACGCCGACCGGGACGTCGTCGGCCTTACCGTCCCCGCACCTGGCGTCGCCGCCCAGCGGGCCGGGCTCGACCGTCTTGAACTCCTTCACCGCGAGCTCGGTGGACAGGTCCTTGGTGGCGGTGTCCAGCTCGCCCTTCGGGTTGGCCATCACGCCGGACGCAGCGGCGATCATGACCAGATCCTTCTTCGCCGGGTTGCCGTAGAAGCCACCGGCGGTGCTGGTGGCGTCCGGCACGTCCTTCTTCATCTCCGCGAGCATCTCGTCGGCGGCGGACGTCAGCTCCGCATCGGTCACCTTGGCCCGGCCGCCCAGCGTCGCCGGCGCGGCGACCCGGGTCTTGGTGGCGTCCACCACGTCGCCGACCTCGTCCTTGGCGGCGAACCAGAGCACCGCGGCGCCGCCCAGGCAGAGCACCACCACGACGGCAAGGGTGATCAGCAGGATCCGGCCGAGGTTCGACTTCTTCTTCGGCGGCGGGCCGGCCGGGGAGCCCTGCGGCTGGCCGGTCTCCAGATAGCCGTACGGCGAGGCCGGCTGCTCACTGCCGTAGCCGCCGCCGTACTGCGGGGCCTGCTGCTCGGTCGGGTAGCCGCCGTACTGCTGGCCCGGCTGCCCGCCGTACTGCGGGCTGGGCTGCTGCGGCGCCGAGGGGTAGCCCCCGTACTGCGGGCCGGGCTGCTGCGGCGGCGGGTAACCGCCGGGCTGCTGCTGGGGCGGCGGGTAGGAACCGGGATAGGGGTTGGACGGCGGCTGGGACATGCGTCAGCTCCAGGTGAAGATCGGGACGGATGATCGTAGCCAGGCCGACCGACACGTCGCCGCCCGGCCACCGTCGAGGTGACGAAATTGCGGCCGGTCCGTGACCCTGGAGGCGGAAATGACGATCGCGGTGGCCGGTCCGTCCGGGCAGGACGACCGACCACCGCGATCGCGGGGGAGCGGGGTGGATCAGCGGGGCAGGCTGGCGACCCCGCGGGGCAGGAACCGCTGACCGGTGACCCGCTCGGAGGTGCCCGTCCGGTCCAGGTACGGCGTGACGCCACCCAGGTGGAACGGCCAGCCGGCGCCGAGGATCATGCACAGGTCGATGTCCTGCGCCTCGGCGACGACGCCCTCGTCGAGCATCAGCCGGATCTCCTGCGCCAGCGCGTCGAGCGCGTTCTGGCGCACCTGCTCGGCGGTCAGCGGCTGGTCGCCGACCACGAGCAGCTTGGCGACCTCCTCGTTGACCTGGTCGTCGACCACGATCGGCTGGCCGGAGTCGGCGATCCGCTTGAGGTTCTCGCTGACCCCGAACCGGTCCGGGAACGCGGCGTTCAGGGTGCCGCCCACGTGGTACGCCACGGCCGGCCCGACCAGCTGGAGCAGGGCGAGCGGGCGCATCGGCAGGCCCAGCGGGTCCAGCGCGCTGTTCGCCACGTCCAGCGGCGTGCCCTGGTCGACGGCGGCGAAGACGGTGCCGAGGAAGCGGGTGAGTAGCCGGTTGACCACGAACGCCGGAGCGTCCTTGACCAGCACCGAGGACTTCTTCAGCTGCTTGCCGACCGCGAACGCGGTGGCCAGCGTGGCGTCGTCGGTCCGCTCGCCGCGGACGATCTCCAGCAGCGGCATCATCGCCACCGGGTTGAAGAAGTGGAAGCCGACGACCCGCTCCGGGTGCTCCAGGTCGGCGGCCATCTCGGTGACCGACAGGCTGGAGGTGTTGGTGGCCAGCACCGCCTCCGGCTTGACGATCTTCTCCAGCTCGGCCCAGACCTGCTTCTTGACCTTCAGGTCCTCGAAGACGGCCTCGATGACGAAGTCGGCGTCGGCGAAGAGGCTCTTGTCGACCGAGCCGCTGACCAGGCCGTACAGCTTGGCGGCGGTGCCCTTGTCCATCCGGCCCTTGCTGACGGCCTTCTCGATCTGGGTGTGCACGTAGCCGACGCCCTTGTCCACCCGGGCCTGGTCCAGGTCGGTAATGACGACCGGTACCTGGAGGCGGCGGGCGAAGAGCAGGGCGAGCTGGCTGGCCATCAGGCCGGCGCCGACGATGCCCACCTTGGTCACCGGTCGGGCCAGGCCCTTGTCCGGCGCGCCGGCCGGCCGCTTGGCCCGCCGCTGCACCAGGTCGAAGGCGTACAGGCCGCTGCGCAGCTCCTCGGAGAAGACCAGGTCGGCCAGGGCCTCGTCCTCGGCGGCGGTGCCGGTGGCGAAGTCCGCGTCCTTCGCGGTCTCCAGCAGGTCCAGCGCCTTGTACGCGGCCGGGACCGCGCCGTGCAGCCGCTGGTCGAGGGTCTGCCGGGCGAAGTAGAGCACGCCCGCCCACATGTCCTTGTCGACCTCGGGCCGGGTCACGGTGACCTCGCCCCGGACCACGCCGGCGGCCCACTCGAGGGACCGCTCCAGGAAGTCCGCCGGCTCCAGCAGCACGTCGGCGATGCCCATCTCGGCGGCCTGCTTCGGCTTGAGCATCTTGTTCTGCATGAGCGGGTTCTGGATGATCACCTGGGTGGCGGCGGGAATGCCGATCAGGTTCGGCAGCAGCTGGGTGCCGCCCCAGCCGGGGACCAGGCCGAGGGAGACCTCGGGCAGCGCGAGGGCCGCCGCGCCGGCCGAGAGGGTCCGGTAGTGGCAGTGCAGGGCCAGCTCCAGGCCGCCACCCATCGCCGCGCCGTTGACGAAGGCGAAGGTCGGGATCTGGCTGTCCTTGAGCCGGGCGAACACCCGGTGGCCGAGCCGGCCGATCTCCAGCGCCTGCGCGCGGTCGGCCAGCGCCGGCAGGCCGACGATGTCCGCGCCGACGCAGAAGATGTACGGCTTGCCGGTGACCGCGATGAACGCCGGGTTCGCCGCGAGGGCGGCGGTGATCGCTTCGTCCAGGCTGGTCAGACCGGCCGGGCCGAAGGTGTTCGGCTTGGTGTGGTCGAAGCCGTTGTCCAGGGTGATCAGGGCGGCGGGGCGGTCCAGCCCCGGCACGTTCACCTGGCGCAGCAGCGCCTTGGTGACGACCTCGTTCGGTGCGGTGAGCGCGCTCACTTCTCTCCACCCTCCCAGTGCGGGTTCTCCCAGATGACCGTGCCGCCCATGCCGATGCCGATGCACATGGCGGTGAGGCCGTAGCGGACCTCGGGGTGCTCGGCGAACTGCCGGGCGAGCTGGGTCATCAGCCGCACGCCCGAGGAGGCGAGCGGGTGACCGATGGCGATCGCACCGCCCCACGGGTTGACCCGCGGGTCGTCGTCGGCGATACCGAAGTGGTCGAGGAACGCGAGCACCTGGACGGCGAACGCCTCGTTCAGCTCGAACAGGCCGATGTCGTCGATGGTCAGGCCGGCGATGCGCAGCGCCTTCTCGGTCGACGGGATCGGGCCGACGCCCATCACCTCGGGCTCGACGCCGACGAAGCCGAAGGACACCAGCCGCATGGCGATCGGGAGGCCCAGCTCGCGGGCGACGTCCTCGGAGGCGAGCAGGCTGGCCGTGGCGCCGTCGTTCAGGCCGGCCGCGTTGCCCGCGGTGACTTTGCCGTGCGGGCGGAACGGGGTCTTCAGGGTGGCCAGCTTCTCCAGCGAGGTCTCCCGGGGCGCCTCGTCGGTGGTGGCCAGACCCCAGCCGTTCTCCTCGTCGCGGATGGCGACCGGCACCAGGTCGCCCTGGAGCTTGCCGTTGGCGTACGCCTTGGCGGTCTTCTGCTGGGAGGCGAGCGCGAACGCGTCGGTGCGCTCCTTGGTGATGTGCGGGACCCGGTCGTGCAGGTTCTCCGCGGTGGCGCCCATCACCAGGGCGGACGGATCGACCAGCTTCTCCGCGATGATCCGCGGATTGGGGTCGACACCCTCACCCATCGGGTGGCGGCCCATGTGCTCGACGCCGCCGGCGATGGCGATGTCGTACGCGCCCATGGCGATGCCGCTGGCGACGGTGGTGACGGCGGTCATCGCGCCGGCGCACATCCGGTCGATCGCGAAGCCGGGCACCGTCTTGGGCAGGCCGGCCAGCAGGGCGGCGGTGCGGCCGATGGTCAGGCCCTGATCGCCGATCTGCGTCGTGGCGGCGATGGCGACCTCCTCGACCCGCTCCGGCGGCAGCTGCGGGTTACGGCGCAGCAGTTCGCGGATGCAGCGGATCACCAGGTCGTCGGCGCGGGTGTTGGTGTACATCCCACCCGCCTTGCCGAACGGGGTACGGACGCCGTCGACGAAGACGACATCCCGAACTTCACGGGGCACTTGAGCCTCCTAGCCGGCACTGGCGTTTCCTGGGATGCTACTCGTCAGTAACCAAACGTCGACACCACCCCCCGTGTGGCCCACCCCACACCCGTCCCGGCTGTCGTCCTAGCCGTCGATCATGGGGTTGGCGGCGATGTGGATCTCCGAAAGGGCCGCCAACTCCATGATCGACGCGGGCGTTACGGCTTCGGGTCGGCCAGGGCTGCGGTGAGGTCGGAGAGCAGGAGGCCGATCTGCCACTCGCGGGCGTTGAAGCCGCGCAGCGTCTCGGCGACGTTCTCCTCGGTGATCTCCTCGGGCGGGACCCAGGCCAGGCGGCGGATCGAGTCCGGCGCGATCAGGTTCTCCGGAGGCAGGTTGTGCTCGCCGGCGATCCGGACCACCACCTCCCGGCAGCGGGCCAGCCGGGCCGCGGCCACCGGATCCCGCTCCGCCCAGCGGTGCGGCGGTGGCGGACCCTCCACCGTCGGGGCCACCGGCAGCGCGTCCTCCGGCAGTTGGCGGGCGTCGTCCAGGGCGGCCAGCCAGGTACGGGCCAGTCGGCGTACCGAGCGGCCGCCGAAGCCGGGGAGGGTGAGCAGCGTCTTCTCGTCCTTCGGGTCCAGCTCGGCGGCGGCCACGATCGCCGAGTCGGGCAGTACCCGTCCCGGCGCGGCGTCCCGACGGGCGGCGATCTGGTCCCGCGCGTACCAGAGGGAACGGACCCGGGCCTGCGCCCGCGCTCCCCGCACCCGGTGGATGCCGGAGGTACGCCGCCAGGGCTCGGCACGGACCCGGGGCGGGCGGGCACCGGAGCGGACCAGCGCGGCGAACTCCTCCGCCGCCCACGCGGACTTGCCCTGGCGGGTCAGCTCCTCGTCGAGGACGTCCCGGAGGTCCACCAGCATCTCCACATCCAACGCGGCGTAGGTCAGCCAGGACTCCGGCAGCGGCCGGCTGGACCAGTCCGCCGCCGAGTGGTGCTTCTCGAGGGTGTAGCCGAGGAGCTGCTCGGTCAGCGCGGCCAGGCCGACCCGCTCGAAGCCGGCCAGCCGGGCGGCGAGTTCGGTGTCGAAGAGCCGACGCGGGCGCAGCCCCAGCTCGGCCAGGCAGGCCAGGTCCTGGCTGGCGGCGTGCAGCACCCACTCGGCCTCGCCGATCACCGCGTCCAGCGCGGACAGGTCGGGCAGCGGAAGCGGGTCGATCAGCGCGGTGCCGGAGCCGGCCCGGCGCAGCTGCACCAGGTAGGCGCGTTGGCTGTAGCGGTAGCCCGAGGCGCGTTCGGCGTCCAGCGCGACCGCGCCGGTGCCAGCCGCGAAGCGGGCCACGACCTCGTCGAGTTCGGCCGGTGTGGCCACCGGCGCAGGGGTGCCCTCACGTGGGGCGATCAGCGGTACGGGCCCGCCGGCGGTGGGTTCGGTCCCCGCGTCCGCCGGCTCCGGCGCGGCCGGTGACGGGTGCGATGGTGCCTCTCCCGTACGGCTTTCGGCGGCCCGACGGCGCAGGGGTGGTTCGTCGGTCACCTGACAACCCTAGTGCGCGACCGGAACCGGTGTGCGCAGCCGGTCCGGGGTGTGTCGACCCGATGGCCGCGAGGTGTCGTGACGGCATCGGGTGGCGTCGACATGGCAGGGTCGGACAGCGGGGGAGACAAACCCCGTTCGCGCAGGTACGGTCCATCCGGCCGCGGACCGCGGAACGCGAGGCGGAGGCGGCGGCGCAGTGGGGCGTCTACGGGGAGGACGTGGCGAGCATGACGGCTGGGTACGGGCCGGGCGAGGGCACACCGGCACAGGCCGGCGGCGAGTCCGCCGAGGGCGGTCCCGCGGAGCGTCCCGACACGGGTCGACCGGGACCCCTGCCGCCGCGGTCCGCGCACCGGCCCGCCGTCCGGGGAGGGACGCTCGGCGGTCGAGTCGGGTGCGGGCGCCAGCGTCGGGTCGGAGCGCAGGATGCGCCGGTGCAGCTCCTGAAGAGCCTCGCCCGGCTCGATGCCGTACTCCTCGCGGAGCAGGCCGCCGAAGTCCCGGTACGCGGCGAGCGCCTCGGCCTGCCGGCCGCTGCGGTACAGCGCCAGCATGAGCTGGTGCCGCAGCCGCTCCCGGACCGGGAACTCGGCCACCAGCTCGACCAGCCCGCCGACCAGTTCGCGGTGCCGCCCGGCCGCCAGCTCCAGCTCCACCCGGGTTTCCAGCGCGACGGCCCGCAGCTCCACCAGCCGGTGCCGGGCCGTCTCGAAGTACGGCCCGGCGAACCCGGTGAACGGCTCGCCCTGCCAGAGCTCCAGGGCGGCGGTCAGCTCGGCCCGCGCGTCCTCGGTACGACCCTCCGCGTGCCGCTGCCGGGCCCGGTGGATGCCGCGCTCGAAGCGGACCGCGTCCACCGCCTCGGGCGCGATCCGGAGCAGGTACCCGGCGTCGGTGAGGCTCAGCACCTGCCCGGGCGTACGCGGGGACCGGTCCGGCTCCAGCACCCGACGCAGCCCGGCGACGTACTTCTGCACGACGTTGGGGCCGTTCGCGGGCGGCTCGTCCGGCCAGACCGCCTCCACGATCTGCCCGGTGGGCACCGGGCGACCGGCGGCGAGGAGCAGGACGGCGAGTACGGCGCGCTGCTTGCCGGGGCCGAGGTCGAGCTGCCGGTCCGCGTACCAGGCCCGCTGAGGCCCGAGGATCTCGAAACGCAGCTGTGTGGGCGGGCTCATGCCTGCCGGCCCGCCCGGCGGCACCTGCGTTCCTGACATGCGAGTTTCCGCTCCTGACACCCCCACCGTCATGGGACGGCAGCCGGACGGCAGCATATCGGCAGCCGATCGGCCGTGGTGGACCACAGGATGGCGTCGGCAGGAGCCACGCAGCGAGAAAGAGAACAGCGATGACACAGGCAACGGGCAGCGCCGGCACCATCCGACGGGCGGTCGGCGCGGTCGCCGCCGCGCTGGCGGCAACCACCCTGCTCGGGGGTTGCGGGCCGAAGACCGAACCAGCCGCCGCGCCGCCGGCCAGCCCCACCGCCACCCCCAAGGAGGCTCTCCTCGACGCCGTCCCGGACGGTACGGAGGGCGCCTTCCGGTTCACCGGCAAGGACGCGTCCAGCACCCTCACCGGGCGGATCGACGCGGATGCGAAGGCGTTCGAGATGAACACCGTGATGGCCCCGGACTCCGACGGCATCACGATGAAGATGTCCTTCCTGGTCATCGAGGACAAGATCTGGATGAAGGCGAAGTTCAGCGGCCACCCGGGCCTGCCGAAGTTCCCGAACAAGTGGATGGCGCTCGACAAGTCGAAGCTGACCGACGCCGACGGCGTGCCGTCCTTCGACGGCGCCGACCAGGGGAACGCCGGCCCGCTGATCGAGGCCGCGACCTCCGTCGAGGAGCAGGGCCCCGGGAAGTACGTCGGGTTCATCGACGTGACCAGCGGTGAGGCGGCGAAGGCGCTGGAGGACGGTGAGGCGGCGGCGCTCGGCGAGGCCGGCAAGCACGTGCCGTTCACCGCGCTGGTCGGGCCGGACGAGCACCTCGCCTCGCTGGTGCTGGAGATCCCGGCGGCCGGTAAGCACAAGGCGTACCAGTACGTCGTCACGTACGCCGACTACGGCAGCACGCCGAAGATCACCGAACCGACCGGCACCGCGGCGACGAAGGCGCCGGCGGCGGCGTACGAGATGTTGAACAGCTGAGAGCCCTGACGAAGGGGCGGCGGCCACACGGGGGGTCGCCGCCCCTTCGTCGTATCCCGGGGGTCAGCGGCCGAGGACCGAGCCGCCGTTGACGCCGAGCACCTGGCCGGTGACGTAGCCGGCGTCGGGGCTGACCAGGTAGCGGACGGCCGCCGCGATGTCGTCGGGGTGACCGGCCCGGCCGACCAGGGTGGCTGCCACCCGGGTCGCGTGCCCGTCGGGGGTCATCCGGTCGCCGAAGAACTCGGTCTCGGCCACGTAGCCGGGGCTGACCACGTTGACCGTGATCTGCTCCTGGCCGAGCTGGCCGGCCAGGTCGTACGCCCAGCCGTGCAGCGCCGCCTTCGCCGCCGAGTAGGGACCACCCCCGCCGCGCTGGGCGGCGATGGAGCTGATCAGGACCACCCGGCCGCCGGGACGGCGCAGGGCGGGGCGCAGCGCCTCGGTGAGCAGCACCGCGGTGAGCACGTTGGCGTCCAGATTGGCACGCCACCACGCCGCGGTCCCGGCCAGCGTGGCGGTGTCCCCGGCGAGGTAGCCGCCGGCGTTGTTGACCACCGCGTCGACGGCCCGCTCACCGACCGCCTCGACGACCCCGGCGAGCTGCGCCGGATCGGTCAGGTCGGCGGTCACCGCGCTGACCGCCTCGGGCCGCCCGCACTCCGCCCCGATCCGCCCGGCGGCGGCGAGCAGCACATCCGCCCGCCGCCCCACGATCAGCACGTCGTACCCGTCGGAGACGAGCCCGCCCGCAACGGCCGCCCCAATCCCCGTCCCACCCCCGCTG
>NZ_QGGF01000768.1 GCF_003857015.1 Micromonospora globispora | reverse complement strand
CTACTCGGCCCCGCCCCGGCCCGACGCGCCGGAGGAGCCGTGGGACAGTCCGCGGCGGTGGGAGAGCAGCCGCGGGCCGGTCTCGGCCGAACCGATCTCCGCCGGCCCGATCTCCGCGGCGCCGCGCAGCGGCGGCGGCCGGCACAGCGCCGAGGACGACATCCCGGAGCAGCCGGACTACTGGCGGCCGCCGGCCCGGTACGTCCCGGACGACGTGCCGGTCGACGACACCCCCACCCTGGTGGACCTGGCCTCCCGGCGAGCGCTGCGGGCCGCCGGCGAGAGCCGATCCGGTCGGCGTCGCCGGGCCAGCGCCGAGGCGGTCGACGGCGCGTACTGGGCGGGGCTGCGCGGTGAGGCGAGGTGATCCGGACGACCGTGCCGCCGGTGGCCTGCGTCGGTGAACCACGGCTCACCGCCGGCTTCGCCGAGTTCGGCCGGCTGGACCTGATGGCCCACGAGGAGGTGCACGGCCCGATCGGGCCGATGGAACCGGCCAACCTGCTGCGGCTGGCCGAGGCCATCGACCTGAAGGGCAAGGGCGGGGCCGGTTTCCCGTTCGCCCGCAAGCTGCGCGCCGTGCTGGAGTCGTGCGAGCGGCAGGAACTCGCCGCGGCGGTGGTGGTCAACGCCACCGAGGGAGAGCCGGCGAGCTGGAAGGACAAGGTGCTGCTCACCCGGGCGCCGCACCTGCTCCTCGACGGTGCCGCGCTGGCCGCGTACGCACTGGACGCGGAGGAGATCGTCATCGGCGTGGCCGACGACGACGTGGGCCGGCCCTCGCTCACCGAGGCGCTGCAGGAGCGCCGGATGCCGGTGCCGACCACCATCGTCACCGTGCCGCACCGGTTCATCTCCGGCGAGGCCGGCGCGCTGGTCAACGGCATCAACGGCCTGCCGCACATCCCGCCCGGCACCAAGAAACGCTCCAGCGACTCCGGGGTCGGCGGGCTGCCCACTCTGCTCTCCAACGCGGAGACGTACGCCCAGCTCGCGGTCGCCGCCCGGCTCGGCCCGTACGAGTACGCCGCGCTCGGCACCGACGACGAGCCGGGCACCGTGCTGCTCACCGTCACCGGTGCGGCGGGCCGGCCGGCGGTGGTGGAGTGCGCGGCCGGGACCCCGCTGCGGGACATCCTCGACCTCTGCGAGGTGCCCGACGGACCGGGCATCCTGATGGGCGGCTACCACGGCAAGTGGATCAGTCCCGAGGCGGCCGACCGGGCGGAGATCTCCCGCAAGGGGCTCGCCGCGGTCGGCGGCACCCTCGGCGCCGGCATCGTCGTGCCGCTCGGCCGGGACACCTGCCCGCTCGGTGAGGCCGCCCAGGTGGTCCGCTACCTGGCCGGCGAGTCGGCCGGGCAATGCGGGCCCTGCAAGATGGGACTGCCCGACCTGGCCCGAGCGGTCGACCTCGCGGTCTCCGGCAGCGCCCCGGTGGAGATCGTCCGGGCGGCCGCCGGCGACGTGAAGGGGCGCGGGGCGTGCAGCCACCCGGACGGCACCGCACGCTTCGCCCTCTCCGCGATGGAGGTCTTCGCCGACGACCTGCGCCTGCATACCACCGGCGAGGGCTGCGGCAAGCGGGTCAAGGGAGTGATGGGCCTGCCCGGCCGGCCCGACCCCGACCCGCAGAAGCTCACCCTGGACTGGTCCCGCTGCGACGGGCACGGGCTCTGCGCACACGTCGTACCGGACTTCATCCGGCTCGACACCAACGGCTACCCGGCGTTCCCGTCCACCCCCGTACCGACCTGGCTGCGGGAGGGCGCGCTCAAGGCGGTCAAGGTCTGCCCCGAACTCGCGCTCCGGCTCGCCAAGGCCGAGTAGCCGACCGAGAGGAGACGCGGATGCTGCGTCGTACCACAGTGGTGGGTGCCGTGGGCGGCCGGCCGGCCCTGGCCGCGGCCGTCGTCCTGGTCGCCGCGCTGCTCGGCGCGGCCGCC
>NZ_QGGF01000246.1 GCF_003857015.1 Micromonospora globispora | reverse complement strand
GCGGGGGAGCGGGCAGCGGCCCGGGCGGCCCGCCCGGCGCCGGTGGTCGACGCCGGCTGACCGCCCCGGTCCGCGTTCCGTTGCTCGTCAGGCGGCGTGTGGCTGGAGGTGCGCGCGGACGGTGGAGCGGTCCACGCCCAGTTCCCGGAACACCTCGGCCACCGGGTCGGGTAGCTCGCAGTCCAGCAGGGCCAGCAGCAGGTGTGTCGACCTGATCCGCCGGCTGCCCTGCTGGCGGACCACGCCGACGGTACGCCGCAGCGTGGTCCGCGCGGCGGAGGTGAACGGCGTCCGCTTCGGGGACAGCGGCACGGGCGCCCGCTCGACGCCGGCCACGTCGACGCCGACCGCCGCCAGGGCGGCCCGGTCCAACGACTCCAGGGCGGCCCGGGCGCGGGCCAGGTCGACGCCCAACTCGGCGAGGGAGTCCAGCTCTCGGGCGTGCAACACGCCGAGGAGCAGGTGCTCGGTCCCGATGCGGCGGTCACCGCGGTGCCGGGCCTCCTCAAGGGCGGCGCCGACGGTGACCCGGGCGCCGGCGGCGAAGTGCTCGAACATCTCGGCCTCACTTCCCGTGCTTGGTGTGCACCGACTGGCGGGACACGCCCAGCGCGTCCCCGATCTGCTCCCAGGACCACCCCGCCTGGCGGGCGCGCGCCACGGCCGCGGCCTCGACCTGCTCGGCCAGGCGGTGCAGCGCGCCGACCGCGCGCAGCCCGACGGCCGGGTCCTGCGAGCGCAGCCGGGCGGCGAGTTCTGCCTCTTCCATGACTGTCAGTCTGGATTGACAGACCGCCCCGTGTCAATCCAGGCTGACGCTCACCGGTGCTGTCAGCCCAGCCTGACACCGGGATCGGAAGGAGGACCGGAATGAACCACGAGGTGGTGATCGTCGGAGCCGGCCCCAACGGGCTGCTCCTCGCCGGCGAGCTGCGGCTGGCCGGCGTACCCGTGCTGCTGCTGGAACGCAGCCCGCTCCCCGGCGGCGAGCCCCGGGCCAACGGCCTGATCGGCCGGGTCGTCCAGGCGATGGACCTGCGCGGCCTCTACGAACCCCTGGCCGGTCGGCCGGGACCCCCCGCGCCCACGCCCTGGTTCCAGTTCGGTGGCCTGCCGCTCGACCTCTCCGCGGTGGCCGACAACCCGCTCTTCGCGCTGCCCGTGCCGCAGGCCCGCATCCAGCAGGTGCTGGAGGAGCGCGCCCGCGACCTCGGCGCGGAGATCCGGCGCGGACACGAGGTGACCGGCTTCGGCCAGGACGCCGACGACATGCAGGTGAATGTCCGCACTGCGGACGGCGACCTACGGTTGCGGACCCGCTGGCTGGTCGGTGCGGACGGCGGCCACAGCCTGATCCGTAAGCAGGCCGGCATCCCGTTCCCGGGCAGCAACGACGACCGGTTCGTCTCGCACATGGGGCATGCGGTCATCCCGGCCGACCGGCTGGACTCCGACGGCGCCCTGGCGCTGCCGGACGGCCGACGGCTGATGCCGTTCGCCCACAACCGGCTGCCCGGCGGGGTCTTCACCTTCGCCCGGCTCGGCGACACCGGCGAGGCGTACCTGGTCGCCGTGATGGAGTGGGCCGGGCGCGGGCGGGAAGCCGCGCCGGTCACCTTCGCCGACCTGCAGCACGCCGTCGACCGGGTGCTCGACGGGGCGCTTCCGCTGGGCCGGCCCACCCGGCCGTCACCGCTGCTGCGCCGGCTCGAGGGGGTCACCATCCGGCAGGCCACCCGCTATCGCGCCGGACGGGTCCTGCTGGTCGGCGACGCCGCGCACGTGCACCCGGCCGTCGGCGGCCCCGGGCTGAACCTGGGCCTGCAGGACGCGCTGAACCTCGGCTGGAAGCTCGCCGCCGAGATCCGGGGCTGGGCGCCGCCGGGGCTGCTCGACACGTACCTGTCTCTTATACCCATCTGACGCTGCCGACGATCGCATAAGTGTAGATTTCGG
>NZ_QGGF01000493.1 GCF_003857015.1 Micromonospora globispora | reverse complement strand
GCCTGGTGGAGCACTTCGGCGGCGAGGAGCAGGGCGGGCTGGAGGCGGCGATGGGCCGCCCCGCCGAGGGGCTGCGGGCGCTGGGCGCCCGGCTGGCCCGGCAGTGGAGCCGGTGAACCCGCCGCTGGCCTGCGGCGCCGGTCACGCCGTACCGGTCACGCCACCCGGGTGAGTCCGGCCAGGGCGGCGTACGATCGGATCTGGACCACACCGGGAATCACTGGGCGACGAGCGACGTTGGCCAGTGCGTCCGGACCCATACCGCGCAGGGAGATTTCCACGTGACCACGCCAGCGCAGACCGAGTCGACCGAGGCCCAGGCCCCTACTTCCGTCGTCCTCACCGACGTCGCGGCGCAGAAGGTCAAGGCCCTGATCGAGCAGGAGGGCCGCGACGACCTGCGGCTCCGCGTCGCCGTGCAGCCGGGCGGCTGCTCCGGCCTGCGGTACCAGCTCTTCTTCGACGAGCGGTCGCTCGACGGTGACATCGTCACCGACTTCGGCGGCGTCGAGGTCGTCGTCGACCGGATGAGCGCCCCGTACCTGGCCGGCGCGACGATCGACTTCGCCGACCGGATCGACGCCCAGGGCTTCACCATCGACAACCCGAACGCCGGCAACTCCTGCGCCTGCGGCGACTCCTTCAGCTGAGTCGACCCCCGCGCCGAGCCGGCCGGCCCGGACGGGCCGGCGGGTGACGTGACGAAACGGCGGGACCACCCTCACGGGGTGGTCCCGCCGTTTTTCGTGCGTGCGGGTGTCCTGGCGGTGTCGTCCGGGTATGCGTAGGTCGACCGGTTGTCGACCGACCGGCGACCGACGCCCGGACCCGACCGGTAGTCTGACCCGCGCCGTGCTCCCGACCCCGAGGGTTGACATGAAGATCGCCGTGACCGGCTCGATCGCGACCGACCACCTGATGAGCTTCCCCGGTCGCTTCGCCGACCAGCTCATCGCCGACCAGCTGCACAAGGTGTCGCTGTCGTTCCTCGTGGACGAGCTGGTGCTGCGCCGAGGCGGGGTGGCGGCCAACATCGCCTTCGGCATGGCCCAGCTGGGGCTGCGCCCGGTGCTGCTGGGTGCGGTCGGGCCCGACTTCGCCGACTACCGGTCCTGGTTGGAGCGGCACGGGGTCGACTGCGACTCGGTGCACGTCAGCGAGATCGCGCACACCGCCCGCTTCGTCTGCACCACCGACACCGACATGTGCCAGATCGCCTCCTTCTACGCCGGGGCGATGAGCGAGGCGCGCAACATCGAGCTGGCCCCGGTGGCCCAGCGGCTCGGCGGTCTGGACCTGGTACTGGTCGGCGCGAACGACCCCGAGGCGATGATCCGGCACTCGGCCGAGTGCCGGGAGCGCGGTTACGCCTTCGTCGCCGACCCGTCCCAGCAGCTCGCCCGGATGGACGGCGAGGACGTGCTCGGCCTGATCGACGGCGCCGATTACCTGATGACCAACGACTACGAGAAGTCCCTGCTGCAGAGCAAGGCGGGGCTCACCGACGCGCAGCTGCTGGACCGGGTCAAGGTCCGGGTCACCACGCTGGGCAAGGACGGCGCGGAGATCGCCGGCCGGGATTTCGAGACGATCCACGTTCCGATCGCCCGGGAGATCCAGGCCGTCGACCCGACCGGCGTCGGGGACGGCTTCCGGGCCGGCTTCTTCACCGCCCTCTCCTGGGGGCTTGGCCTGGAGCGGGCCGCCCAGGTCGGTTCGCTGCTCGCCACGCTGGTGCTGGAGACCGTCGGCACCCAGGAGTACGAGGTGCGCCGCGACCTGTTCGTGAAGCGCCTCGCCGAGTCGTACGGCGACGCGGCCGCCGAGGACGTCCGGCCGCACCTGCTGCCGTGACCGCCGCACCGGACCCGGCCCATCCCGCGGTCTCCGCCGGCGTGGACCCGGGCGCGGTCCGCCCCGGCGACGCCGCGGCCGCCGGCCGGGTGCTGGTCGCCTTCGCCGGCC
>NZ_QGGF01000664.1 GCF_003857015.1 Micromonospora globispora | reverse complement strand
GCCCGTGGCCGGCGGCGGACGTACGGGTGATCGCGCAGCGCGCCGGGTTGCCCTTTCTGGAAGGAGCCTTCACGCCCGCCGAGGTGGCGGCCGCCGCCGCGCACGGCCCGGTGAAGGTGTTCCCCGCCCATGTGGGTGGCCCCGGCTTCCTGGTCAGCCTGCGTCAGCTGCTGCCGGACGCGGACCTCGTACCGACCGGCGGGATCGCGCTCGAGGCGGTGCCGGACTGGCTGCGCGCCGGCGCCTGCGCGGTCGGCGTCGGCAGCGACCTGCTCCGGCCGGGCGCGGCGGACCGGCTGCGGTCGCTGCTGGCCGCGTTCTCCGACGGCACGAAGGAGACCCGATGAAGATCGCCGACGCGCGGGTGATCGTGACCTGCCCGGGCCGCAACTTCGTCACCCTGAAGATCATCACCGACGACGGCGTCACCGGAGTCGGGGACGCCACCCTCAACGGCCGCGAGCTGGCCGTCGAGTCGTACCTGCGCGACCACGTCGTCCCGCTGCTGATCGGGCGCGACCCGGCGCGGATCGAGGACACCTGGCAGTACCTGTACCAGGGGGCGTACTGGCGACGCGGCCCGGTGACGATGAGCGCCATCGCGGCGGTGGACACCGCGCTGTGGGACATCAAGGGCAAGGTCGCCGGGTTGCCGGTCTACCAGCTGCTCGGCGGCCGGTCCCGGGAAGGCGTGACGGTGTACGGCCACGCCAACGGCGAGACGGTGGACGAGGTGCTGACCGAGGTGGCGCGCTTCGTCGACCTCGGCTACCGGGCGGTACGGGTGCAGTGCGGCGTGCCGGGCCTCGCCAAGACGTACGGCGTCAGCGGCGACAAGATGTTCTACGAGGCGGCCGACGCCGCACTCCCCAGTGAGGCGACCTGGTCCACCGAGCGCTACCTGGCGCACGTCCCCACGGTCTTCGCCAAGGTGCGGGCGGAGTTCGGACCCACCCTGCGGCTGCTGCACGACGTGCACCACCGGCTGACCCCGATCGAGGCGGCCCGGCTCGGACGCAGCCTGGAGCCGTACGCGCTGACCTGGATGGAGGACCCGGTCCCCGCCGAGCTGCAGGACGGCTTCCGGCTGATTCGGCAGCACACCACCACGCCGATCGCCACCGGCGAGATCTTCAACTCGATCTGGGACGCGAGCCATCTCATCCGGGAACAGCTCATCGACTACATCCGTACCACGGTGGTCCGCGCCGGGGGCATCACCCACCTGCGGCGGATCTTCGACTACGCCGCGCTGCACCACGTACGCAGCGGCTCCCACGGCGCGACCGACCTCTCCCCGGTCTGCCTGGCCGCCGCGCTGCAGCTGGACATCGCCATCCCGAACTTCGGCCTGCAGGAGTACATGCGGCACACCGCGCAGACCGACGAGGTCTTCCCGCACGAGTACCGCTTCGCCGACGGCTACCTGCACCCCGGCGAGGTGCCGGGGCTCGGGGTGGACATCGACGAGGAGGCGGCCGCCCGCTTCCCCTACTCCCCCGCGTACCTGCCGGTGAACCGGCTCGAGGACGGCACGGTGCATCCATGGTGACCAGAACCGCCCCGGACGTGCTGGTCTTCGGCGAGATCCTCGTCGAGCTGACCGCGCTGGAACCGCTGCGCGACGGCGCGGCGCTGCGGCTGGGCTTCTCCGGGGACGCACTCAACGCCGCCGGCGCGGCGGCCGCTGCCGGGGCACACACCGCCCTGCTGGCCCGGGTGCCCGACGACGAGCTGGGCGACGAGCTGGTGGCCCGGGTGGCCGCGCTCGGTGTCGACACGTCGCGGCTGATCCGGACCCGCGGGCAGCACGGCCTCTACCTGCAGCACGCCGACCCGGCCGGCCAGCGCGAGTTCGTCTACGTCCGGCGTGGCAGCGCCGGTTCCAGCCTGGCCGCCGCCGACGTACCGGAGGAGCTCGCGGCGGGTGCCGGCGTGGTCCTCTCCAGCGGGGTGGCCTGCGCCATC
>NZ_QGGF01000663.1 GCF_003857015.1 Micromonospora globispora | reverse complement strand
GCGAGGGTCGCCTCGACCGTGTCGGCCGGCTTGGCCGCCGCCACCACCGCCCGGTTGCGCCGCCGGGCCGCCTCCACCAGACCGGTCGCCGCCGGCGGCTCCTCGGCCAGGTCGTCCGCCCAGGCCAGCACCGACACGGTGTCGCCCGGCTTGTCCAGCGCGCCGGAGAAGCGGCCGGCGTACCAGAGGTCCTCCTCCGCGTTCAACCCGCGCGCCGCCTCCTCCCGGTGCCGCACGCCCAGCCACCACTGCCCCTCGGGCGTCCAGTCCGGCCCGGCCAGCCGGAAGGACCCCTCGACCACCGCGCCGCCGGCGACCGGATCCATCCGCGGCGTCGGCCCGTCCGCCCGGCGCTCGCCGTGCGCGTCCCGCCAGGTGCAGACCGCGGCCAGGTCCAGCCGGACCGGGCCGCCGGAGACCAGCCGGTGCACCACCGCCACGCAGGACCGGCCGTACGCCATGGCCAGCTCCCGCTCGATCACCACGTCACCGACCCGCCAGCGCCACCGGGGCACCCCGTCGATCAGGGCGAACTGCTCCAGCAGCTCGAACCCGCGCGGGTCGACCTCCCCGGAGGACCACTCGTGCGCCCCGAGGCGGACCCGCTCCCCGGACGGGAGGATGACCGCCGGGTCCAGGCTGACCAGCCCCACCCGCCGGGCGGCCGGCGTCTCCCCGGCCACCACCAGCAGCCCGTGGTACCGGCGGGTCCGCAGCCCGCTGACCGTGCCCATGGCGTAGCCGCCCCGGCCGTCCGGGACCAGCCACTCCCGGCTCGACCCGGTGGTCGGGTCGCCGCAGACCTGCGGACCGAAGCGAATGTCGATCAACTTTCCTCCACGGGCCGCGGCGTGCGATACGCCACGACGAGAATGGCCGCTGTGGTGAAGTACCCCGGCGGCATCGAAGATGTGCAGGTGTTCACTGACCGGTCATCCTCCGACACCCCCGACCCCGAGCGCTTCCGACTCGCCCAGGCCGACGCCGGCGAGCAGGACTGGCGCGCATGGGGTCCCTATCTGTCCGAGCGGGCGTGGGGGACGGTACGGGAGGACTACAGCGAACACGGCACGGCGTGGGACTACTTTCCCCACGATCACGCGCGGTCCCGAGCCTACCGGTGGAACGAGGACGGGATGGCGGCCGTCTGCGACGACCGGCAGACGTTCTGCTTCGCCCTGGCGCTGTGGAACGGCAAGGACCCGATCCTCAAGGAGCGGATGTTCGGCCTCGGCGGCGACGGCGGCAACCACGGGGAGGACGTCAAGGACTACTGGTGGTACGAGGACTCCACGCCCACCCACTCGTACATGCGCTGGCGCTACCACTACCCGCAGGCCGCCTTCCCGTACGACGAGCTGGTCGCGATCAACGCGCTACGCGGCCGGGACGACACCGAGTACGAACTGGTCGACACCGGCATCTTCGACGACGACCGGTACTGGGCGGTGACCGTCGACTACGCCAAGGCGTCGCCGACCGACATGTGCATCCTGGTCACCGTCGCCAACCGGGGTGACGAGGCGGCCGCCCTGCACGTGCTGCCCACCCTCTGGTTCCGCAACACCTGGGCGTGGGGGCTGCCCGGCGGTGACCGGGTGCCGAAGCTGGTCGGCGAGGGCGGCCGGCTGGTCGGTGAGCACTGGGTGCTCGGTCAGATCCTCCTGGAGGGCGACGGCGCGCCCACCCCGCTGCTCTGTGACAACGACACCAACGCCGAGCGGCTCTGGGGGCTGCCGAGCCGGTCGCCGTACCCGAAGGACGGGATCAACGACCACGTCGTGGCCGGCGCGGACACGGTCAGCCCGGACCGGGAGGGGACGAAGGGCGCCCTGCACTACGTGCTGGACGTGCCGGCCGGCGGCCAGCGGCAGATCCGGCTGCGGCTCACCCGGACCGCCCCGCCGCCGGCCAGCCCCCCGCCGCCCACGGCCGACCTGGGCGACGACTTCGACGCGGTGCTCTGGGC
>NZ_QGGF01000134.1 GCF_003857015.1 Micromonospora globispora | reverse complement strand
TCCTCCAGCTCGACGTCGGCGATCGCCGTACGCAGCCGGGCGGCCAGCCAGTCGGCGCGGCCACCGGGCGGCGCCTCGCCGACGTCGAGCTGGAGGAAATCCGACCCGGCCGATATGGACCCGTCGACCGCGGCTTGTTTGGCCCTGTCCACCGGACCATTGTGGCATCAGGGTGGACGGCGTGAGCATCGCCCGCACCGCCCGATAGGAGCCTCCCGTGCACTTCCGGCACTCCCGAGAGATCTGGTCGTCGTTCCCGGAGCTGGTCTGCGGTGTCCTGCACGCCACCGGAATCACCCCCGACGCCGACGTGCAGCCGCGGCTCACCCCGTACGCGGAGGTGGCGCGGCGCCGGCTGGCCGCGGGCCCGGAGGGCGGATTCCCGGAGGTCCGCGCCTGGCGGCGGGCCTTCGCCACGATGGGGCTGCCCCCGACCCGCTATCGCTGCGCGGCCGAGTCCCTGCTGCGCCGCTTCCGCCGGGACGAGACGCTGCCCCGGCTGCACCCGCTGGTCGACCTCGGCAACGCCATGTCCCTCGGGTACGCGGTGCCGGTGGCCGTCCTCGACGTCGCGCGAATCTCCGGCGACCTGGAGGTCCAGCACGCCAAGGGCGACGAGCACTACCTGACGCTGAGCGGTGCGGAGGAGCACCCCGAACCCGACGAGGTGATCTTCGCGGACGCGGCCGGGCGAGCCCACTCCCGACGCTGGACCCACCGGCAGAGCGGGTGGTCGGCGGTCCGGGACAGCACGGCCGAGGTGCTGATCGTGGTGGAGGCCATGCACGGCTCGGCGCCCGACGACGTGCCCCGACTACTGGCCGAGCTGGAGTCCGCCCTGGCCGACGTGTGGTCGGCGCCGGTCCGGACGGCGCTGCTGACCGCCGAGGCGCCGAGCTTCGAGGTGTCGTCGGCGTAGCGCCGGCGGATATCGTCATCGCGGCACCGATGAGTTGCCGACGGACCCCACGTTGTACGTCCTGACAGCCGTCACCGAGGCCAGGGAGGCCGATCATGGACTGGAAGCTCGAACTCGTCGTGGTGCCCGTCTCCGACGTGGACCGGGCCAAGGGGTTCTACCTGGAGCAGACCGGGTTCCGCCTGGACGTGGACCACCGCGCCGGGGACTTCCGCGTCGTGCAACTCTCCCCGCCCGGTTCCGCCTGCGCGATCGCGCTGATGCACAACCTCGACCGGGCCGGCACGCTCAGCGGGCTGCACCTGGTCGTCCGGGACATCGACGCCGCCCGGGCGGAACTGGTCGACCGGGGTGCGAAGCCCAGCGAGGTGTTCCACTTCGAGGAGGGTGGGGTGCAGACCCCCGGCCCGGACCCCGATCGACGCGACTACGGCTCCTTCCTGTCGTTCAGCGATCCGGACGGCAACGAGTGGCTGGTCCAGGAGGTCGGGTGGGCGGGGGCGGCGGCATGACCGCCCCGGTCGACGCGGTCCCGACCGACCCCGACTTCACGGCGCTCACCGAACGGCACCGCCGGGAACTGCACGTGCACTGCTACCGGATGCTGGCCTCCTTCGACGACGCCGAGGACGCGGTCCAGGAGACGTACCTGCGGGCGTGGCGGGGACAGGCCGGCTTCGACGGCCGGCTGGCCCGGGCCTGGCTCTACCGCATCGCCACGAACGTCTGCCTGGACATGTTGCGCCGCACCGGGCGGCAGCCGCGCACCGTGCGGTCGTACGCCGAGGTGCCGTGGCTGCAGCCGTACCCGGACCGACTGCTCGACGAGATCGCGCCGGGCGAGGAGCAGCCGGACGCGGTGGCCGTCAACCGGGAGACCATCGAGCTGGCGTTCCTCGCCGCCATGCAGCTGCTGCCACCCCGGCAGCGGGCCGCGTTCCTGCTGCGGGACGTACTCGGCTGGACCGCCGCGGAGACGGCCGAGCACCTGGCGACGAGCGTGGCCGCGGCGAACAGCGCGCTGCAGCGGGCCCGCGCCACCCTGCAGGCGCACC
>NZ_QGGF01000670.1 GCF_003857015.1 Micromonospora globispora | reverse complement strand
AGATAGGCTCCGGTCTCGTGGGCTCGGAGATGTTTATAAGAGACAGCCCGAGGACGGGGGCGCCCGGCGCGACCACGGTGAGGTTCGCGATGCCGCCGAGGTTGAGCGCCGCCCGCGGCCCGGCGGCCGCGTCCAGCAGCAGGGCGTCGAAGACCGGCACCAGCGGCGCGCCCTGCCCGCCCGCCGCGATGTCCGCCGACCGCAGGTCACTGAGCACCGGTACGCCGACCCGCTCGGCCACCCGGGCCGGCGCGCCGAGCTGCAGGGTCCCCCGCGCCCGACCCTCCTCCACCCAGTGGAAGACGGTCTGCCCGGGCGAGACCACCGCGTCGGCCGCACCGCCGGCCAGCTCGACGCCGACCGCAGCGGCGTCGGCGAAGACCTCCCCGAGCCGGTTGTCCAGCCGGCAGACGGCCTCGATGGTGGTGCCGGCGGGCGGCAGCAGCGCGCCGATCTCCCCGCGCAGCCCGTCGTCGTAGTCCAGGCTCGCGGTGCCGAGCGGCCGCAGCCGCAGCGTCTCCCCGTCGAGGACGAACTCGGCGGCCGCCACGTCCACCCCGTCGTACGACGTCCCCGACATGAGCCCGACGATCTTCATCCGGCCAGGCTAGTGCTGTGTCCACTAACGTTCGCCGGGTTGGTCGGTCGAGGGGGAATTGTCGTACCGGTGGTGTTGGCTTCGCCTCATGCCTCGCCGTCGGGATCCTGCCGCGCCTCGGGTGGTGCATCGCACCGCTCGTGTGGGGTTGCGGGTGACGTCGGGGCAGCGGTGGCGGTGTTTCGGCCTGTTGCGCTCAGCCGGTGATGTGTGGGCGTGTGTGCTGGAGGTCAACGCGTGGCGGCGCCGCCGCCGTGACGTGCCGCTGACCGGTTATCAGGAGTTGTGTCGGGAGTTGGCGGTGTCGGGGCCGGGCACGTTCGCGGAGTTGGACTCGGTGGGTGCCCGGTCGGTGTTGCGGCGGTTTTCGGATGCGTGGTTCGCGGCCGCCAAGCGCCGTAAGGATGGTGACCTGTCGGCGGGGTTTCCGCGTCGGCGGCGGGGGTTGGTGCCGGTGCGCTGGTATCACGGCACGTTCACCCTCCAGGGGCGTCGGGTGCGGATTCCCACCGCCAAGGGCACCCCGCCGTTGTGGGTGCGCCTGGCGCGGAGGGTGCCGTATCCGGTGGAGCAGGTCCGGTCGGTCACCCTGCTGTGCGAGGGCGGCCGCCTGTTCCTCGACGTGACCGCCGAAGTCCCGGTGGCGGTGTATCCGCCGGGTGAGGGGCCGGATCCTGCCCGGGTGGCGGGGGTGGACCTGGGGATCATTCACCCGTACGCGGTGGCCGGCCCTGACGGGGCTGGGCTGTTGGTGTCCGGGCGGGCGATCCGGGCTGAGCACCGCATGCACCTGGCCGACACGAAAGCCCGCCGTCGTGCTGTCGCCCGCCGCGCACCGAAACCTGGTCAGCGGGGTTCGCGACGGTGGCGCACATACCGGCGGCGTTCTCGGTTGGTGGAGGGCCGGCATCGGCGCCGGGTTCGCCAGGCCCAGCACGAAGCCGCCCGCCAGGTTGTCTCCTGGGCGACACGTCAGCGGGTGGGTGTGCTGCACGTCGGTGACCCACGCGGGGTGCTGGACCTGCCGGCGGGGCGGCGGCACAACCTGCGGCTGCGGCAGTGGCAGATCGGCCGACTCCTGCAGGTCCTCACCGACAAGGCCACCCTCGCCGGCATCACCGTACGGCTGGTCGACGAACGCGGCACGTCCTCCACCTGCCCCGCGTGCACCAGGCGGGTGTCGAAACCTCGCGGGCGGACCCTGTCCTGCCCGCACTGCGCCTTTTCCGGGCACCGCGACCTGGTCGCGGCCGCCAGCATCGCCACCCGCACCCCAGGCGGCGGACCCACCACCCCGACAGCCGCCGTCGTGCTGCCTGAGGTGGTCACGCACCGTCGAGCCGGTCGACACCTCCCCGGTGCCGGCCACTCCCGACG
>NZ_QGGF01000144.1 GCF_003857015.1 Micromonospora globispora | reverse complement strand
CGCAGCCGGCGCAGGGCGCCCGCCACGTCGATCCGGGCGAACCTCGCCCGGATCGACGTGGCGGCCGCACTGCGCCGGCTGCTGGACTGGTCGCAGGCGGCCCGGCTGGACGAGCTGGCGCCGGAACGGCTCACCGTGCCGAGCGGCTCCCGGATCCGGGTGGACTACGCCGACCCGGCCGCCCCGGTGCTGGCGGTGAAGCTCCAGGAGACGTTCGGCTGGCAGGACGCGCCGCGGGTCGCCGACGGCCGGGTACCGGTGCTGCTGCACCTGCTCTCCCCCGCCGGCCGCCCGGTGGCGGTCACCGCCGACCTGGCGTCCTTCTGGCGGACCGGCTATCCGCAGGTCCGGGGGGAGCTGCGGGGCCGCTACCCGCGCCACCCGTGGCCGGAGGACCCGACCACCGCCGTGCCGACCCGGCACGCCAGCCCACGGCGGCGCTGACCGGGGTCACTCCTCGGCGATGTCGGCGATCACCACGGTGACGTTGTCCGGGCCGCCGGCCCGCAGGGCCAGGTCGATCAGCTTGCGCGCGCACGCCTCCGGGTCGGGGTGGTCGGCCAGCACCTCGGCCAGGGTGTCGGCGCGCACGACATTGGAGAGACCGTCGCTGCACAGCAGCCAGCGGTCGCCGGCCCAGGGCACCATCGTCGCGTACGTCGGGGAGACCTCGTCGCCCTGCAACGCCTGGGTGACCACCGCCCGCCGGGGGTGGCTGCTGGCCTGTTCCGGGGTGATCACGCCCTGGTCGACGAGCATCTGCACGAAGGTGTCGTCCCGGGTGACCTGCTTGAGCACCCCTTCCCGGAACAGGTAGGCCCGGGAGTCCCCCACGTGGGCCAGGGCCAGGCAGCTGCCGGTGCGGGCGAAGAGCAGGGCGGTGAGGGTGGTGCCCATCCCCTCGCGTTCCGGATCCTCGACGACGGCCTGGCGGATCCGCGCGGTGGCCAGCTCGATCCCGCCCTGCAGGGCGGCGACCAGCGCGTCCTCGGGGGTTTCCACGTCCAGCGGCCCGAACGCGTCGATGGCGATCCGGCTGGCCAGGTCGCCGGCCGCCATGCCACCCATGCCGTCGGCGACCGCGACGAGCCACCGGCCGGCGTGCAGGGCGTCCTGGTTCCCACTGCGGATCAGCCCACGGTCGCTCGCCCCGACGGAACGAAGCTTCAGGGTCATGGGAGGCAGCCTGCCAGGAGAAGGGCGCAGTTGTCTCTAGGAGATCAGGACGATGCTGGATGTCGCGGCGAATCTTACTGGCGGGCCGACCGGACGGTCAGGCCGGACGGAAGATCATGCTCGACCCATGACGTAGTGGCCTCCCGACCAGGGAGGCCACTACTTCCCTGTTTGAGCAGGATCTTGCCCGCGCGGTCCCGGGTCAGGTGCGGACCCGGTCCGTCAGCCGCACCAGGCGAACAGCTCCGGGTTGGTGGTGTGCAGCTTCACCACGGTGCCGAGCGACCGGTACGAGCCGGCCGGCAGGTCGGCGTAGATCGGCCCGGCGGTCGGGTCCGCGAGCGTCGAGTAGTCGATCTTCTGCTGCGCGGCGGCTTGGAGCAGGCCGAGGCTCTTCAGCGTGCCGAGACCGGCCTGCACGCACGCCGCGGCCATCATCTTCTTCATGGCGTTTCCCCTTCTTCGCGGCTGACGTGGGGTGTTTCACCAGCGACTTCGCCGTCGCCGGGATCCCGGCCACGCGCCCGGGCCCAGCCGAGGAACCGGTCCGCCAGACCGGCCGGCCGGGCGTGCCCGTTGAGCTGGGCGAGCTGCTCCCCCGCCTCGTGCATCAGCGTCCCCAGGTAGATCAGCAGCGCCGGTCGGTCGTCGCGGTACTCGACCAGCAGCGCGAGCCGCGCGGGCGGGCAGGGCCACTCCGCGCCGCAGGCTCGGCACCGCCAGAGCGGCCGCATGGGTACGTGCGGTCGGGCCGGCCGGCTCACGCGTACGTCCCCCGGCGGCCGCCCGGGGACGGGCCGTCG
>NZ_QGGF01000661.1 GCF_003857015.1 Micromonospora globispora | reverse complement strand
CAGCCGCAGCCGCACCGGCCTCTGGGCCGGCATCGTGGCGCTGACCGCCGTGCTGGCCGGCGAAGAGGCCGATGCCGCCGGCCAGCACGGCGGTGCCATGGCGTCCGATGGGGACGGCCCGGCGACGAAACCGTCGGCCAGCGCCTCCGCGCCGCTGTACGAGGCGACCCAGGCGTCCCTGAACAAGGCGAAGTTCGACGGGGACCTCGTTCCGCTCGCCGAGCCGTGGCTGGAGCGGATGGGCGGATGTGCGGCCAACGGCGAGGTGGGCGGCCCGAAGCTGCCCGCCGACGAGAAGAAGCACGTCTTCTGCCGGTACGGCGGCGTCTCGCTCCACTTCGGCCAGTACGCGTCGCACACCGAGAAGGACGCCGCGCGGGCCTACCGGCAGCAGCTCAACCTGGCCGGCGGCGCGCTGGCACCGGGGCTGCGCGAGGCGACCCGAACCACCGGCGGGGCCAGCGGCACCTCCGGCAGCTACATCGAGTACGCCTTCAAGGGCGAGGACGGCCGGACGATCTGCGGGATCTGGTGGGACCGGGACAATGAAACCTCGGCGCTCTACATGGAGACCCTCTGCGAGGCCGGGCTCGGCGGCAACTGGGACGCCCTGCGCGACCTGTGGCGCCGTACGAGCTGACCGTCTGATGAGGAGTGCCAACACCACCATCCTGGACGGACAGCCATGACGTGGGTGGAGGGCCGCCGGGTCGCCCCCGCGCCACCGCTGCTCGCCGACCGCTCGGTGGCCGTCGTGCACGAGTGGTTCAGCGCCACCGGCGGCTCGGAGAACGTCTTTCTCGCCATCGCCGACCTGCTGCCGCACGCCACCCGCTACGTGCTCTGGGCGGAGCGCGACGTTCCGGCGGGGGAACTCGGCCTGCGTGAGTCGTGGCTGGCCCGGACCGCGCTGCGGCGCAGCAAGGCGCTCGCCCTGCCGGTGATGCCGCTCGCCTGGCGCACCCTCGCCGACGCGTCCTACGACGTCGTCGTCTCGTCCAGCCACGCGTTCGCGCACACCGTCCGGCTCGGCCCGCCCGAGCGGACCCGCCACCTCAGCTACGTGCACTCACCCGCCCGGTACGTCTGGAGCCCCACCGTCGACGGTCGCGGGTCGAATCCGCTGCTGGGCGTACCCCGACAGCTGCTGCGGGCAGCCGACCTGCGGCTCAGCCGGCACGTGCACGCGTACGCGGCGAACTCCGTCGAGGTGCGGGACCGGATCCGGCGCTACTGGAAGCGCGACGCCGTGGTCATCCACCCGCCGGTGGAGGTGGGCTACTACGCGGCGCCGGCCGGGCCGGAACAGCCGCGCGACCACCTGCTCGGCGTGGGGCGGTGGATTCCGTACAAGAACTTCGACCTGATGATCGAGATCGCCGAGGCGGCCGGGCTGCCCCTGGTCATCGCCGGCTCCGGTCCCGAGGAGACCCGGCTGCGCCGGGCGGCCGCCCGAGTCGGCGTGCCGGTCACCTTCGAGGTACGGCCCAGCCGGGAACGCCTGCGCGAGCTGTACCAGGGGGCCCGGGCGCTGCTCTTCCCCGCGCACGAGGACTTCGGCATCATCCCGGTGGAGGCCCAGGCCGCCGGCACCCCGGTGATCGGCCTGCGCAGCGGCGGGCTGCTGGAGACGGTGGTCGACGGCGAGACCGGCTTCCTCGTCCCTACGACCCGCGCGGCGGATCACGCGGCGGCCGTCCGGCGCGTCGGCGAGCTCTCCGCCGGTCGGATCCGGGAGCACGCGCGGTCGTTCGCGCGGGAACGGTTCGCGGCCCGGATGAGCGAATGGATCGACGATGAGTGCCGCTGAGTCCCCGCCCAGCACCGTCCTCGACGCCAGCGGCGTCGGACCCGGCGGGATCACCCGGGTGCTCACCGAGGTGGTCCGGCACTGGCCCGCCGGCCGCCGTCTGCTGGTCGTCGCCGCACCGCGGGCCTGGCAGCCGCCGAGCGGCGCCGCGGCAGAGGTGGAGCTGGTCAGCCACCAGGCGGCCGGCCGGGCCCG
>NZ_QGGF01000660.1 GCF_003857015.1 Micromonospora globispora | reverse complement strand
CCGGTACGCCGACACCGACGACACCGCCGGGCGACGGCTGACCCGGGAGGCCTGATGGACGCCCTGGACCGTCTCGCCGAGCCCGGGCTGGATCTGCTCGCCCGGGTCGACACGCTGCTCGCCGCCGGCGCACCGGACGGGCACCGGCTCTGGCCGCTGCTGCGCCGAATGCAGGTGCTGCCCGGCGACGCCGTGCGCCAGTTCCTCGACCTCCACCCGGCGCCGCTGGCGACCGCCGGTGACGCGGTGCGCCGTCTCGTCCGGGGGTACGACGACGCCTCCGCCGCCCTGAGCGACCCGGTCGCCTGGTCGGGGCCGGCCGCCGCCGCGTACGACGAGGCGCGGGTGGCCCTGCTGCGGCACCTCGACGAGGGGCCGGAGAGCCTGGTCGGGCGGCTGGAGTCCACCGCCGGGTACGCCGACGCGCTGGCCGACTGGGTGGAGGGAAGCCGGCTCGCCCTGGCCCGGGCCCTGGCCGACGTGCTGGGCTCGGCCGAGGCGGTCATCGTGCACGGCGCCGCCCGGTCGCCGAGGGGCGACGGTTCCGCCGGGGCGCTGGCGGCGGCCGAGATCGCGGCCCGGGTGCTCGCGGTGCTCGGTGTGGCGTACGACGGTGCCGAGACGCTGCTGCGGCAGTGGTCGCCGAGCCTGGCCGAGACGACCTGGCGGGAGCGGACGCCGAGCGCGCCCCGGTACGACGCCCCGACCCGGATCGGCCCCTGAAGCCCGTTCCGTGCGCGCCGAGGCCCCGGGCACGGTCCACGGCGCCGCGCACAGAGTCGGTGTGACCGGGCTCCGGCGGCGGCGCCGTGGCTTTCCCCTGCACCCCCCGCAGGTCTGGTTTCACTCAACGCCGCCCGCGGCCGTTTGTCCCCGGTGCCGGGCAGGTTTCAACCGTCCGGTCGAGGATCAACGACACAACGGGCCGGTGCCGGTCGGTCGAGTCGACGACCGTGAATCGCTGCGCCGGGTGACGGTCCGGCAACGGCCGGCCGGGCCGGGACCGGCGGCGCGACGTAGGGTGAGGGCATGGGCATGCTCTGCGCGGTCAGCTTCAACCGGTACGGGCGCCTCTACTACCTGGACCCGGGCGAGCTGCGCCCGCAGGTGGGCGACCGGGTGCTGGTGCCCACGGACGACGGCCCCGAGGTGGCCGAGTGCGTCTGGGCGGCGCAGTGGGTCTCGGAGGACACTGACGGCTTTCCGAAGCTGGCCGGGCTGGCCC
The DNA here is from genome assembly GCF_003857015.1 of Micromonospora globispora. Taxonomy (GTDB): domain Bacteria; phylum Actinomycetota; class Actinomycetes; order Mycobacteriales; family Micromonosporaceae; genus Micromonospora; species Micromonospora globispora. The sequence continues at coordinate 793 of NZ_QGGF01000660.1, read as the reverse complement.
AGGAGGAGGATCTGCGCCGCGACGACCTGCTGCGCCGGCGCAAGGCCGAGGCGAAGGTCGCTGCGAAGCGGCTGATCCGCGAGCACGGCCTGCCGATGAAGGTGGTGGCCGTCGACCACGTGCTCGGCAGTCCGGAGACGGGCAGCGACCGGACCACCGTCTACTTCACCGCGCCGCACCGGGTGGACTTCCGGTCGCTGGTGCGGGACCTCGGGGCGACCCTGCACTGCCGGGTGGAGCTGCGGCAGCTCTCCGCCCGGGACTCGGCGCGGGTGCAGGGCGGGATCGGCTCCTGCGGCCGGGACCTGTGCTGCGCCACCTTCCTCACCGACTTCGAGCCGGTCACCATCCGGATGGCCAAGGACCAGGATCTGCCGCCCAACCCGATGCGCATCTCCGGCGCGTGCGGCCGGCTGATGTGTTGCCTGAAGTACGAGCACCCGCTGTACCAGCGGTTCCAGGAGTCCGCCCCGGCGATCGGCAGCCGTGTCTCCACGCCGGAGGGCGAGGGCCGGGTGGTCGGCCACAGCGTCCCCCGCGACTCGGTCACCGTCCGGCTGGACGCGGACGGCTCCCGCTGCTCGTGCAGCCGCGCCTCGGTCTGCGGCCCCCGCCAGGCCCACGACCAGCACTACACCGCCTGACCCCCCTCCCGGTCCGGGTGCCGTCGTTGACCATGAAGTTGACGGCGGAGTTGATCGCCCCACGTGCCGCCAACTCCATGATCAGCATGCGGATCTGGGTCAGCGCAGGGTGATGGGGGGTTCGGCCAGGCGGGGGCCGCAGACCGAGG
>NZ_QGGF01000099.1 GCF_003857015.1 Micromonospora globispora | reverse complement strand
GGTCCGGGCCGCGCTGACCCGCTGGGGCAACCGCGCCATGGGCGTCTCGCTGCTGGCCGCGGCCCTCCGACAGCGCCGCCGCGACCGGCGCCCCGGCGACGGGCCGCCGGACCGAGACCCGTCGGACCGGTCAGCGCGGCGGTGATGATGAGCGGATATCTGGTCGGGGACGCGGGGGAACTGCCCGGGGTGGCGCTCAAGGCGTTCCTGCTCTACGTGACCGCCGTGGTCGGGCTGCGGGCCAGCGGCCGGCGCACCCTCGCCGAACTCTCGCCGTACGACTTCGTAGCCGCCGTGGCGGCCGGGGCCGTCGTCGGACGTCTGCCGACGGCGCCGGACGCCAGCTACCTGGGCGGCGCGTTGACCCTGGTCACCATCCTGACCACCCACGCCCTGATCACCCGGCTGCGGCTCACCCGGCTCGGCGGCCGGCTGCTCGAGGCGCCACCCGTGGTCCTGGTCGCCGACGGGCGGGTCCTGGACCGCCACCTGCGCCGCACCGGGATGACCCGGGCCGACCTCGACGCGCTGCTGCGGGAACACGGGGTGACCGATCCCGGGTCCGTGCACCTGGCGGTGTGGGAACGGCGGGGCCGGCTGTCCGTGCTACCCCGCGACTCTCCCGACTGAGGTCGCCGGCCAGCCGGCCGCTTCCCGACGTCGCCGACTGACGTCGTGGAGGCGTCAATCATGGCCGAATGCACGGGTTTGCCGGTCCGCCTGCCGGGTAGCCGCCGGCACGCCGCCCACGTCCGCGCCGTCGCGGTACGGGGAGGTGTCGTCGTCCCGTGGCGGGCAGCGGCGGTTGCCGCCGACCCGACGCGGGTCGGGACCAGCAGGGGGTCAGGGACGAAGTCCCGGGACGAGGAGGAAGACGTGCAGGAAATCGTGGGCGAGATCCTGGCCCGACGGCTGGTCGAATGGGGCGTGGACACCGTCTTCGGCCTCCCCGGCGACGGCATCAACGGCCTGATGGAGGGCTTCCGCCGGCAACGGGAGAAGCTGAAGTTCGTGCTGGTGCACCACGAGGAGGCGGCCGCCTTCATGGCCACCGGCTACGCCAAGGCCACCGGGCGGCTCGGGGTCTGCGCCGCCACCTCCGGCCCGGGCGCCATCCACCTGCTCAACGGCCTGTACGACGCCAAGCTCGATCACGTGCCGGTGCTGGCCATCACCGGCATGCAGGAGACGTCGGTGCTCGGCGCGCACTACCAGCAGGAGGTGCACACCGACCTGCTCTTCCAGGACGTGGCGGAGGCCTACAACCTCATGGTCACGAACCCGCTGCAGCTGCCCGGGGTGGTCGACATCGCCATCCGGCACGCCCTGGCCAGGCGGAGCGTCGCGCACCTGACCTTCCCCAACGACATCCAGGTCGCCACGGCCGGGGAGGACCCGTACAAACACGTCAGCCCGGGGGAGCCGCCGATGAGCAGCCCGGTCGTGTCGCAGCCGCCGGTGCCGGCCGCCGAGGCCGACCTGGCCCGCGCGGCGCAGGTGCTCAACGCCGGCCGGAAGGTCGCCATGCTGGTCGGCGTCGGCGCCCGCGGGGCCCGGGACGAGGTGCTCGCGGTGGCCGAGGCGCTGGCCAGCCCGATCGTCAAGACGCTGCCCGGCAAGATGGTGGTGCCGGACGACCATCCGCTCACCACCGGCGGCCTCGGCCTGCTCGGCACCAGGCCGAGCGAGGAGCTGATGGAGGAGTGCGACACCCTGCTGATGGTGGGCACCTCCTTCCCGTACGGGAAGTACCTGCCGTCGCCGGGGCAGGCCAAGGTGGTCCAGATCGACGTCGACGCCAGCCTGATCGGACTGCGGCTGCCGGTGGAGGCGGCGGTAACCGCGGACGCCCGGCTGGCGTTGCAGCAGCTGCTGCCGATGCTCCAGCCCCGGTCGGACCGGTCGTTCCTGACGAAGTACCAGCAGGCACGGGACGCGTGGCGCTCGGACATGATGGCCCTGCAGGACCCGGGGCGGGACCCGATCGCCCCGCAGTATCTGGCCAGCTGCATCGACGCGGCGGCCACCTCGGACGCGATCCTGACCTGCGACTCCGGCACCATCGCCACCTGGGCAGCCCGGCACTGGACCATCCGCGGCGGGCGGGAGTTCTATCTCTCGGGCAACCTGGCCACGATGGCGCCCGGTCTGCCGTACGCGATCGCCATGCAGCACGCATTCCCGGGCCGGCAGGTCATCGCCTTCGTCGGCGACGGCGGGTTCGCCATGCTGATGGCCGAGTTCCTCACCGCCGTACGGCACGAGCTGCCGATCAAGGTGGTGATCAACAACAACAACTCGTACGGGCAGATCCTCTGGGAGCAGATCGTCCTCGGCTATCCCGAGTACGCCGTGCGGCACCGCCAGCCGGAGGCGGACTTCGGTGCCTGGGCGCGGGCCTGCGGCGGGTACGGCGCGAAGGTCACCGACCCGAAGTCGCTGCCGGAGGCGATCCGCGAGGCGCTGGCCCACCCCGGGCCGGCGCTGGTGGACTGCGACGTCAACCGGGACGAGCCGCCGATGCCCGGCAAGATCCGGTACGACCAGGCGAAGCACTTCACCGAGGCGTTCCTGCGCGGCCAGCCGCACAAGGTGGCCACCCTCGCCACCGTGGCCCGGGACAAGATCAACGAGATGCGCTCGTGAGCCGGCGTCTGACCGGCACGGCCCGGACGGCGGCGCCGACCGCGCCGCCGGTGCCCCTGCCCACGCCGGTCCTGCGACCGCCGCAGCCGGCACACGATGTGGACCTGGCCGCACTCGCCGCCGACCTGCGCGCCGAGGTGGAAGGGGAGGTCCGCTTCGACGACGGCTCCCGGGCGGCGTACGCCACCGGTGGCTCCAACTACCGGCAGGTACCGCTCGGCCTGGTGGTGCCCCGTACGGTGGAGGCGGCCGCAGCCGCCGTCGCGGTCTGCCGCCGGCACGGCGCGCCGGTGCTCTCCCGCGGCGGCGGCACCAGCCTCGGCGGGCAGGTCACCAACGTCGCGGTGATCATCGACTGGTCGAAGTACTGCAACCGGTTGCTGACGGTCGACCGGGAGGGGCGGACCTGCCTGGTCGAGCCGGGGATCGTGCTGGACACGCTCAACGATCTGTTGGCGCCCGAGGGGCTGGAGTTCGGGCCCCGGCCGTCCACCCACAGTCACTGCACCATCGGCGGGATGATCGGCAACAACGCCTGCGGGTCGACGGTGCAGCGCAGCGGCAAGGTGGCCGACAACATCGTCGAGATGGAGGTGCTGCTCTACGACGGCACCCGGATGTGGGTCGGCGAGACCACCGACGAGCAGTACGCCGAGATCCAGCGCCGTGGTGGCCGCCGGGCCGAGATCTACCGACAGGTGCGGGCGCTGCGGGACGAGTACGAGACCGAGATCCGTACCCGGTACCCGGACATCCCGCGCCGGGTGTCCGGCTACAACCTGGACAGCCTGCTGCCGGAGAAGACGTTCCACGTCGCGCAGGCGCTGGTCGGCTCCGAGGGCACGCTGGTCACCGTGCTGCGGGCGCGGCTGAAGCTGCTGCCGGTGGTGCGGGCCAAGTCGCTGGTGTTCCTGTCCTACCCGGACATCGCCGCCGCCGGCGACGACGTGCCCCGGGTCCTGCCGCACAACCCGGTCGCGTTCGAGGGCCTCGACGACAAACTGATCAACTACGAGAAGCGCAAGCATCTGCACCCGGACGCCCTGCACAAGCTGCCCGAGGCCGGCGGCTGGCTGATGGTGGAGCTGGGTGGCGACACCGACGAGGAGGCGGAGGCCGCCGCCGCACGGCTGGTCGACGCCCTGTGCCGCGACGGTGGGCCGGGCGCACATCGGTTCGACGAGGAGGCCGACGAGGAGCAGATGTGGGCGGTCCGCGAGGCCGGACTCGGCGCCACCGCCCGGGTACCGGGTGAGCCCGACACCTGGGAGGGCTGGGAGGACTCCGCGGTCCCCCCGGAACGGCTGGGCGACTACCTGCGGGACCTGGACCGCCTCTTCCGGGAGTACGACTACGGCCAGGCGTCGCTCTACGGGCACTTCGGCCAGGGCTGCGTGCACACCCGGATCCCGTTCGAGTTGACCACCGCCGACGGGGTACGCCAGTTCCGCTCGTTCGTCGAGCGGGCCGCCGACCTGGTGGTGTCGTACGGCGGGTCCTTATCCGGCGAGCACGGCGACGGGCAGGCCCGCGGCGAACTGCTGGTGAAGATGTTCGGCGACCGGCTGATCCACGCGTTCGGGCAGTTCAAGGCGATCTTCGACCCGGACGACCGGATGAACCCCGGCAAGTTGGTCGGCCCGTACCCGCTGGACGCCGACCTCCGGATCGGCGTCGACTACAACCACGGCGGGGTGGAGACGGAGTTCCGCTACCCCGAAGACTCGGGCAGCTTCGGCCGGGCCGTGGCGCGCTGTGTCGGGGTCGGCAAGTGCCGGCGCGAACACGGCGGGGTGATGTGCCCGTCCTACATGGTCACCCGGGAGGAGGAGCACTCCACCCGCGGTCGGTCCAGGTTGCTCTTCGAGATGCTCGACGGGACCGCGCGGGGCGGCACCATCGGTGACGGCTGGCGCTCGACCGCGGTCCGCGACGCCCTGGACCTCTGCCTGGCCTGCAAGGGGTGCAAGTCGGACTGCCCGGTCAACGTGGACATGGCGACGTACAAGGCGGAGTTCCTGTCCCACCACTACCAGGGCCGGCTCCGGCCCCGCCCGCACTACTCGATGGGTTGGCTGCCGGTGATGGCCGCGGCGGCCGCCCGCGCACCGCGGGTGGTGAACGCGATGGCCCAGGTTCCCGCGCTGAACCGCCTCGCCAAGCTGGCCGGCGGCATCGACCAGCGCCGGCAGATCCCGGTCTTCGCCACCGAGACCTTCCAGCACTGGTTCGCCGACCGGTGGCCGACCGGCGACGGCTCGCGCGGTGAGGTGCTGCTCTGGCCGGACACCTTCACCAACCACTTCCAGCCCGGCGTCGGGCAGGCGGCGGTCGAGGTGCTGGAGGCGGCGGGCTGGCGGGTCCGGGTGCCGGACCAACCCGTCTGCTGCGGGCTGACCTGGATCTCCACCGGGCAGCTGGGCGTCGCGAAGAAGGTCCTGCAACGCACGGTGGAGGTGCTGCGTCCCCACCTGCGCGCGGGCACCCGGGTCGTGGGCCTGGAACCGAGCTGCACGGCGGTGTTCCGCAGCGACGCCCACGAGCTCTTCCCCGACGACGAGGACGTGACCCGCCTGCGCGGGCAGACCGTCACCCTGGCGGAACTGCTGCACGACCACACCCCCGGGTGGCAGCCACCCCGGCTGCCCGCGCACGCGCTGATCCAGACCCACTGCCACCAGCACGCCATCCTCGGCACCGGCGCCGACCAGGCCGTGCTCGCCGACGCCGGGGTGCGGGCCGAGTTCCTCGACTCGGGCTGCTGCGGGCTGGCCGGCAACTTCGGCTTCGAGGCGGGGCACTACGAGGTCTCCGAGGCGTGCGCCGAACGGGTCCTGCTGCCCGCCGTACGGGACGCCGCCGACACGGACGTGATCCTGGCCGACGGCTTCAGCTGCCGTACCCAGGTCGCGCAGAGCGCGTCCGGTGGGCGGTCGGCGATCCACCTCGGCGAGCTGCTCCGCGCCGGTCTGCAGGGCGAACCGGTGACGCCCCGCCCGGAGCAGCGGTGGGCGGAGCGTCCCGAGGGGCCGTCCCGCCGGGTGCGGCGGCTCGCCACCGGCCTCGTCGGGCTGGCTGCGTTCGCCCCGCTCGCGGCGGTGGCCGCGCTGGTCGTCCGCCGTCGGGGGCGGTGACGGCGGTGCGGCTCGCGGCGGCGGCGTACCGGGTGCCGACCGACGCGCCCGAGGGCGACGGCACCTTCGCCTGGGACAGCACCACCATGGTGCTGGTCCGCGCGGAGGCCGATGGGCAGGTGGGCACCGGCTGGACGTACGGGCCGGCGGCGGTGGTCCCGGTCGTCACGGACCTGCTCGCGCCCGTGGTGGCCGAGCTCGACCCGGACGACGTACCGGCCGTCTGGTCGACCATGCAGCGGCAGTTGCGCAACGCCGGGCGGCCCGGGGTCGCCGGCCTGGCGCTCTCCGCCGCGGACTGCGCGGTCTGGGACCTCAAGGCCCGCCGACACGGCCTGCCGCTGGCCCGGCTGCTCGGCACCGCCCGCCGGCGGGTGCCGGTGTACGGCAGCGGCGGCTTCACCACGTACGACGCCGAACGGCAGCACCGGCAGCTCTCCGCCTGGGTGCACGACGAGGACATCCCCCGGGTGAAGATCAAGATCGGGGAGTCCGGGGGCACCGAGGTGACGCGGGACCTGGCCCGGATGGCGGCCGCCCGGCGCACCATCGGCGACGACGCCGAGCTGTACGTCGACGCGAACGGCGGATACCAGCGCAAGCAGGCGGTACGGGTGGCCCGGGCCGCCACCGACCTCGACGTGCGCTGGTACGAGGAGCCGGTCAGCTCCGACGACCTGGTCGGCCTCGGGCTGGTCCGCGACCAGGTGCTGCCCGACGTGACGGCCGGCGAGTACGGCTTCGACCTGGTCTACTTCCACCGGATGGCCCCGTACGTGGACTGCCTCCAGATCGACGTCACCCGGTGCGGCGGGATCACCGAGTTCCTGCGGGCGGCGGCGGTCGCCGCCGCGGCGGGCCTGGAGGTCTCCGCCCACTGCGCGCCCCACCAGCACCTGCCGGTGGCCGCCGCGACACCCAACCTGCGGCACGTCGAGTGGTTCCACGACCACGTCCGGATCGAGTCGACGCTCTTCGACGGGGCGGTGCCGGCGACCGGTGGCAGCGTTCCGGTGGTGCTGGACCGGCCGGGTCACGGGCTGGAGCTGCGCACGACCGAGGCGGAGACGTACCGGGTGCGCTGACGCCGACGGGGGAGAGGGGTGTGATGAAGGTAAGCGAGGTGCACCACCAGACGGGGCGGGTCCTCGTGGTGGTCTGCGACAAGGGGGAGGAGGCGGTCGCCGCGGTCGGGGCCGCGCTGCGCGAGCAGCAGATGCGCGCCGCCCGGGTGACCGCGGTCGGCGGTTTCGCCGACGCCGAGGTGGGCTGGTTCGACCGGGAGAGCGACGACTACCGCCGGATTCCGGTGGCCGAGCAGGTCGAGGTGCTCTCCCTGCTCGGCGACGTCGCCGAGCGGGACGGCGAGCCGGTCCTGCACGCGCACGCGGTGCTGGGCCGCTTCGACGGCAGCACCGTCGGCGGCCACCTGCTGCGCGGCCGGGTCTGGCCGACGCTGGAGGTGATCGTCTCGGAAGTGGCGCCGGAGCTGGCCAAACGGGTGGACCCGGAGACGGGCCTGGCGCTGATCTCCGGCTCCGACGGCTGACCGGTCCGCCGGTTGGCTGTGGGGCGGCGGGCGCGGAGCGCCGCGGACATCGTGCTGTGAACCCGACCTACCGGGGCCAGCGCGGCAGAGCAGCACGTGACGAAGACGAGGCAGCGGGCCTAGCTGGTTCCGCCACTCGGCCTGACCGCCCCTAGCGCTGTGCTGGGCGGGCGCCCGCTCGGCCCGTACCGCGACAGCGTGGTCGACGACGGCCGGAAGGCACTGGCCGACCCGCCTCAGGCCGCCGCCTCCTCTTCCAGCAGCGGCAGGTCGCGGACCGCCAGGTCGAGGCGGGGGCGCAGGTACCGGACGCGGTGCCGCCACCGGTGGTGCTCGTACGCGGTGTCGACCTCGATCTCCACCACCAACGTCGGCTCGACCGGCGCGTACTCCAGCGGCTCCGCCCCGTCGAGCTGCCCCGTCCAGGTCGCCGGGAGTGGACGGGGCCAGGGGGTGGGGGAGTCCGGAGGCGTGGCGCGGACCAACTGGGCCAGCTCCCGTCGCTGCCGGGCGTGCAGCGGATGGGTACGCCCCATGTAGCGGAGCCGCCCCTGTCCGTCGAAGCGGCCGGTCAGCAGGGTCTCCGCGTCGTCGACGCTTCCGGTGACGCCGCCGACGACGGTCTCGGTGGACGTCCGGGCCCGGACCTTGCGCCAACCCCGCCGTGCGGGCTCGTACCGGCTGTCGAGCCGCTTGACGACCACCCCTTCCACACCCGCCTGCGTCCAGGTGGCCATCCACTCGGCGGCCTGGGTGGGGTCGGTCGTCTGTGGACAGAGTACGAGGTCGGGTGGGGCGTCCCGGAGCAGCTCGGTGAGGAGAGCGCGCCGCTCGGCCAGCCGGCGGTCCAGCAGCGAGTGCCCGGAGGCGTCGACCAGGAGGTCGAAGACGACGTAGTGGGCCGGGTGGTGGCGGACCAGCTCGGGCAGCCGCGACCCGGCGGTGACCCGGCTCTGGAGCTGGGCGAAGTCGGTGCGGCCGCGCGCCCAGACCACCAGCTCGCCGTCGAGCACGACCTCGGGCGGTACGGCGGCACGCACCGTCCGCGCCACGTCGGGGAAGTACCGGGTGAGGTCTCGGCCGGCCCGCGACTGGAGACGTATCTCGTCGCCGTCGCGGAACGCGAGCGCCCGCCAGCCGTCCCACTTCGGCTCGTACGCGAGACCCGGCCCGACGGGAAGCACGTCCACCGCCGCCGCCAGCATCGGCGTCAGCGGCGTCCGGAGGGCGCCGGACGCGGTGGAGCGACCGCGCTTCCCGCTCATGCGGCACCTCCGCGCCGACGGCGGACCGGAGAGCCCCGACGCCGGTTGGTCCTCTGCCCACCACACCGGGGTCGGCGGCCCGCCTGCGGCGGGATGGCAAGACCGGTCAGGTCTGGTTGCCCGGGATGTTCTTGTAGTCCTTCGGGCTGATCCCCGGCGGCTTCGGGTCCTTCTGCCGCTGGCCACCGCCACGCTGGGCGTTCGCCGTCCCGCCCAGCGCCTGGATCATGTCGTTCTTGTTCATCTGGTCGGTGTTCCGGATTCCGGCCCGTTCGGCCTGCTTGCGCAGCTCGCCGGTCTTCATTTCGGCAGGGTCGCGTGCCATGGGTTCCTCCTCGGGTCTCAGTAACCAGGTCGCCGCGGGGTTACCCGACCGGGGGCGGAACCAACGCGAACGACGGTGGCGCCTCACCTCGCCAACAGGTTGATCGCATGGCCGGCCAATGAGCGGGACCTCCGGTCGTACCGGTTGCGCCTGCTGAACCTGGCGAAAAGGTCCCGACCCGAGCAGGGATGCGCGATGGTGGCTTCGCCGACGTCGTCCGGTCCGGGCTGGTTGGCGGAGCGGCGGGGGTGAAGCGGTGACGACAAAGGAGATCATCCAGCGGATCGGCACGCTGCTGGATCTCGCCGGCGTGCTGGTCATCGCCGTGGGCGTCGTCATCGCCTCGGTCGTTTTCGTCTACCGCTACTGGCGGACCCGGCAGCTGATCGACGTCTACCCGCCGTTCCGGCAGGGAGTCGGTCGGGCCATCCTGCTGGGCCTGGAGTTCCTGGTCGGCGGGGACATCATCCGCACGGTGGCCGTCTCGCCGACGTTCCACAGCGTCGGCGTGCTGGCGCTGATCGTCGTGGTCCGTACCTTCCTCAGCTTCTCGCTGGAGGTCGAGCTCGAGGGCCGCTGGCCCTGGCAGTCGAAGGCGGCCAGGACCACCACCACCGCGGCTCCAGGGCCGGGACACGGCGAGACGCCCGGGCGGTGACCCCGTCCCGGCAGGCGTCCGCCGCCCTCACTCGTCGCCGACGGTTTCCGTCTCCCCGTCGTGCATGAACTGCGCGGGCAGATGCTCGTCCGGCTGGGGTGCCTGGGCAATCCTGTGGTGGGGATCCCCGTCGCGCGAGAAGAGCACGTCGTCGGTCTTCCTGCTCTTTTCCTGACCCTCTTCCGGCTCCGTCACCTGTCACTCCTCCCGATCTGGGCGTCGGCTGAGGCGGATTCGTCGGCCCAGCCGGTGTGACGCGTACCCGTCCTGAGCCGGTGCAGTCCCGCCGCACAGGTTCAGGCGCCCTCAGATCGTGAAGACGGCCACCGCCGCCCACGCGACGGCGGTCACGCCGCGAGCATCCGGTCGAGCAGCGCGTCGAGGGTGATCCCACCCATCATCGGCTCTCCCCGGGCGGCCACCGCCACCAGCGGGCTGCGTTTCTGCGCCATCACCGCGGCCACCTCCAGGACGGTGGCCTGCGGCTCCACCACTGGCGGCTCCGGGTGCTCCTTCGGCAGCAGGTCGGCGACCGTCCGGCCCTCGACCCCGCGCAGGAACACGTCGGCCGACGGCTCGTCGATCATCCGGGCCAGGGTCGGGTCCTCCCGGGTGTAGGCGGGGATGACCAGGCGCAGCACCTGCGTGCCGGGCAGCACGGTGACCGGACGCCCGGCGTCGTCCACCACGATCAGCCCGGGGAGGTTGTACCCGGCCAGCAGGCGGGCCGCCTCGAGCGCCGTGGAGCCGAGGGAGATCGTCGGGAAGGGCACCGCCAGGTCTCGGGCTCGCACCAGCACTCCAGCAGGTCGCGTCGGGGCAGGACAGGTCGTACGCCGACCAGACTTCCCGGCACACCGGCATTCACCCTAACGGCCAGGCGGCCGGGAGACGCCGCCATCTCGGTTGGCGTCGAACGGCGAACGGCCCGAGGTCGTGCCCGCTCGACCGTGGACGATCCGCCTCAGATGTTCGCCGAGTCCGCCGGCACGTCGGCCGGCAACGACGGCGCGCCCGCCGGGCGGCCCGCCGTCGGGCAGGAGAGCCCCACCGTGTACGCCGTCATCGACAGCGACCCGTACGCGTACCCGTCCACCAGCACCTCGGGGCGGCCGTCGCCGGTGCCGGCCAGCCCGGCCAGGTACAGCAGCGGGATGAAGTGGTCCGGCGTCGGTACGGCCAGGTCGTAGTCGCGATGGCCGTCCAGCCGGGCCGCGTCGGTCGGCGCGTCCAGCATGATTTCCCGGGCCGCGTCGTCGAAGCGGCGCGCCCAGTCGAAGCCCTCGTCGGTCAGCCGCGGGTCCACGCCGCCCAGGTTGTGCACCACGTTGCCGCTGGCCACGATCAGTACCCCGCGTTCGCGCAGCGGCGCGAGCCGGGCCCCGAGGTCGAGGTGGTAGTCCAGCCCCTTGAACGCGTTGATGCTCAGCTGCACCACCGGGATGTCGGCGTCGGGGAAGGCGTGCGTCAGCACCGACCAGGTCCCGTGGTCGATGCCCCAGGAGTCCAGGTCGGCGCCGACCCAGGTGGGATGGACGACGTCGCTGATCTCCTCGGCCAGCTCCGGTAACCCCGGCGCCGGGTACTCCAGGTCGAACAGCTGCTGCGGAAAGCCGTAGAAGTCGTGGATCGTACGGGGACGGGGCATCGCCGTCACCGCGGTCGCGCCGATGTACCAGTGCGCGGAGACCACCAGGATCGCCCGCGGTCGCGGTACCGCCCGGCCGAACTCCCGCCAGGCCGCGGTGTAGCGGTTGACCTCCAGGGCGTTCATCGGGTTGCCGTGGCCGAAGAACGCCGCGGGCATCCTCGCGTCCGTCGTCTGGCTGCTCATGCCGCTCCCCAGGGGCCGACCGTGACCCGAGGGTATCCCTTCCGGACCGCCCGGCACCGGTGGTCCGTCGTTCGCCGTTGCGCCCACGGCGTGCGCTGCGGCTGAATGAGCAGGTGACGTCCACCGACGACCGGGTGATGACCATCGGCGAGATCGCTGGCCGGTTCGGGCTGGCCACCCACGTGCTGCGGCACTGGGAATCGCTGGGGCTGCTGACTCCGGCCCGGGCGGTCGCCGGGCACCGCCGCTACGGGACCGCCGACCTGTACCGGGTCGCGACCATCCTGCGGGCCAAGGAGGCCGGCCTCTCCCTCGACCAGATTCACGAGCTGCTCACCGCCGGTGGATCGGCGCGACGGCGGCAGATCCTGCTGCGGCACCGGGAGGATCTGGTCGTGCGGATCGCCGCGCTGCAGGACTCCCTCCGGTTCATCGAGGGCGGCCTGGAGTGCGAGCACCACGACTTCACCGCCTGCCCGCACTACCAGGAGATGGTCCGGTCGCGGATCGGCCCGACGGCGCCGCCGCACGTGCCGCTCTGAGCCGGTGGCACGGCACCCGGCCGGTCAGGGCCGCCGTGCCGAGGCCAGGAACATCGGGAACGCCAGGAACAGCCGGCCGTCGCGCGCCCGGCGCCGCTGGTCGTCGGCCCACCGGGCGTGCTGCGCGGCGGTGACCGCGCCCGCGGCCACCGCCGTCGCCCCGAACCGCTCCACCACCGGCAGCATGCCGGCATCGGTGACGACCCCCAGGTACGCCTCGACGGCGACGTCCCGGAAACCGGCGTCGAGCAGCAGATTCCGGTACGCGCGGGCGGCCTGCGGCCGCGGGCAGGTGTCCGCCTGCGCGCGCAGCACCGCCCGGGTCAGCTCCGGATGGTCCGAGTCGATGATCAGGGCGTCCCAGTCCTGGCCGAGCAGCACGATGCGGCCCGTCGGGGCGAGGACCCGGCGGGCCTCGTCCAGCGCCGGACCCGGGTCCGCCAGGACGTGGAAGACCTTTTCCGCCCGGTAGCCGGTCACCGCGCCGTCGGGCAACGGGAGAGACTGCGCGCTGCCGGCGCGGAAGTCGGCTCCGGGCCATCGGCGGCGAGCCGTGCCGAGCACCAGCTCGTCCGGGTCGACCCCGATCGCGGTGACGCCCCGCTCGGTCAGCTCGGCCACCGCGCGTCCCGTGCCGCAGCCCACGTCCACGGCGACCCCGCCGGGTCGCAGATCGAGCAGGTCGTAGCTGCGTCGCCGCAGCCGCACCGCGCTCGGCTGGTCGTCCGCCGCGTCCAGCACGGCGATCAGGTCGGCACCGACCTCGTACGGGATCGTTGTCTTCTCTGCTGGCATGGCCCCACCCTCGGACTTCAGGTCGACCTGAAGTCAAGCCCGCCGCCGGTGCGCTCCCGGGGCGCCGCCAGGTCGTGGCCGAGGAGTGTTCGCAGTTTGGCCGTAGACGACGCGGGGCCGGTCGTAGCGTGCAGAGGTGACCGGTATGCGGGTGTCTCGCCGGCTGCTGCTCGCCGGAGTCGGCTCGGCCGCGGTGGCGACCGTGGCCGGATGCGAGTCGAGCGGCTCGACGGCGTCGAGAACGAAGCCCACCCCGGGACGGGGCGTGCCGTCCGCGTCGAGAGGCGAGGCCGCGCTCCGTCGCAAGATCGCCAGTCTGCTCGTCGTCGGGTTTCGCGGCGAACGGCTCGACGAGAACGACTGGATCATGAAGGCGGTCCGGGACGGGCTCGGTGGCGTGATCCTGTTCGATCAGGACCTGCAGACGAAGGCAACCCGGAACATCACCTCGCCGCGGCAGGTCAGCGCTCTCGTGAAGATGCTGAAGGACGCCTCACCGGGCCGGCTCATCGTGTCGATCGACCAGGAAGGTGGCCGCACCTCCCGGCTCAATCCGAGCAACGGCTTCCCGGCCACGAAGTCGGAGGCGGAGGTCGGCGCGGAGAACTCCCCGGCGGCGACGCAACAGTGGGCGCGTGGACTGGTCGACGGCCTCACCTCGATCGGGGTGAACCTCAACTACGCACCCGTCGTCGACCTGAACGTCAATCCGGAGAGCCGGGCGATCGGAAAGCTTGGCCGCAGCTTCTCCAACGATCCGGACGTCGTCGTCAGCAACGCCACCGAGGAGATCCAGGTTCACCGGGCCGCGGGGGTCAAGACCGTCCTCAAGCACTTTCCCGGCTCGGGCAGCGCGGCCGGCAACACGGACTTCGAGGTGGTCGATGTCAGCTCGACCTGGCAGGCGAGCGAGCTGGAACCGTTCCAGCGACTGATCAGCGCCGGACTCGCGGACTCGGTGATGGCCGCGCACCTGCTCAACCGACAGCTCGACCCGAATCATCCGGCGTCGCTGTCGGCGCCGACCGTGACGGACCTGCTCCGGGGCCGGCTCGGCTGGCAGGGCCCGGTGGTCAGCGACGACATGCAGGCGGTGGCCATCACCCGGCGCTACGGGGCCGCCGAGGCGGTCGCCCTGGCCCTCCAGGCCGGCCTCGACCTCCTCGTCTTCGCCAATCAGCAGGTGTACGACCCGAAGGTCGTCGACCAGACCATCGACAGCGTCGTCAACCTGGTCCGCTCCGGACGCCTCACCGAGGCCCGGATCGACGAGTCGGTCGCGCGGGTGGACACCCTCCGCCCGAAACGCTGACCGGCTCACCAGGCCGGCGGCGAATCAGCGCAACGCGTCCAGCCGCCGGTGGTACTCCTCCGTGTCCATCTCGCCCCGCGCGTACCGTTCAACCAGGATCCGGCGGGCGTACTCGTGCCGGTCCGGCGACTGCGGGCGGCCGCGGTTGGCGGCCAGCCACACCGCCCCGACTATCACCAGGCAGGATCAGGCAGCCGAACATCATGGCGGCCATCGGCCAGTACCAGCCACCGTCGTGGTGCATGGCGTCTCACCCCTCCCCACCGTGATGCCCGGCGGGCGAGAGCGTCGCTCACCCGCTAACGGGCAGCTTCACCTCACACCCGGCGTGAAACCCGCAGAACCCTAGCCAGTGCGCCCGCGTGCGGTGGTGAATCGGCGGGACCGGGCCGAACGGACGGCCGGCCGCGTGATGCTGGTGATCTGGGGTTGCCACGGCGGACGGCGCCGGGCTTCGGGAGGCGAGGCGGGTGCAGCACCACGGGGGGCCGGCAGGTCGTGCCGGCGGCGGGACGCACGCCCGGCACGACAAGCACGCCGGGCACGATCCGGCGATGTTCCGCCGCCGGTTCTGGGTCTGTCTGGCGCTGACCATTCCCATCGTGTTCACCAGCCACCTGGTCATGGACACTCTGAATTACTCCCTGGACTTCCCCGGCGTCTCGTGGGTGGGTCCGGTGCTCGGGTCGGTGGTGTTCTTCTACGGCGGCTGGCCCTTCCTGGTCGGCGCGGTACGAGAGGTGCGGGACCGGGCGCCCGGCATGATGCTGCTGATCTCCATGGCGATCACCGTGGCCTACCTCGCCTCCGTGGCCACCAGCATCGGCGTCTTCGGCCTGGACTTCTGGTGGGAACTCGCCGCGCTGGTCACGATCATGCTGTTCGGCCACTGGCAGGAGATGACCGCGATCGGCCAGGCGCGGGGCGCGCTGGCCGCGCTTGCCGCCCTGCTGCCCGACGACGCCGAGCGGATCGGCCCGGACGGCTCCCCGCAGCGGGTGGCGGTGGCCGACCTGCGTACCGGTGACACGGTGCTGGTCCGTCCCGGCGGGCGAGTGCCCGCGGACGGGCACGTCGTGGAGGGCGGCGCCGAGCTGGACGAGTCGATGATCACGGGGGAGTCGCGACCGGTGCCGCGCGGGGTGGGGGACCGGGTGGTCGCCGGCACCGTGGCGACCGACTCGGCCATCCGGGTACAGGTGGACGCGGTGGGGGAGGACACCGCGCTGGCGGGCATCCAGCGGCTGGTCGCCCAGGCGCAGCAGGCCGGCGGACGGGCGCAGGTGCTGGCCGACCGGTTCGCCGCGTGGCTGTTCTACATCGCCACCGCCACCGCGGTGGTGAGCCTGGTGGTCTGGTCGGCGCTCGGCGAGGCGAACCAGGCCGTGGTCCGCACCATCAGTGTGCTGGTGATCTCCTGTCCGCACGCCCTCGGCCTGGCGATCCCCCTGGTCATCGCGCTGTCGACCAGCGTGGCGGCCAAGGCGGGAATTCTGGTCAAGGACCGTCTGGCGCTGGAGCGGATGCGCACCGTGGACGCCGTCCTGATCGACAAGACCGGCACGCTGACGAAAGGGCAGCACACCGTCACCGGGGTGGCCGCCGCCGACGGGGCCGACGAGGACGAGGTGCTGCGGCTGGCCGCCGGGGTCGAGGCCGACAGTGAGCATCCCCTCGCCCGGGCGATCGTCGCCGCTGCCCAGCGGGTCGGCCCAGCCACCGGCTCGGACTTCCGGTCCCTACCCGGACGCGGCGTGCAGGCCACCGTGGCCGGGACGGCGTACGCGGTGGGCGGGCCGGCGCTGCTGCGCGAGCTGCACGCGGACGTACCGGCCGAGCTGCGCCGGGCCGACGAGACGTGGTCCGCGCGCGGGGCGGCGGTGCTCTACCTGGCCCGCCTCGACGGGCCGCCTCGGCTGCTCGGTGCCCTCGCACTCGAGGACGAGGTACGCCCCGAGGCCCGCCAGGCCGTCGCCGAGCTGCGGGAACTCGGGATAGGGAAGATCGCGATGGTGACCGGGGACGCCCGTGCGGTGGCCGACGCGGTCGCCGCCGATCTCGGCTTCCGGGCCGGGGTGGACGAGGTCTTCGCCGAGGTGCTGCCCGCCGACAAGGACGAGATCGTCGCCGGGCTGCAGCAGCGCGGCCACCGGGTGGCGATGGTCGGTGACGGCGTCAACGACGCCCCCGCCCTCGCCCGCGCCGACGTGGGGCTGGCCATCGGGGCCGGTACGGACGTGGCGATCGAGTCCGCCGGGGTGGTGCTCGCCTCCTCCGATCCGCGGGGCATCTCCGCCACCGCCCGGCTGTCGAAGGCGTCCTATCGGAAGATGGTGCAGAACCTGATGTGGGCGGCCGGCTACAACGTCATCGCCATCCCGGTCGCCGCCGGCGTCTTCGCCTGGGCCGGCGTCTCGCTCAGCCCCGCCGCCGCCGCCGTGCTGATGTCCGCCTCGACCATCATCGTCGCGCTCAACGCCCAGACGCTGCGCCGGGTGCACCTCGCACCGGAGGACCGCTGAGGACAGAGGGTTGGGCGCGCCAGCGCGATCGCGGGCGTGTGCGATCAGGCCCGGTAGGCCAAGTTGATCATCATGCCGGTCTCGGCGTGGTAGATGTTGTGGCAGTGGGTCATCCACTGGCCGGGGTTGTCCGCGTCGAGGTCGACGGTGACCCTCCGCCGGGGCGTCACGATGACGGTGTCCTTCCGGGCGCCCCCGCCGGTCACGGCGAACGTGTGCCCGTGGACGTGCATCGGGTGGAACATCGTGGTGGTGTTGACGAACTCCAGCCGTAGCCGCTCGCCGCGACCCACGAGCAGCGGATCAGCGTGGCCGAAGGTGGCCCCGTTGATGGTCCAGCGGTAGGGCATCATCCCGCCACCGAGCACCAGGCGGTGCACCCGGTCCGGCTGGCGGTCGGTCAGCGCCACCTCCTCGGCGGCCCGGAGCGCGCCGCTGACCAGGACGCCACCGTCCAGTTCGGTCGGTCGGGCCGTCGCCGGGGGGCGGGCGCCCGCGGCGGTGCGGACCACCGCCAGCCCCTGCCCGGTCTTGCCCTCGGCGACGGCGACGAGGGGGAACGCCCCGTCGCTCAGCGTGACCGTCACGTCGGCGCGTTCGCCCATGCCCAGCAGCAGGGCGTCGGTGGTCGTGGGCACGACCGGGAATCCGTCGGTGTGGGTGACGGTGAGCCGGTGGCCGCCGAGCGCCACCCGGAAGGCCGTGTCCGAGGCGGCGTTGACCAGGCGGATCCGCACCCGCTGGCCGGGGCGCGCGGTCAGGGTCACCGGGGCGGCCGGCACCCGGCCGTTGATGAGGTAGTGCGGGTAGGCGACGTCGCCGGCACCGCCGAGCAGCGGCGAGACCATGGTCTCCATGCCGCCCATCGACATGCCGGACATGCCACCGTGGTTCATGTCGCCCATGTCGTGCCCCGCCATCGACTGAAGGGAGCTGAGCACGTCGTCGGGGGTGCGGCCGGTGCCGTCGACCCAGTCGTCCAGCACCACGACCCACTCCGCGTCGTACCTGCCGGCCTCGTGCGGGTCGTCGACGACGAGCACCCCGTACAGGGCGCGGTCGAGCTGCACCCCGGAATGCGGGTGGTAGAAGTAGGTGCCCGGGTCGGGGGCGGTGAACTCGTAGGTGTGCCGGCCGCCCGCGGAGATGGGCTGCTGGGTCACCCCGGGCACCCCGTCCATGTCGTTGCGCAGGGCGATGCCGTGCCAGTGCACGCTGGTCGCCACCGGCAGGCCGTTGGCCACCTCTACCCGGAGCAGGTCGCCGGCGCGGGCCCGGATCAGTGGGCCGGGGCCGCTGTCGGCGTACCCCCAGGTGGTGACCGTCGGGCCGCCGAGGTCGTGGGTGACGGGTCGCGGGTTCAGCCGGGCGGTGACGGTCGCGGCGCCGGGCCGGCGTCGGGCGGCCTCGGTCTGCGCGACGAGCGGGCTGTCGGGGGTGACCAGCCGGGGATCGAAGACGCCGCCCGCCCAGGCGGCGGCGCCGGCGGTGCCGGCCAGACCGACGGTCCCGGCGATGCCGACGAGCAGTCGACGACGGCTGATGGTGGGCGACATGTCACCGTCTCCTCTCGGGTTCCGACCTTGACGATGCTCCGGGCCGACTCCGCCGGACACGGAAAGAGGGCCTCAGAGCGGGGGGTCCAAAGGCCCTACCCGTAGCGGGTATCGGTAAGGGAACGGTGTTGCCGTATACCCCTAGGGGGTATAGGGTGAGTGCGGAGGTGGATGGCGATGAAACAGGAACACCTGACGCACGCACACGCCGGACACGACGGGCTGGCCGGGCCGGCCCACCACGAGCACGGCCATGCGGCCGAGGAGCACGGGCACCACGTTCCCAGCCAACGCCCGCCCGATCACCTCGCCGGCCGGCACGACCACCACGCCGGGCACGACCATCACGGCCACGGTGGCGGGCACGACAAGCACGCCGGTCACGACCCGGAGCAGTTCCGACGCAAGTTCTGGCTGAGCGTGGCCCTGACCGTGCCGGTCGTGCTCACCAGCCACATGGTGATGGACTGGTTCGGCTACTCGCTGGACTTCCCGGGCCTGAACTGGGTGGGCCCGGTCCTCGGCTCGGCGGTCTTCCTCTACGGCGGCTGGCCGTTCCTGGTCGGTGGCGTCCGTGAGGTGCGCGACCGCGCGCCGGGCATGATGCTGCTCATCTCGATGGCGATCACCGTCGCCTACGTCGCGTCCCTGGCCACCAGCCTCGGGGCGTTCGACCTCGACTTCTGGTGGGAGCTGGCGGCGCTGGTGACCATCATGCTGCTGGGCCACTGGCAGGAGATGAAGGCGATCGGTCAGGCGCAGGGAGCCCTGGCGGCGCTGGCCGCTCTGCTGCCCGACGACGCCGAGCGGGTGGACGACGAGGGTGGCCTCCGGCGGGTGCCGGTCGCCGAGCTGCGGGTCGGCGACGTCGTTCTGGTCCGCTCCGGCGGTCGGGTGCCGGCCGACGGCCGGATCGTCGACGGGGCCGCCGAGCTGGACGAGTCGATGATCACGGGGGAGTCGCGGCCGGTGCCGCGCGCCGTCGGGGACCGGGTGGTCGCCGGCACCGTCGCCACCGACTCGGCCCTCCGGGTACGCGTCGAGGCCGTCGGCGAGGACACCGCGCTGGCCGGTATCGGCCGGCTCGTCGCGCAGGCCCAGGCCTCCAGCGGACGCGCCCAGGTGCTCGCCGACCGCTTCGCCGCGCTGCTCTTCTACCTGGCCACCGCCGCCGCCCTGGTCACCTTCGTCGCCTGGTGGGCGGCCGGTGACCTCGACGCGGCGGTGGTACGTACCGTGACGGTGCTGGTGATCGCCTGCCCGCACGCGCTTGGGCTGGCCATCCCGCTGGTGATCGCCCTGTCGACCGCGGTGTCCGCCAAGGCCGGCATCCTGGTCAAGGACCGCCTCGCGCTGGAGCGGATGCGCAGCGTGGACGCGGTGCTGTTCGACAAGACCGGCACCCTGACCCGTGGGGCGCACACCGTCACCGCCACCGCGGCCACGAACGGCTTCGCGGAGGACGACGCGCTGCGGGTTGCCGGCGCGGTCGAGGCCGACAGTGAGCATCCCCTCGCCCGGGCGCTGGTGAAGGTCGCGCGGGACCGGGGCCTGCGGTCCGTGGCCCGGGACTTCCGGTCGCTGACCGGCCGGGGTGTCCAGGCCAGTGTCGACGGCGCGACCTGGGCGGTGGGCGGCCCGGCGCTGCTGCGGGAGCTCGACGTCGCGGTGCCGGACGAGCTGAGCGGGGTGACCCGGGACTGGTCGGCGCGGGGCGCGGCCGTCCTGCACCTGGTCCGGCTGTCGGAGGCCGGCCGTCCGACGGCGGTAGCCGCCTTCGCCCTCGAGGACGAGGTCCGGCCGGAGGCCCGGGAAGCGATCGCCGAGCTGCGTCAGCAGGGCGTACGGAAGCTCGTCATGATCACGGGGGACGCCCGGCCGGTCGCCGAGGCGGTCGCCGCCGACCTGGGTTTCCGGCCCGGCGTGGACGAGGTCTTCGCCGAGGTGCTGCCGGCGGACAAGGACCGGGCGGTCGCCGACCTGCAGGCCCGGGGCCTGACGGTGGCCATGGTGGGCGACGGGGTCAACGACGCCCCGGCGCTGGCCCGGGCCGACGTCGGTCTCGCCATCGGTGCCGGCACCGACGTGGCGATCGAGTCGGCCGGGGTCATCCTGGCCTCCTCCGACCCGCGGGGTGTCACCGGCGTCATCCGGCTCTCCCGGGCGTCGTACCGGAAGATGATCCAGAACCTGGCCTGGGCCGCGGGCTACAACGTGGTGGCGATCCCGCTCGCCGCCGGGGCGCTGGCCTGGGCCGGGGTCGCGCTCAGCCCGGCGGTCGGCGCCGTGCTGATGTCCGCGTCCACGATCGTGGTGGCGCTCAACGCCCAGCTGCTGCGCCGGGTACGCCTCAGCCCCGGCTCGCGCTGACGCGACGAACGGCCCGGCGGATGGAAGCATCGGCCGGGCCGTCGCGCGTGGGTCGGGGCGACATGCCCCCCATGCGGCGCCGGAGCGGAGCGCCCGTACGCCGCCACGGCTGTATCGGTCGCGCGCGGCGCAGCGCACCAACCGCAGACGCGGGCATGTTCATCACTGAATCCTCGACGATGCGAGGTCTATGGCTGCTTTCACATTGCAGATGCAGACGCTAGCCTGGCCGGGTGACGGTGTTCCGGATCGGTGAGGCCGCCGAGCTGCTCGGGGTCAGCGCGGACACGGTCCGCCGCTGGATCGACGTCGGCCGGCTCGCCGCCACCCGCGACGAGCACGGCCACCGGGTGATCGGCGGGGCGGACCTGGCCGCCTTCGTCCGCGCCCCGGGGCACCCCGAGCTCTCCTCCGCCCGTAACCGGCTGCGCGGGATCGTCACCGCGGTGGTCAAGGACACCGTGATGGCCCAGGTCGACATCCAGGCCGGCCCGTTCCGCATCGTGTCGCTGATGAGTCGCGAGGCGGTCGACGACCTCGACCTTCAGGTCGGTTCGGTGGCCGTTGCCGTGATCAAGTCGACGACCGTCGTGGTGGAACGCGCCGCCGCGCCGCGGGGAAGGACCAGCCCGTGACCGTACGGTGGATCCGCGCCGCCCTCGCCGCGGTGGCCGTCCTGACCCTCGGCCTGGCCGGCTGCGGCGGCGAGCCGGCTGGGAGCGACGGCGGGCGGGTGACCGTCTTCGCCGCGGCCTCGCTGACCGAGAGCTTCACCCGGCTCGGCAAGGACTTCGAGGCAGCCCATCCCGGCGCGACCGTGACCTTCAACTTCGCCGGCAGCTCGGCGCTCGCCACTCAGATCACCCAGGGCGCCCCGGCCGACGTCTTCGCCGCCGCCTCACCCGCCACCATGAAGACCGTGACCGACGCCGGCGACGCGGCGGACACCCCGGTCACCCTGGCCCGGAACCAGCTCGTGATCGCCGTACCCAAGGGCAATTCCGCCCGGGTCGCCGGCCTGGCCGACCTGACCCGGCCCGGGGTGAAGGTCGCCCTCTGCGCCGAGCAGGTGCCGTGCGGAGCGGCGGCGCGAAAAGCCCTCGACGCGGCCGGCGCCCGGCTCACCCCGGCCACCCTCGAGCAGGACGTCAAGGGCGCGCTGGCGAAGGTGAAACTCGGCGAGGTGGACGCCGCGCTGGTCTACCGCACCGACGTCCGGGCCGCCGCGGCCGACCTGGACGCGGTGGAGTTCCCCGAGTCGGCCGACGCGATCAACGACTACCCGATCGTCGTGCTCAAGCGAACGGGGAACCCGGCCGGCGCCCGGGCGTTCGTCGACTTCGTCCGCTCCGAGGCCGGTCGGGCGGTGCTCACCGCCGCCGGCTTCCAGGCCCCGCCGGCGTAGTGTCCGGCACCGACACCGCCCCCACCGCGACCCGGCCCGGCCGGCCGCGGCAGCGGGTGCCGCTGCCGTTGCTCGTGCCCGCCGGGCTCGGCCTGCTCTTCCTCGTCCTGCCGCTGGTCGGGCTGCTCGCCCGCGCGCCGTGGACCACCCTGCCGCAGCGGCTCACCCAGCCCGGCGTGCTCACCGCGCTGCGGCTGTCGCTGCAGACCGCGACCCTCGCCACGCTGCTCTGCGTCGCCCTCGGCGTACCCCTGGCGTGGCTGCTGGCCCGGGTGGAGTTCCCCGGCCGGCGTCTCGTCCGGGCGCTGGTCACCGTCCCGCTGGTGCTGCCCCCGGTGGTCGGTGGGGTGGCGTTGCTGCTGGTGTTCGGCCGCCGCGGGCTGATCGGCTCCTGGCTGGACGCCACCTTCGGGGTGACCCTGCCGTTCAGCACCGCCGGGGTGGTGCTGGCCGAGGCGTTCGTCGCCATGCCGTTCCTGGTCATCGCCGTGGAGGGCGCGCTGCGCGGGGCGGACCCCCGCTACGAGGAGGCCGCCGCCACCCTCGGCGCCCGCCGGTGGACCACGTTCACGCACGTCACCCTGCCGCTCGTCGCCCCGGGCATCGCCGCCGGGGCGGTGCTCTGCTGGGCCCGGGCCCTCGGCGAGTTCGGCGCCACCATCACCTTCGCCGGCAACTATCCGGGCCGGACGCAGACCATGCCGCTCGCCGTCTACCTGGCGCTGGAGACCGACCTGCAGGCCGCCATCGTGCTCAGCCTCATCCTGCTCACCGTCTCCGTCGCCATCCTCGCCGGGCTGCGCGACCGCTGGGTGAGCGGCCCGTGACCGCGCCGGCCCTGCTGGACGCCCACCTGGTCGCCGACCGGGACGCCTTCCACCTCGACGTACGGCTGTGGATCGCCGCCGGCGAGGTGGTCGCGCTGCTCGGCCCGAACGGCGCCGGCAAGACCACTGCGCTGCGCGCCCTCGCCGGGCTGCATCCGCTCACCGCCGGGCACCTCACCCTCGGCGGCGTCGACCTGGACCGCCCCGACCGGCGGGCGTGGACGCCGCCCGAGCGGCGACCGGTGGGCGTGGTGTTCCAGGACTACCTGCTCTTCCCGCACCTCAGCGCGCTGGACAACGTGGCCTTCGGCCCGCGCCGGCACGGCGCCGATCGGCGTACCGCGCGGGCGCGGGCGCAGCGCTGGCTCGACCGGGTCGGGCTGGGCGGGCAGGCCCGGCAGCGGCCACGGCAGCTCTCCGGCGGGCAGGCGCAGCGGGTCGCCCTCGCCCGGGCCCTCGCCGTCGAGCCGA
>NZ_QGGF01000659.1 GCF_003857015.1 Micromonospora globispora | reverse complement strand
GATCAGGCCGGCCCGGCGCGGCGCTTCGCGGTGGCCGGCGCTGCCCTGGAGCTGTGGGGGTCGCACCGGGTGGAGAACCGGCTCGGGCTGCTCAGCGAGCCGTACGCGGTGGGCACCGCCGGCAAGCTGCTCCGCGCCGGACGGGCGTTGACCGCCGCCGGGATGGTCGGCGCGCTGGTCGGCCGGCGCAGCCGCGCGCTCTCCGCGCTCTCCGGTGGCGCACTGCTCGCCGCCTCGGTCTGTACCCGGTTCGGCATCTTCCACGGCGGGGTCGCCTCGGCGAAGGACCCGAAGTACACCGTGGTGCCGCAGCGGGAACGCGCCCGGCAGCGCGAGCGGCAGGCAGGAGACGACAACGGGCCGGGCGCCGGCCCGAAACTGGAGTAACCAGGCAGCAGGCGCCAGGCCCATGAGCCGATACGGGGGTACCGCTCATGACCACAACAGCCGCGGGGTCGCGGGGAAATCGACAACCGACGCGGGGCCGGTGGGGTCTCGTGGTGGCGGCCGTGCTCGTCCAGCTCGCGCTCGGCGCCGTGTACGCCTGGAGCGTGTTCAACAAGCCGTTGCAGGCCGAGTTCGGGTGGAGCAAGGCCGAGGTGGTGCTGCCCTTCGAGGTGGCGATCGGCACGATCTTCATCGGCAGCCTGATCGGCGGACGCATCCAGGACCGCCGCGGTCCCCGGCCCGTCGCGCTGGGCGGCGGGATCCTCTACGCCGTCGGGATCATGCTGGCGTCGCTGGTGTCGTCGGGTGACCAACTGTGGCTGCTGCTGCTCACCTACGGGGTGATGGGCGGCATCGGGCTCGGCGCCGCGTACATCACCCCGATCGCCATGCTCAGCAAATGGTTCCCGGACAAGCGCGGGCTGATCACCGGCATCGCGGTCGCCGGCTTCGGCTTCGGGGCCGTGATCACCGCCCCGGTGGCGAAAGCGCTGCTCGCCGGCACCAGCCACAAGACCAGCGTCTTCCTGCCCCTGGGCATCGCCTATCTGATCGCGGTGCTGCTCGGGGCGTCCTTCTTCCGCGACCCACCCGCCGGGTACCAGGTGCCCGGCTTCACCCCGGCGGTCGGCGGTCGGGCGGTCGCCGGCACCCGCGTCTACACCTTCGGCGAGGCCCTGCACACCCGGCAGTGGTACCTGCTCACGCTGATCCTCACCCTCAACGTGACCTGCGGCATCGCGCTGATCTCCCAGGCCGCGGACGCCGCCCAGTCGGTCGCCGGGGTGAGCGCCGCGACCGCCGCCGGGCTGGTCGGCGTCCTCGGCCTGTTCAACGGCGGCGGGCGGGTGTTCTGGGCCTGGCTGTCCGACCGGATCGGCCGGATGACCGCGTTCCTCGGGATGCTCGCCCTGCAGGGCGTCTGCTTCCTGATCCTGCCGCACGCCGCCGCCCTCTGGCTCTTCGCCGTCCTCGCCGCCCTGGTCTACCTCGCCTACGGCGGCGGCTTCGGCACCATGCCCGCGACGGCCGCCGACTACTTCGGGACGCCGAACGCCGGCGCCATCTACGGGGCGATGATCGTGGCCTGGAGCATCGGAGGAGTGGTGGGCCCGCTGCTCACCGCGCTGCTCTACGACGCCAGCGGCAAGAGCTACACCCTGCCCTTCACGGTGATCGGCATCCTCGCGTTCGTCGCCCTGGTGCTTCCGCCGATCACCCGGCTGCCCACCGCACCCGGCGAGCCGCGGCCCCACTTCCAGACGCCCGGGCCCTGATCGGGGCGCTCACGGCCCTCCGCAGGCGGTTCGGCATCACATGTGGTTAAGTGCTCGGTGGAGGCGTTCAGGCGGCTGGTGCCCCTCCCGGTCTTCAAAACCGGTGTGGTCCGGGACCCGGGCCAGGCGGGTTCGATTCCCGTCCGTCTCCGCCAAGCAGCCCTTGTGGAGATGACACGATGCCCGACGGCACGGCCGACCCGCGGCGGCGCGTGCCGCGCACCGACGCGCTCCTCGCCGACCCGGCCCTGGCCGCCGCCGTCGGCACGCTCGGTCGCGACCGGGTGAAGGCGGCCATCGTCCGGGC
>NZ_QGGF01000658.1 GCF_003857015.1 Micromonospora globispora | reverse complement strand
GCACGAGCCCGCGCGGCGTAGGGGAGCGCACGCCAGCCGCGTCGGCGAGCTGGCGGCGGACGCGGGGTTGCGGCTACGGCGCCTCCGGCGGGGGCGCTCCGGCTCCAGGATGGCCGGGGCTCCGCCGGCGGGTCACGGTCCGTGGGTGGTTGCGGTAGGCCATCCCGCCTGCCATCGACTCGGGCAAGCCGAGCAGACCACCGCCCGACCCGCCAGCGTCCGAACCTGCGTCAAGGTCCGCTTGACGTGGCGGGCCGGGCGGGGCCCGCTCCCAGTTGGGCGGGCCGATGGCAGACGGGATGGCGAGGCAGCAGGTTCGCGCCGTTCAGCGCAGTCCGCAGCGCTTGAGGATGTCGATGATGATGGCTGTCTTTGCCCGGACGTAGAGCGCCATGTCCATGGGGTGCTCTTGGGCGATTCGGTGCTTCTCGGCTGCGTAGCGGTCGCGGTCCTCAGGGTGGGTGCGAAGCCAGTCCCTGAGGATCAGGTGTCGGAGGTACTCATCGCAGTCAGGGCCGAAGACATGCAGGTTGACGCCATGGTCACGGGTCCAGAGGCATCGGTGCTGGTACCAGTCAGTGTCACGGGTGCGTAGGAAGTAGCCGGCGGCTTCCAGCGGAGGCACGTATGCATCTTCGTCTGCCGGGTCCGCGACGATGAGGTCGATGTCGAGTCGATTCTTGGCCGCGAGACCGGGTACGGCGGTCGACCCTACGTGTTCGACGGCAAGCGCCCGGGAGCCTAGGGCAGCACGGATGGCCGCCTCCTCTTTGGCGAACATTGCGGGCCAATCGGGGTTGTAGGCGTCGATGGTGATGGGTGAGGTCACGTTCGCCGGACGGTTGCCGACTGCTCGCTTCGCAGCCTTGTCTCCCGTGAGGTCTAGCGATGCCTTCGGCAAGGGTGGAATGCGCATTGGAGGCACCCTAGCCAGGTCACCGGTCATCCGCAGCCCCCGTCCGGTGGGTTTCGCGAGCGGAGTTAGTCCGCTCGTGTCAGCCAGGTGCTGGCTCATCCGAAGGAGCGATCGACGGTTGGTCGTACGTCTCGTACCTGTCCTACATGCGCAGCAGACGAGGAGTCGCGTCCGGCCGACCTGAGTTGAGCACTCGGACCAAGCCGCGTTTGACCATCTGTAGCTGATTGTCGGGAAGGCGAAGAGTGAAGCAGACCTCGGTGGGCAGACGAAGCGTCGCTGCGGCCTGTTCAGCAAGCACCAGCCGCAGTTGGCTCATGTCGCTCGGCGGCATCTTCGGCAAGGTTGGCTGCTCAGAGGCGCGGATCTCACATTCCACGACTCCCCCGTGACAGCCTCGCTGGCTGTCCACGCCTGCACCATTCCAGTACGTGTCCAGCCCCAGCGCTCGATCCTGCTCATCAGGCTCGCCGCACTCCTGGAAGACCAGCGACCACGATTCCCGATCCGGGTCCTCCCGAAGGCCCAGAATGTAGACGTAATCCTGCGCCTCAGCCGCACCGCGCAACACGGCCGGCAGGTAGTCGCTCGCGGGGTAGCCCATCCTCATCCTTGATCCCGGTCATAGCACCGGTTAGCGTTCGAACCCGACCGCAGCCAACGACCGACAGCATGCCCGACACGTGCCCGATCTAGCGGTCAACACCGGCCAACAGCGGCATCCGACGTCGTCTCAAACGTGATCACTCCGTCCTTCGCGACCAGTCTCACGGCTGCTCACCGGTAGATCAACCTATCGACTCAGGCCGAGGTAAGGCGCCTTCCAAACTGACGATGCGGAGCATCGGGCAAGCTTGAGCGGTGGACGTTGACGCAGTACGGATGGAGGGCTACGACGAGGTCCTGGCGCTTCACCGGATGCTCATGGAGTGCAAGTCCGACGACCTTGGTGGCGTCCACGCAGGCAGCCCGTTCATCGCCGCCATCCAGCACCGCCTAGAGCCTGTGTCGAAGTCGGTCACAGCCACTCGCTGATCGCGGCGATGTGCACGGTGGCTTCGTAGCGCACGGCGAGCTTGTCGAATCGGGTGGCCACGGCGCGGTTGCGCTTGAGCCGGTTGAT
>NZ_QGGF01000310.1 GCF_003857015.1 Micromonospora globispora | reverse complement strand
CCGTCCGCCCAAGCTCGCCGACCCGCGCCGCCGGCTGCGGCTCGGCACGCTGCTCGCGCTGGCCCTCTTCGCCACCATCGGGGTACGGCTGGTCTTCCTGCAGACCGTCGACACCCCGGCGTACGCCGACGGCGGCGTCGGCGACCGGCTGGCCCGGGTCGACCTGCCCGCGCCCCGCGGTGCCATCTACGACCGGACCGGCGCTCCGCTGGCACACAGCGTCGAGGCGCGGTACATCTTCGCCGACCCGACCCTGGTCAAGGACCGGATCGCCACCGCGAAGCTGCTCTCCCCGCTGCTCGGCGTGCCCTGGTCCGACCTGGCCGAGAAGATGCGGCAGCGCACCCTGCCCGGCGGGGGCCAGTCGCGGTTCCAGTACCTGGCCCGGGGCGTCGAGATCGAGAAGGCCAAGCAGATCATGGCGCTGGACCTCGCCGGCATCGGCGTGCACCGGGACGAGCGGCGCGAGGTGCCCGGCGGTGACCTGGCGGCCAACCTGATCGGCTTCACCAGCCAGGACATGATCGGCCTGGAGGGCCTGGAGGCCAAGTACGACGACCTGCTCCAGGGGCAGGCCGGCAAGAAGGTGTACGAGGTGGGGCAGGGCGACCTGGCCGCACCCATCCCGGGCGGGTACAGCCAGACCACCCCGCCGAAGCCGGGCAGCTCGCTGGAGCTGACCATCGACCGGGACCTGCAGTTCCAGGTGCAGCGGATCCTCAGCGCGCAGATGGCGCAGACCCGCGGCAGCGTCGGCGCCGCCGTGGTGCTCGACGTCGCCACCGGCGAGGTGCTGGCCCAGGCCAGCCAGCCCACGTACGACGCGGCGGACCCGGGCGACAGCGAGCCGACCGACCGGGAGGACGCGGCGACCAGCTTCGTGGTCGACCCCGGCTCGATCCACAAGGCGATCACCTACGGCGCGGCGCTCCAGGAAGGCGTCATCACGCCGCAGACGACGATGCCGATCCCCAACACGATCCGCAGGGGCGACACCGTCTTCCGGGACACCCATCCGGCCAACGGGCAGAAGATGAGTATTCCCGGGATGCTGGCCTTCTCGTCCAACGTCGGCACCATCGAGATCGCCGACAAGCTGGGCAAGGAACGGCTGATCGACTACCAGAAGCGGTTCGGGCTCGGCCAGCCCACCGGCGAGGGGATGCCGGGGGAGGCCTCCGGGCGGCTGCTCCCCGCGGACCAGTGGAGCGATTCGTCGTACGGGTCGGTGCCGATCGGGCACAGCGTCGACGCCACGCCGCTGCAGATGGCCGCCGCGTACGCCGCCATCGCCAACGACGGGACGTACGTCCAGCCGCACCTGATCAAGGACGTGATCGGGCCGGACGGCAAGCGGACGCCGGGCCCGACGCCGAAGACGCGCTCGGTGCTCAGCCCGGCCAACGCCGTCGCGCTGCGCACCATGCTCGAGGCGGTCACCACGGTCGACGAGGGCCCGTACGAGCGGGCCACCGGCCTGGCCGCCGCCATCCCGGGCTATCGGGTCGCCGGCAAGACCGGCACCGGCCTGCGCTACGCCGACGGCAAGCAGCAACCCGGCGAGGTGGGCTCGTTCATCGGCATGGCCCCGGCGGAGAAGCCGAAGTACGTGGTGGCGGTCTTCGTGTGGAGCCCCGGCGGCGAGGGCGGCGCGGTGGCC
The DNA here is from genome assembly GCF_003857015.1 of Micromonospora globispora. Taxonomy (GTDB): domain Bacteria; phylum Actinomycetota; class Actinomycetes; order Mycobacteriales; family Micromonosporaceae; genus Micromonospora; species Micromonospora globispora. The sequence continues at coordinate 383 of NZ_QGGF01000310.1, read as the reverse complement.
GCGCCAGCCTTCCGGGAGATGATGGGCTTCACTCTCCGTCACTACCGGGTGCCGCCCTCGGCGACCAGCCGGTCCCCCAAGTTCGAGGTCTTTCCGCGCTGAGCGGGGAGGGCGGGACATCATCGGTGAGTGGCGACGAACCACCGGGGCGGCTGTGCGGTCGGAACCGGACGACCGGGTAGGGTCTGACGCCGTGTCCGGCAATCCACGCCCTCGTACCGTGAATCCCGTCCGGCTCGGCGACCTCGCCGCCCGGGTGGGTGTCGCACCCCCGGCCGGCGCCGCCGAGGTCGCCGTCACCGGGGTGACGCACGCCAGCCAGGAGGTCCACCCCGGCGACCTGTACGCGGCGCTGCCCGGCGCCCGCCGGCACGGTGCGGAGT
>NZ_QGGF01000657.1 GCF_003857015.1 Micromonospora globispora | reverse complement strand
GTCGACGGCCACCACGCGGGTGCCGGAGAGGACGGCCAGCCGGGTGCCGAGCAGGCCGATCACGCCCTGCCCGAAGACCCCGACCCAGTCGCCGAGGTGCAGGTCGCCCGCGAGGACGGCGGTGAGTGCGATCGCGCCGGGGCGGGCGAAGACGGCGGCGAGCGGGTCGAGCCCGGCGGCCAGGGGATGGACCGCGCCGGCCGGGACGACCGCCTCGGCCCGGTGCCCCCAGATGCCCCAGACGACCTGCCCTGGGTGCCGGTCGGCGACGTCGGCGGCGACCTCGACGATCTCGCCGACCTCCTCGTAGCCGAAGCCGACCACCGGATAGGGGGCGACGGCCTGACGCGGCACGAACATCCGGGTGGCGGCGTCCCAGTCCTTGCTGAGCCGGGGATTGCTGCCCCGGTACAGGGTCAGCTCGGTGCCGGCTGAGATGCCGGAGTAACAGGTGCGGATGCGGACCTGGCCCGGGCCGAGTGGATCGCTGGGGCAGGGCTCGAGACTGACGCGTCGGGGCCCGGCCAGAGAGACAACCCAGTTGCCCATGGCACCGCTCCAGGGAAGTACCGGGCCCAATTCTAAAACAAAATATCGGTATATGTCTTGTAATTGATCAATCGAGGGCGTTGAATCCCTGTTGTACCCTTCGAGAGGAGTGCCACCGATGTCATCACCCTCGATGCGGATGCTCGCCTCCACCCTGATCATGGCATTTGCCGGGACAGGATTGCTGGCCTGCAGCGACGACGAGCCAAAAGGCGACAGTTCAGAGATAACGGTGTGGAGCCTGGAGGACGTCGCCGACCGGGTGACCGCCACGAAGGCGATCATCGCCGACTACACCGCGAAGACCGGCGTCAAGGTCAATTTGGTCACCGTCAACGAGGACCAGTTCCCCTCCCTCATCGCGTCCAGCGCCGCCGCCGGCGAGCTGCCCGACGTGGTCGGCTCGGTCTCGCTGGCCGGCCTCCGCACCCTGGCCGGCAACGACCTGCTGGAACCGGACGCGAACAAGGAGGTCGTCGACAAGCTCGGGCGGGACACCTTCTCGCCCCGGGCCCTCGAGCTGACCTCCGAGGACGGAAAGCAGCTCGCCGTCCCCAGTGACGGGTGGGGCCAGTTGCTGGTCTACCGCAAGGATCTCTTCGCCGCGGCCGGCCTGCCCGCCCCGGACACGTACGAGAAGATCGCCGCCGCGGCGGCGAAGCTGAACACCGGCGGCGTCGCCGGCATCACCGCGGCCACCGCCCCCGGTGACGTCTTCACCCAGCAGACCTTCGAGCACCTGGCCCTGGCCAACAACTGCCAGCTCACCGACGACTCCGGGAAGGTGACGCTGGACTCCCCCGAGTGCGTCGAGGCGTTCCGCTTCTACGGCGACCTGATGCGCAACCACTCGGTCAAGGGCGCCCAGGACGTGGACACCACCCGGGCCACCTACTTCGCCGGCAAGGCGGCCATGCTGATCTGGTCGCCGTTCATCCTCGACGAGCTGGCCGGGCTGCGGAACGACGCCAAGCCCACCTGCCCGCAGTGCCAGAAGGACCCGACGTTCCTGGCGAAGAACAGCGGCTTCGTCACCGCCATCAAGGGCCCGAACGGCACCGAACCGGCCCAGTACGGCGAGATCAGCTCGTGGGCGGTGCTCGACGGCGCCGGCGATTCGGCCAAGTCCTTCGTGGAGTACATGCTCTCCGACGGCTACCCGCGCTGGTTCGGGATGTCCCCCGAGGGGCGCTTCCCGGTCCGCAAGGGCACCGCGGACGACAAGGAGAAGTTCCTCACTGCCTGGAACACCAGTAAGGCCGGGGTGGACGCGAAGAAGCCGCTGTCCGAGGTGTACGGCGAGGACGTGCTGACCGTCCTGCGGCAGAGCCCGGACACCTTCCAGCGCTGGGGGCTGCCGCAGGGCCAGGGCAAGCTGGTCGGCGCGATCCTCGGCGAACTGCCGGTACCCAAGGCGCTCGCCGACGTGGTCGGCGGGAAGTCCGACGCCGCCGCGGCCGCCGCCCGGGCGCAGAAGGACGTCGAAGCGATCAAGAAGGGC
>NZ_QGGF01000656.1 GCF_003857015.1 Micromonospora globispora | reverse complement strand
GGCCCATGTCCGAGCGTTCCAACAGTGCGGCGAGCCGGCGCAGGCCGCGGTGGGCGGCGGTGCGGACCGCCCCCGCTCGCCGGCCCAGCACCCGCCCCGCGGTTTCGGCGTCGAGCCCGATCACCGCGCGCAGCAGCACGGCCTCCGCCTCCCTGGGCGGCAGGGTGGCGATCAGGGCCAGCGCGGACTCGGTGCCGATGGTCTCTCCCGCCCGTTCCGCGGTGTCGGCGTCCCCGGCCAGTTCGCTGAGCGCCTGCACCGGCACCGGCAGGGACGGTCGGCGACGCTGCCGTCGCAGGTGGTCCATCGCGCGGTTGCGGGCGATGGTCACCGTCCAGGCCCGGAACTCGCCGCCGGTGAACGTGGGCAGGTCGCGGGAGATCTGCAGCCACGCCTCCGAGGCGACGTCCTCGGCGTCGGCGCCGACCAGCGCGGTGAGGTAGCGCAGCAGGCCGGGCTGCAGGCTGCGGTAGAGGAAGCGGAACGCCGCCTCGTCGCCCGCCTGCGCCGCGACAACCGCCTCGCTCAGCTCACCGGTCATGGACCCGCCGTTCGCGCCGTGCCAACTCTCCGGACCGTCCCGCGCCAGGGCCGCACGCGACGCCCGCCCGTCCCGGCAACCGGACTTCCACCCGCACCATCAGCCCCCCCGCTGACCTGATCGCGCCCGATGCCGGAGCATGCGGGCGGCACGTATGGACACTCGCCGCCAAGTACGGTCGTCGGCGGACATACCGTACCGGCATCATGGGGCGGGCCGGAGCGGGGCTAACGCTAGGAGCCGATCACCGAGGGGACAAGGCGACATCCAACCGGAAAGAGTGAGATTTCTCAACGCCTTGTCCGGCGAGTCGCCGTAACGCGGAACGCCTGCCGGACGCTGACCCTGGCCAGGAGGCTCATTGATCGGGACGAGATCCCCGGAACGGGGACATACGAACTGGTCAGCGCGTTTTTTCGGCCGATCGTACCCGGATCGGGACGTCCGGCTGTTCGGCGCGGCGGTCGCCGGACGTCCGGCAGGGCCTCCGGGAACCGGCCGCCGCAGCCCAGGGGCGAGATCGCGGGAAATACTCCGCCGCCGCTCTGGGTACGGTATGGAGGTGTTGTCATCGGAGCTCGTGCTCAGCGGTCGGTACCGCCTGGACGACCGTGTCGCCACCGGCGGCATGGGTGACGTCTGGCGTGCCACTGACCTGGTCCTCGGCCGTCAGGTCGCGGTGAAGGTACTGCTCCCGGCGCTGGTCTCCGATCCCGACTTCATCGCCCGGTTCCGCGCCGAGGCGCGGATCATGGCGTCCCTGCGCAGCGCCGGCATCGTGCAGGTCTTCGACTGCGGCGAGGACGAGCTGCCCGACGGCAGCCACGCCGACTACCTGGTCATGGAGTTCGTCGAGGGCGAGCCGCTGTCCAAGCGGATCGAGGCGGCCGGCCAGCTCGAGGTCGGCGAGACGATGTCGGTCGTGGCCCAGGTCGCGCAGGCGTTGCACGCGGCGCACGCCCGCGGCATCGTCCACCGGGACGTCAAGCCGAGCAACCTGCTGGTGCAGGAGGACGGCACTGTGGTGCTGGTCGACTTCGGGGTGGCCCGGTCGACCAACGTCACCAGCATCACCAGCACGAACGCGGTCCCCGGCACCGCCCTCTACATGGCTCCCGAGCAGGCCGCCGGCCGACCGGTCTCCGGAGCCACCGACATCTACGCCCTCGGGGCGGTGGCGTACTGCTGCCTGACCGGCGGCCCGCCGTTCACCGGTGACAACCCGCTCCAGGTGGCCGTACGGCACCTGGACGACGAGCCGCCGGAGCTGCCGCACGAGATCCCGCAGGCGGTCCGCGACCTGGTCGCCCGGGCGCTGGCGAAGGACCCGGCGGACCGCTACCCAACCGGGGCCGCGATGGCGAAGGCGGCCCGCGAGGCGATCTCCGACTCGCCCACCGCCATGGTGCCGGTCGCGCTGCGCGGCGCCACCGGCCCGGCGACCACCCGGGACGACCTGCCGACCGTCGCGACCGTCCCCGCAGGCGGTTCGGCCGGTCGGCAGGTCGTCCCGGG
>NZ_QGGF01000655.1 GCF_003857015.1 Micromonospora globispora | reverse complement strand
GGTCACCACCGAGCACGTCGTTGTCGTACTTGTTGACCTCGCGGACCTGGTTCTTGTCGTCCACCACCCGCGCGGTCGCCGAGTTGGGCGCGTTGATGAAGAGGTGGTTCTCCCGCACCTCCAGCTCCAGCGGCCCGCCCCTGCCGTCGCCCTTGATGCTGTCGACCAGCTTGCCGTCGGCGTCGAACGAGTAGACCGTGCCGGTGGACTCGTCGGCGCAGTAGAAGCGGCCCGCCCAGGCCACCGCGGGGCTGAGCCCGTCCCCGGTGCCCGGCACGGTGAACTGCCGCACCTCGCCGCCGTCGCGGACCACGTGTACCCGCCGCTCACCGGCCACGGTCACCGGCACCTGCGGGCCGCTGGTCCGCGGCGGCAGGCTGCCCGCGCCGGTCATCGTCAGGTCGGCCCGCTGGGTCCGCCCGGCCCGCACCGTCACCAGCGAGGCCGACGTCCGGTCCAGCACCGCGACGCCGTCGTCCAGCGTGGAGACCACCAGCTCGTGGCTGGGCTCCGCGACGTCGTACGTCTCGACCTGCTTGGGGCTGAGCCCGGCCGGCGGCGCGGCGCCCGGCGTGGCCGGCAGTTCGGCGGCGGTCACCGCCGAGATGGTGCCCTCGCTCGGCACGGCTATCCACAGCCGGCCCTCGCCGTCGAACTGGCCGCCGGTGATGCCCGGCGGATAGCGCACCGGCTCGCCGACCGGGGTCAGCGACCTCGGGTCGAGCTGCCGGACGATGCCCTGCACCGCGTCGACGACGAACGCGGCCTCCTCGTGCAGCGCGACGTTGACGCCCAGCCCGGGGGTGGTCGGGGTGGTCGCGGTGATCTGAAGGGTGGCGAGGTCCAGCGAGCTGACCTGGCCGGTGTTCAGGTCGCGCAGGATCAGCAGCCGGTCGGTCTGGGTGAACTGCATCTGGTGCCGACGGGCCGCGGGGATCTCCACCCGGGTGTCGACCCGGGCGGTGACCCCGTTGACCCGGGCCATCTCGCTGCGCGACATGCTCCACAGCCAGGAACTCGCGTCATAGTTGGCGACCGCGTTGTCGGCGGCGCCGAGGCCGAGGACGGTAAGCCCCATCGCCGCCAGCAGCGCCGTCACGGTGCCGATGGTGACCAGTCCGCCCCGCATCCGGGATCGGGGCCGGGGTTCCTGCGCGCCGGTGCTCGCGACGTCCTCGATGGTGGCCACTGCGGGCTGCCTCTCCGTGTCGGTGCGGGGAGATGCGCGTGCGGCAGCGATCCCTCCCCAGAGCCGGGAGCCATCATAGGGGCCGCTCAACGCCAGGGGCACCCAGACCGTTCTCCTGTGGACACACACCGTGTCCGTTGTGGAACCGATCAGCGCGGCGTCGCGCTCCCTTCCCGATCGGTACAGACCTGACCCGACGTGGCGAACGCGTCCGTGGAGTAGACCGCAAGCACCGTGAAGCAGTAGTCCAGCTTTCCATTCAGCCCGTTGACCGTGTAGCTGGTCTGCCCGGGGTCCACCGTGGCCATCACGCCCAGCTTCTGCCCGGCCCGACCGCCGGCGACCATGAACGGCACCCCACCGCCCGTCGGGTCGGTCCAGGTGATCGTGATGGTGGTGGTGTCGTCCCGCAGCCGCAGGTCACCCGGGGGCGCGCCGGTCACCACCGGCTTCGCCCGGGTCGACGTGGGCGCCGGCGCGGCGTCGCGGTTGAGCACGACCGCGCCCACGCCGACCGCGGCCGCCACCGCGAGCACCGCGGCACCCGCCACCACGGCGATCACCGTCCGGTTGCGGCCGGGCGGCTCCGGCTCCTTTGCCACCGGGTACGCCGGCGGCCGGTGGAACGGCGCCGGCACCGCTGGCCACGCCCCCTCCGTCGGGTACGTCTCTGGCCCGGGCTGCCGTGCGGCGGGAGCCGGCTCGGGGAACTGGAGCAGCTCGTCGTAGACCGGCAACGGCTGCCGCGCGTCGGAGCCGGTCGTCGAGACGGGCCCCGGCCCCTCGGCGGCCGCGAGGCCCGCCTCGTCCGTGTCGTCCGTCGGCGCGTCGCGGCCGGTGTCAGCCGGACGGTCCAGCGGCTGTGGCGGGGCAGCGCTACTCC
>NZ_QGGF01000309.1 GCF_003857015.1 Micromonospora globispora | reverse complement strand
CGCCACCCTGCACCGGGTCACCGGCGAGCGGGGGCGCATCGCCGCCCTGCGCTGGGCCGACCTGGCCTCGGTACGGGTCGGCGGCGCCGCCGTCGTGCCCCGCCTCGACGAGGTCCTGGGCGCCTGGCCGGAGGTCCGGTTCAACATCGACGTCAAGGCCGACGACGGAGTGGAACCCACCGTGCGGGCCGTCACCCGCGCCGGTGCGTGCGAGCGGGTGCTGCTGGCCTCGTTCAGCGACGCACGGCTGGTCCGGCTGCGCGCCCTGGCCGGGCCGAAGGTCGCCACCAGCCTCGGCATGCGCGGGGTGGCCCGGCTGCGGATGGCCTCCCTGCACGGGCGGCCGCTGCGGCTGCCGCCGTCCGTGGTCGCCGCCCAGGTCCCGGTGCGCTACGGCCGCATCCCCGTCGTGGATCAGCGGTTCCTGGACTACTGCCACCGGCTCGGGTTGCAGGTGCACGTCTGGACGGTCGACGAACCTGCCGACATGCACGACTTACTTGACCGGGGTGTGGATGGCATCATGACCGATCACGTCGGCGTGCTGCGCGACGTCTACCGCAGCCGCGGCCACTGGGCCGCCTGAACGAAGGACCCCGATGGCCGAAACGGTCACCCCCGCCGTCGCCGATCCCGCGCACCCGGGCAGCACCCGCCGCGAGCGCACCGGCTGGTACTTCTACGACTGGGCCAACTCGGCGTTCCAGACCACCGTCATCACGGTGTTCCTCGGCCCCTTCCTGACCACCGTCGCGAAGCTCGCCGCCGGCTGCGAGCTGGGCGCCGACCAGTGCGACGGGTACGTGCACCCGCTGGGCATCCGGGTCGCCCCCGGGTCCTACTACCCCTACCTGGTCTCGCTGTCGGTCCTGCTCACCGTCTTCCTGCTGCCGGTGATCGGTGCGGTGGCCGACCGGTCGGTGCACAAGAAGCGGCTGCTGGCCGCCGCCGCGTTCACCGGCGCCGGCGCGACCATCGGGTTCGCCTTCGTCACCGGCGACCGGTACCTGCTCGGCGGGGCGCTGTTCCTGATCGCCAACATCTCCTTCGGCGCGGCGATCGTCGTCTACAACTCCTTCCTGCCGCAGCTCGGCGGCCCCGACGACCGCGACGCCATCTCCAGCCGCGGCTGGGCCATCGGCTACCTCGGCGGCGGGCTGCTGCTCGCGCTGAACCTGGTCGCGGTCAGCATGCTCAGCGAGGAGGGCAACCCGCAGCGCACCCTCGACCTGGCCCGCTGGTCGATCGTCTCGGCCGGGCTGTGGTGGGCGGCGTTCACCCTGGTCCCGCTGCGCTGGCTGCGCGAGCACCCCACCGCCGAGGCGCTGCACGGCGACGGCAACGTGCTCACCGACGGGTTCCGGCAACTCAGCCGCACCCTGCGCCAGATGAAGGCGTACCCGCTGACGCTGTTCTTCCTGCTCGCCTTCCTGGTCTACAACGACGGCATCCAGACCGTCATCACCCTGGCCAGCCAGTACGGCATCGAGGAGTTGAAGCTGGAGCAGAGCACCCTGATCGTGACGATCCTGCTGGTGCAGTTCCTCGCCTTCGGCGGCGCGCTGGCTCTCGGCGCCCTGGCCCGGCGCATCGGCGCGTGGAAGACCGTGCTGCTGTCCCTGGTGCTCTGGACCGGTGTGATCATCGCCGCGTTCCGCCTACCGGCCGAGGCGCCGCTGCCGTTCATGATCCTCGGCGGATGCATCGGGCTGGTGCTCGGCGGCAGCCAGGCGCTGAGCCGGTCGCTGTTCAGCCAGCTCATCCCCGCCGGCAAGGAGGGCGAGTACTACGGCTTCTACGAGATCAGCGACAAGGGCACCAGCTGGCTCGGGCCGCTCGCCTTCGGCCTGGTGTTCCAGCTCACCGCCTCCTACCGGGTGGGCCTGGTCTCATTGCTGATCTTCTTCGTGGTCGGGTTCGCGCTGCTGGCCGCCGTGCCGATGCGCCGCGCCATCGTCGCCGCCGGCAACACCCCGCCCCGGGTGCTCTGATCCGGCCCGCGCACGGGCCGGATCCGAGGCGGTCGATGGACTAGGCTGCCCCGACGTGACCGACGACGCCGCTGCCGCCCCGATCTGCCTGGCCCGGCCCCTCCCCGGGCC
>NZ_QGGF01000653.1 GCF_003857015.1 Micromonospora globispora | reverse complement strand
GCCTGGTCGGGTCCGGCTCCTCCCAGGTTGCCGTGCCCGCCGCGATGCGGGCCCGGGACGCCTCCCGCCCCACCGAGGCGGACCTGGCCGAGGCGGAGGCCCGGGTGGTGATCGTCCGCCGCAACTGGGTCCCCCGGGAGGACCTCCCCCGCTCCGGCCGCTGAGCTCCCGGGCCGGGACGGGAAACGGCCCCCGTAGGGGCCGGATCCGTCGAGGCGACGCGCGGTCAGGCGGGAAGGTCGGGAAGCTGGCGGGTCTCCTCGTAGGCCGCGACCTGGGCGATGCGGCGGGAGTGCCGGGGGTTGCCCGAGAACGGCGTGGTCAGGAACGCCTCGACCATGGCGGTCGCCTCGTCCAGCGTGTGCTGCCGGGCGCCGACCGCGACGATGTTGGCGTCGTTGTGCTCCCGGGCCAGCTGGGCGGTGTCGATGTTCCAGGCCAGGGCCGCGCGAACCCCGGCGATCTTGTTGGCGGCGATCTGCTCGCCGTTGCCGGATCCGCCGATGACCACCCCGAGGCTGCCCGGGTCGTTGACCACCCGGTCACCGGTGTGCAGGCAGAACGCCGGGTAGTCGTCGTCCGGGTCGAAGGCGTGCGGGCCGACGTCGACCACCTCGTAGCCCTGCTTGGCCAGGTGGTTGGCCAGGTGCACCTTCAGCTCGAAACCGGCGTGATCGGAACCCAGGTAGACGCGCATACCGGGAGTCTGTCAGGCCCGTTTCCGTGCCGCCGCGCGGGCGGCGACACGGAGGCGGATTCGTCACAGCTCAGTGGGACAGCTCGGCGACTACCAGGCCGCCGCGCGCCTTCGGGGTGAACCAGGTGCTCTTGCGGGGCATCTTCTCCCGGGCCAGGTTCACCGCGACGAAGTCGTCCACGGTCACCGGGGCGATCAGGATCGCCAGCTCGGCCCGGCCCGCGTCGACCTCGCCGGTGAGCCAGCTCGCCGGGTAGTCACCGCCGACGTAGGTGATCCGCTTGTCGCCCGGATCGAGGCCGAGCGCGTCGCGCAGCACCAGCCGCTCGACCAGGGCGTGGTCCAGGTTCTCCAGCCGGCCGCCGTCGACGTGCGGCAGGGTGACCGCGTACCCCTGGCCGGCGAGGTAGAGGTGCACGGTGCCGCCGGCCGCCGGCACCTCGACCGGGCCGTCGATGGGGCTGAGCTGCGCGCCGGCGGCCCGGAGCCGGTCGAGCAGCTCCGCCGGCGTGGTGGTCAGCTCGCTGACCAGCCGGTTGTAGGGCTGGATGGCGACCGAGGCCGGCGTGGTGATGACCGAGAGGAAGCGCGGCAGCCCACGGGTCTGGGCGGCCAGGCTGCGGTGGTTGCCGTCGGCCACCACCAGCTCGCCGCCGGCGGCCAGCGCGGTCAGCTCGTCCTGCTCGGGCCCGGGGCCGAGCAGCCAGATGGCGTGCGTCCGGCCGGCCTGGTCGACGTCGGTCGCGGCGGGCGCGCCGGCCGTCTCGGTGGCCGCCGCCAGCGCGGCGTGCAGCTCGTCGCCCCGGCCCGTCTGGAGCAGGAGTACGGGCGAGAGCAGGTGCCCGAGCGCCTCGGCCAGGGCGACCCGCTCCCGGACCTTGGCGATGAAGACGTCCTCGTTGCGGATCACCAGGCCGGGCTCGTCGGCCCGGGTGGAGATCTGGTCGGTGTCCACCATGGCGAACAGCCCGTACGCGGGCTCCTCGCCCGGCGCGGTGATCCGGTAGAGCACCACGACCTGCTCGGCCGGGGTGTAACTGCCGTCCGCCTTGGCCTCGGCGAGGCGGGCCACCGCGTCCGGCAGCGCGTCGAGGAAGGACTTGCCGAGGCTCTCCGGCGCCCGGTGGGGCATCTCGATGCCGAGGGCACTGTGCGGGTTCGCCTCTATGATCGCGGTGATCTCCGCGTCGTCGGCGAACTCGTCGTAGTTCTGCGCGCCGGTGCCGCCAGTGGTGATCCAGGCCCGGGCGATCGGATGCACGACCGTCATGCCCTCTGACGCTACCCGCGCCGCCCACCGGCCGGACCCGGACCCTCGCCGCGTCCACCAGATGAAAGGAGGGGCCCGCTGGGCCCCTCCCGAACGCTGCGATCAGACGTTGCGGTCGAGCGGGCCGGGCCCGCTCGATCGC
>NZ_QGGF01000252.1 GCF_003857015.1 Micromonospora globispora | reverse complement strand
GCTCGGCGGCGTGCAGTACCGCCGAGTGCTCGATGGCCGAGTGCACCAGGGTCGCCCCGACCCGGCGTCGCCCGGCCAGGCCGCCGAGCACGGCGGCGTGGGCCGCGGTCGTACCGCTGGCGGTGAAGGAGAGCTCGTCGGCGCGGACGCCGAGGGTCTGCGCGGTGGCCTCGCGGGCGGCGTCGAGCAGCTGGCGGGCCCGGCGGGCCTGGCTGTAGAGCTTGCCGGGGTCGGCCCAGCCGTCGTCCAGCGCGGCCAGCAACGCCTGCCGGGCGACCGGGTGCAGTGGCGCGGCGGTGGCCGCGTCCAGGTAGACCGGGGATGCGCTCACGAAAGCTCACGCTATCGCGCCGGTACCGGCAAGATCCCCCCGATGGGGGCGGAGGTTGACCCCAACACGGTCCAGTCCGTCATGGTCGAGTAATCTGCGACCGTCGGTGACGCCTTTGCCGTCGGTGCTGATGGAAACAACCACCGCGGCGCGCTAGGGAGGCAGGACCAGGTGGTCGCAAGGAGTTCGGAGGTACGGTCGTCGGCCGTACGGCACAGCGCTTCCCGAGGAGCCGGTGGGCGCCGGGGGCGTGGTGCTGGTCGGCTCGCCGGGCTCGGTCTCGGTGGAGCCGCGCTGCTGGTTCTGCTCACCGGCTGCGACGTCGGCAAGACGTTCGCCGGCTTCGGGTGGCCGCAGGGTGGCATCACTCCCGAGTCGCACCGGATGTACGACCTGTGGATCGCGTCCTGCATCGCGGCGCTCGCGGTCGGCTTCTTCGTCTGGGGCCTGATCTTCTGGTGCGTGATCCGCTACCGGAAGCGGGGCAACGAGCTGCCGGTGCAGACCCGCTACAACATGCCGATGGAGTTCCTCTACACCATCGCGCCGATCCTGATCGTCTCCGTGCTCTTCTACTACACGGCGGTCGTCCAGACCAACGTGGTGGCGACGACGAAGAACCCGGACGTCACGGTCGAGGTCGTCGCCTTCAAGTGGAACTGGCAGTTCAACTACCGCGACGGCCAGGGCCGCGACGCCAACACCGTGGCCTCGGTGCTCGGCACCAGCGACGTCATCCCGGTGCTGGTCCTGCCGACCGGCCGGTCGATCCGGTTCGAGGAGCAGAGCCGCGACGTCATCCACTCGTTCTGGGTGCCGGAGCTGCTGTTCAAGCGGGACGTCTTCCCGGGCAACATCCGCAACGTCTTCGAGGTCTCCGAGTTGCAGACCGAGGGCGCCTATGTCGGCCGCTGCGCCGAGCTTTGCGGTAGCTACCACGCCTTCATGAACTTCGAGCTGCGGGTCGTCTCGCCGCAGAAGTACGACCAGTTCCTGGCGGCCAAGAAGGCCGGCAAGTCGACCCAGGACGCGCTCAAGGCCATCGGCGAGCCGGCGTACGCGGAGACCACCCAGCCGTTCAACACGCGGCGCAACAGCGCCAACTTCAACCCGGACAGCGCCACTGCCGGCGCGGGAAGCTGAGGGGACCGGCATGAAGACCGAGTGGCGGATCTTTCTGATCGTCGCGACGTTCCTCCTCGGCGTCGGCATCCTCTACGCCTCGTGGACGTACGGCGAGGGCGGCCGGGTGGAGTGGGTCGGCACGGTGGCGCTGCTGCTGTCCTTCCTGCTCTGCGCGATGTGCGGCGGCTTCTTCTGGTTCGTGTCGCGCCGGATCGACCTGCGTCCGGAGGACCGGCCGGACGCTGAGATCGCCGACGGCGCGGGCGAGGTCGGCTTCTTCAGCCCGGGCAGCTACTGGCCGTTCGGTCTGGCGCTGGCCGCCGCGATCGCGGGTCTGGGTCTGGTGTTCTGGCAGTTCTGGCTGCTGGGTCTCGGCCTGGTGGCGGTCATCTTCTCCGCCTGCGGCCTGCTCTTCGAGTACTACACCGGTACCCGCCGCACCGCCGAGCACTGAGCCTGTCGGCTTCCTCGTGGGCCCGCGTCCCGATCAGGGACGCGGGCCCACCTGCGTGCGGGGCCGTCGGCTTCCGGGGCGCCCGTCGGCGGGACCGGCGGAGCCGACCCGCGACCGGGACCCGCCTTCGGGTGCGGTCGGACGGCAGAGGGGCGCGTCAGGCGGCGCGGCGGGTACCGGTGTAGTACTCGAAGAGCAGGCC
>NZ_QGGF01000611.1 GCF_003857015.1 Micromonospora globispora | reverse complement strand
GTGGCGGCGGCGGCCGCGACAGCCAGCACCTGACGGCGCGACGCGCCGGAGGAGGAGGTCATGGGGTGCCTTTCATGGGGGTGGTTGCGCCTCGTGGGCGCCGTTGCGCACCATAAACGACCTGCTGTCACATGTGCCACATCGCCCCGAGATGTTTCATCCCACCAGCGCCACGGGCCACCCGGGCGTAACACGACGTGCACCGAACAGCCGTTTTTCGACCGGGTGCCGGGGTAGGGCGAGGGGGACCGGACGGACGAAATGCGGGAGGGAGATCCCGGTGAGCGAGGACCAGTACACCCAGCAGGACCCCACCCGGCAGTACGGCCAGCAGCAGGGCCAGCCCGCGCAGCAGCAGTCTGCACCGGGCTCGGAGCAGCAGATGGGACCGAAGCCGGACCACGGCGAGGAGACGTATCGGGGCAGCGGCCGGCTCGACGGCAAGCGCGCCGTCATCACCGGGGGTGACTCGGGCATCGGCCGGGCCGTCGCCATCGCCTACGCCCGGGAGGGTGCCGACGTGCTCATCTCCTACCTCGGCGACGAGGAGGAAGCCGACGCACGCGACACCGTCCGCCTGGTCGAGCAGGCCGGCCGGAAGGGCGTGGCCGTCCGCACCGACCTCACCGACGAGGCCCACTGCCGCCAGCTCATCGACCGCGCGCTCGCCGACCTCGGCGGGATCGACATCCTGGTGAACAACGCCGCCTACCAGATGGCCCAGGACAAGGGCATCGCGGAGATCACCACCGAGCAGTTCGACCGGGTCTTCAAGACCAACGTGTACGCCATGTTCTGGCTCTGCAAGATGGCCGTGCCGCACCTGCATGAAGGTTCGGCCATCATCAACACCTCGTCGATCCAGGCCTTCAACCCGTCACCCCAGCTGCTCGACTACGCCACCACCAAGGCGGCCATCGCCAACTTCACCAAGGCCCTCGCGCTGAACCTCGCCGACCAGGGCATCCGGGTCAACGCCGTCGCGCCCGGCCCGGTCTGGACGCCGCTGATCCCGGCCACCATGCCCGAGGAAAAGGTGAAGAAGTTCGGCACCGACGTGCCGATGGGCCGGCCGGGGCAGCCCGCCGAACTGGCCCCCGCGTACGTCTTCTTCGCCTCCCAGGAATCCAGTTACGTCACCGGCGAGATCCTGGGGGTGACCGGCGGAAAGTTGACCAGGTGATGACCCGGCCGGGTGGCCGCCCGCCGCGGCGGGCGGCCGGTCAGCGCGGCCAGACGGCCATCCGGCGGCGCACCTCGGTCACCTGCGCCGCGTCCAGGCCGTAGCGGGCGAAGCGCCGGTCGGGCACCTCGTCCAGGTAGCGCCCGGCCGCCCGGACGTCCGCCAGGTCCAGCGCCGGGTCCACCTGCCGGGCCAGCTCCAGCAGCTCGGTCACGTCGTAGTGGTGCAGCGCCGCCGACACGTCGATGTAGTCGCGCACCTCGCGCCGGTTCACCAGCGCCGCGGTCTTGTTGGCGATCAGGTCGCGCACGTCCATCACCGGGCCCAGGTCCATCACCACCGGACTGCGGTACCGGTCGAGGCGCGCCAGGCTCAACCGGATCTGCCGGCCGTTCCGGCTCACCACGAAATCCCGGATGTCCCGGTCGAAGCCCTCGAAGAGTTCCCCGAGCTCGCTGTCCGGATCGGCCTGGGACACCTCGAAACCGGCCCGCTCCAGCGCGGCACGCACTCCGGCCGCCGCCGCGGCGGCCGCCCCCTCCACGTCGGCGAAGAGGTCCACGTCCTCGGTCGGCCGGGTCACCAGGCCGTGCGCCGCCCACGCCACCCCACCACCGAGCACGAACCGGTGCGGCCCGGCGGCCGCGAGGGCCACCCGGGCCACCTCCCGGTAGAAGTCGTGCAGGTGGGTCACGCCGTACGCAGACCGCGGTGCCGGCTCTCCCAGGCCAGCCGTACGCTCTTCGGGAGGTTCAGCCGCCGCCACACGCGGCGCAGCGTCCGACCGTTGATCAGATTCCGGAGGTCGTCGGTGCGGGTCGTCTCCCGCAGCACGTTCTCGTACATCCAGAGCAGGTCGTCCGGGTCGCCCAGGTCGAAGGTGCGCTCGCTGCTCCACATCAGTCGCACCGGCAGCTCCACCACGCCGCGGGTCGGGCCGGTGCGACTGATGTGGAGC
>NZ_QGGF01000227.1 GCF_003857015.1 Micromonospora globispora | reverse complement strand
CCCGCCCCCACCACCGACGCCCCCCAGAAGAAGACCGCGCCGAACGCGGTCCGCAAGGCCGCCACCGCGGCCGAAGAGGAGAAGTGATGACCCAGCCGAAGACCAACCGAATCCCGGCCCCGCTCTACGCCGCCGCCGGCGCCGGCGAGCTGGCCCTCCAGCAGCTGCGCAAGCTCCCCGCCGTGGTCAGCGACCTCGGCACCAAGGTCGTCGCCGACCTCGGCGGCAAGGCCGTCGTCACCGGCGTCGAGCTGCGCCAGAAGGCCACCGAGACGCTGAAGACCGCCAACCTGACCGCGACCGGGCTGCGGGAGAAGGCCGTCCCGGCCGAGCTCGACCTGGACAAGCTCCGCGGGACCGCCGCCCGCACGGTGCTGGCCGGCGCCCAGGCCGCCCAGGAGCGGGCGCTCGCCGGCGCGCAGGCTGCGCAGGAGCGGGCCCTGGCCGCGTACGCCGAGCTGGTCGCCCGCGGTGAGCGGGTGGTCGGCACCGGCGTGCTGGAGGCCGCCGACACGGTGAACGCCGACATCGAGGCGACCGAGGCCGACACCACCGTGAAGACCGTGGCCACCCCGGCCCCGGCCGCGCCGGTCGAGGTGCCCACCCCGGCCGAGGTCGTCGAGGCCAAGCCGGCTGCGGTCAAGCGCACCCGGGCCACCAAGGCCACCGCCACCAAGGCCGCCAAGCCGGCCGCCACCCCGTCGGCGAAGCTGCCGAAGACCACGAAGCGGACCCGTCCGGCCGCTGAGTGACCGACCCTCCACCGACGACCCCGGAAGCGTCCTGTCCGACGTTTCCGGGGTCGTCGGCATAAGCTTGCCGTCATGGCCTACGCCGCGCCGATCTTCTACAACGAAGTCCGCTTTGTGATCGAGCTGATCCTGCTCGTCTTCGCCCTGGTCATCGAGGGCGTCGCGGTGGTCCACGCGATCACTCAGCGCTCCGACGCGTTTCCCGCGATCGGCACGCTGCCCAAGGGCGGCTGGATCGCCATCCTGGGGGTCTGCATGCTGCTCACCCTGCTCGGGGTCGGCGGCGGCGTGCTGAGCATCTTCGGCCTGATCGGCATCGCGGCGGCGCTCATCTACCTCCTGGACGTCCGGCCCGGTCTGCGTGACCTGCACGACGGCAAAGGCTTCTGGTGAGGGGTTTCCGCTGGCCCCCGCCGCCGGACGGCGGTCCCCGCACCTGGGGCCCCGGCCCGGGGGGACCGCGTACCGGCCGGCCCGCGCTCCCCGAGCCGGAGACCGAGCTGGTCACCACCCCGCACGGCGTACGGCTGGAGCGGCTGGTCACCGGCACCGGTGACCCGGTCACCGTGTTCGCCCACGGGCTGGGCAACGGCATCGCCACCACCCGCCCGTTCGGTAGCGCGGTCACCGGCCGCAAGATCTTCTTCCAGTTCCGGGGGCACGGCCGCTCCGACTCGCCGCCCGGCCCGTGGAGCTACCTGGACCTCGCCCGTGACCTGCGGGCCATCGCCGACCTCGGCGGGGCCACCCGGGCCTTCGGCGCCAGCCTCGGCGCCGGTGCCCTCTGCCGGCTGCTGGTGGAGAGCCCCGACCGCTTCGAGAAGCTGGTCTTCTTCCTGCCCGCCGTGCTCGACAAGCCGCGCGGCGAGGTGGCCCGGACCCGCCTCACCGACCTGCTCGACGCGGTGGAGAGCGGGGACGCCTCCACCCTCGCCGACGTCGTGTCGATGGAGCTGCCGCCCTCCGTGCGGAACACCCCGGCCGGGTGGGCGTACCTGCGGCAGCGGCTCGACCAGCTGCTCCGGGACGGACTCGCGCCCGGGCTGGCCAGCCTGCCCGAGCAGGCGCCGCTGCGGGACGCCACCGCCCTCGCCGGGGTCACCGCACCGGCCCTGGTGATCGGCTGCGCCGGCGACGACCTGCACCCGGCGGCCGTCGCCGAGGAGTTGGCCGCCGCGCTGCCGCACGCCACCCTGCACGTGTACGACCGCCCGGGCGTGCTCTGGTCGGAACGCGCCGACCTGCGGGAGCGGATCTCGGCGTTCCTCAACGGGTAACGTCGCCTGTCATGGGCGTCACACATCACGGCCGTACGCACCGCCTCGATCTCGCCGACCCGACGCTGCGCGAGTGGGAGTGCACGGTGCTGGCGGCCGATCCCGAGCAGGGCATCGTGCTGGACCGGTCGGCCTTCTACCCCGGCGGCGGCGGGCAGCCGCCGGACCACGGGGTGCTGCTCTGGCAGGGGGTGCAGACCCGGATCGTCGGCACCCGCAAGGGCGACGACCTCTACCTGATCCCGGCCGAGGGTGACCCGGTACCGCCGCCCGGGACAACGGTCACCGGCGCGGTGGAGGACGGCCGGCGGACCCGGCTGATGCGGACCCACTCCGGGCTGCACGTCCTCTGCGGCGTGGTGTTCCGCGACTTCGGTGCGCTGGTCACCGGCGGCAACATGGAACCCGGTGAGGCCCGGATGGACTTCAACCTCCCCGAGGTGCCGCCGGACTTCAAGAGCCGGATCGAGGAGCTGGTCAACGCCGAGGTGGCCGCCGACCGGGCGGTCGCCGTCCGGGTGCTGCCGCGCGAGGAGGCGCTGGCCCTGCCGGACATCATCCGTACCCAGTCCAACCTGATCCCGCCGAACGAGCAGGAGGTGCGGATCGTCGACATCGTCGGGCTGGACGTGCAGGCCGACGGGGGCACGCACGTCGCCTCGACTGCCCAGATCGGCAAGGTCCAGGTGGTCAAGGTGGAGAGCAAGGGCCGCGCCAACCGCCGGGTCCGGGTCCGGCTCGCGGACTGAGCGGGCTGGGCCGGGCGGTGTCCCCGGCACCGGTGGTCCGGTGCCGGGGACCGGTGCGTCACACCAGGTCGACGCGTTCCCGCTCGACCGGGTAGCCCGCCCGGGCGAAGATGGCGGCCATCGGGTGGTTGGTCTGGTCCGTGGCGGCCACGATCTCCGTCGCGCCGCCCTCGACCAGCAGGTGCGTGCCTTCGACCAGCAGGTCGTACGCGTAGCCCTGACCGCGCTGCTCGGGGACCACGCCGACGAAGGCGACGATCGGATCGCTGTGGTTGCGGGCCGGCACGATGATGCCGACCAGCGTGCCACTCGCGGTCCGGGCCAGTCGCCACCAGTCACGGGGACTCGGCAGCCAGCGCAACAGGTCCAGTTCCTCCTGGGCCGCCGCCTCCGGACCGGAGGTGGCGATGGTGTGGCGGGTGTGGGCGTCAAGGCTGCCCTCGCCGATGCGGCGGAGGACGTCGAGGATGACGGCGTCGTCCGGTTCGGGGCGGAACTGCAGCCGGCCCGGTCGGGCCGGCAGCCCGCAGTCGGCCGTCCAGCGGTACCGGTACCGCTCGACCAGCACCGACATGCCGGCCTTCGTCGCAGCGTCGATCCGGGCCTCGCCCTGCGCCCGGACGGCCGGGTCGTCGCGCCAGCCGGGTGGCAGTGAGATGGAGTACTCCGCCCGCAGCGGCGCGGTCCGCAGCAGCTCGACCGCCGCGTCGGCATCGGCGAAGTCGAACCAGTCAAGGGCCAGCGGCGCGGTGTCGCCGGGGCCGCCCCACCAGGCGGCGCGGGCCACGACGGTGTCGTCGCGGAGGGCGACCCAGGTCCATTCGGGGCGGTACTGGCCGGCGGCGGCCATGTCCAGGTAGCTCTCGCCGAAGGCGGCGCGGCCGACGAGAGCGGGGTCGGGCAGGGAGTCGAAGAGGTGTTCCTCGCCCGTGGTGATCGGGCGGATGACCAGGTCGGTCATGGGGTCCTTCCGGGTGGTGACGTGCTCCCGGTTCAGGACCTCGGCGTCCTCGCCGTCGGGTGGGAGCACATGACTGTCGTGGTGGACATCGCGCTCACCTCCCTTTCGCTGATCGAGGACGCGACCACAACCTATCGGCAGGGATGGTGCCGGGCCAACTGGGTTTTCGGCCGTGAGCAGGAGGGCCGGTGCTCCTCTCGGTGGCTACGGCCGGGGCAGCTCCGGCGGCAGGTGGGCGGCGCGGACGTCGAGCAGCCAGCGTTCGACGGTCTCCTCGTCGGGCCGGTCCGGCAGCGGGGTGCGGATCCGGTCGAAGTCCCGCTCGGCCGCGGCGACCAACGCCTCCGCCTCGTCCAGCGCGCCACCGGCGACTCGTTCGCCGAAGGCCAGGAACCATTCCGGGTCGGCCAACCAGATCTCCAGCACGCCGGTGGCGTAGAGGGTCCGCCCCTGGTGCAGCAGCCGGGCCAGGTGCCGGGCGTGCTTCGCGGAGCGGAGCCGGCCACCCACCGTGGCGTCGCGCGTGGTGAGCCTGCGAAACTGCTGGGTGGCGTACCCGAGGTAGGCGTCGCGGACCCGGGGCGCGCTGAGGAAGGCCGACCGGATGGCGATCAGCCGGTCGCCGAACTCCGTCCGGGTTTCGTAGCAGTCGTCGGGGAGCCACATCAGCTCGGTCGCGGTCGGGTTGCCGCTCAGCCCGAGGCGGCAGTACTTGGCGCACTCGTGCAGGGTGACGTCCGGGTCGGTGGTGACCACGGACTCGCGGGGCGGGTGCAGGCCGTGGAAGGCGACCGTCGGGGCGGCGAAGACGCCGATCCGGTCCACGTCCGAGCCGGGGCCGGCCAGCCCGTAGGCGACCGAGCCGACGATCCCGGAGAGCAGCACGTGCATGCCGGTCATCATCCCGGATCCGATCACACCGGAAACTGGACTTCGGTTGTCAGGTATTGGTGCCAGCGTCGACCGCATGACGAAACCGCTGACAGGAAAGATCGCACTCGTCGCCGGGGCGACCCGGGG
This sequence comes from Micromonospora globispora, assembly GCF_003857015.1. Classification (GTDB taxonomy): domain Bacteria; phylum Actinomycetota; class Actinomycetes; order Mycobacteriales; family Micromonosporaceae; genus Micromonospora; species Micromonospora globispora. The sequence goes on along the minus strand of NZ_QGGF01000227.1, from coordinate 18,692 downwards.
CGCCGGCCGCCAGATCGCGGTCCAGCTCGGCGCCGCCGGAGCCACCGTCTACGCCACCGGCCGCACCACCCGCGACCGGCGCTCCGAGATGGACCGGCCGGAGACCATCGAGGAGACCGCGGAACTGGTCACCGCCGCCGGCGGCACCGGCATCGCGGTCGCCGTCGACCACCTGGTGCCCGACGAGGTACGCCGACTCGTCGACCGGATCGACGCCGAGCAGGGCCGCCTGGACGTGCTGGTCAACGACATCTGGGGCGGGGACCCGTTCACCACCTGGTACAAGCCGGTCTGGGAGCAGCCGCTGGACAACGGATTCCGCACCCTCCGGCTGGCGATCGACACGCACATCATCACCAGCCACTTCGCCCTGCCGCTGCTGATCCGCAATCCGGGCGGCCTGGTCGTCGAGGTCGGCGACGGCACCACGGCCTACAACGACGCCCACTACCGCGAGTCGGTCTTCTACGACCTGGCCAAGGTCTCGGTCAACCGGCTCGCCTTCGCGCAGTCGAAGGAGCTGGAACCGCGTGGCTGCACCGCGGTGGCGCTCACCCCCGGTTGGCTGCGCTCCGAGGCGATGCTCGAGCACTTCGGGGTCACCGAGGAGAACTGGCGGGAGGGCGCGGCGAAGGACCCGCACTTCGTGATGTCGGAGACGCCGGCCTTCGTCGGGCGCGCGGTGGCTGCCCTGGCGAAGGACCCGGATCGGGCCCGCTGGAACGGGCAGTCCCTCGACGCCGGCGGGCTCGCCCCGGTGTACGGCTTCACCGACCTCGACGGCACCCGCCCGCACTTCCTCCGCTACCACGCGGAGGTGATCGAGCCCGGGAAGCCGGCGGACGACACCGGTTACCGCTGATCCGGGTCGGCCGGCGGGACGCCGTAGAGGTCGGCCGACCGGCGCGCCGCCTCGACGAAGCGCTCCCGCAGCTCCGGCGGGTCGAGCACCTCCACCTCCGGCCCGAGCCGGAGCAGCACGTCGTACGCCACCGGCACGGACTCGACGGGCACCAGGGTCACCACCCAACCCTGCCCGTCGGGTTCGCCGGCGGCGGCGACCGCCTCCTCGTACGCGAAGGGGGCCTCCGCCGCCCAGCGCAGCGCGCGCAGGCCGGCGGGGCTGAGCCGGACGGTGACCCGCTCGTTGATCATGCTCCGCAGGAACGCCTCGGCCTGCTCCCGCCAGTACCCACCCAGGTCGAAGCCCTCGTCCCGGTCGAAGGTCGCCTCGCCCACCTCGACGCCGACGACCCGGTCCACCCGGTACGTGCGATACCCGTCGCCGACCCGGCCGACGAGATACCAGACGCCGCTCTTCAACACCAGCCCGTACGGCTGGAGGCTGCGGGTCACCTCCCGCTCGCCGCGCCGGTAGCGCAGCTCGACCACCCGGTCCCGCCAAACCGCCCGGGCCAGATCGGCCAGCCACGGCGGCGGTTCCGCCGCTCGGAACCAACCCGGCACGTCCAGGTGGAACCGCTGCCCGGTACGGGCCGGGGCGTCCCGCAGGCTCGGCGGCAACGCGGCGAGGACCTTCAGCTCGGCGGCGGCCACCGCGTCGGCGAGTCCCATGTCCCCGGCCGGCCCGGGCAGCCCGGCCAGGAAGAGCGCCTCCGCCTCGTCCCGGTTCAGCCCGGTCAGCCGGGTGCGGTAGCCGCCGAGCAGGCGGTAGCCGCCCGCCCGGCCCCGGTCGGCGTAGATTGGTACCCCGGCCGCGGAGAGCGCCAGCACGTCCCGGTAGACCGTCCGCTCGGAGACCTCCAGCTCCCGGGCCAGCTCGGTCGCGGTCATCGTCTCCCGCGACTGCAGGAGCAGGAGCAGCGAGATCAGCCGGGACGCGCGCACCCGTCCATCCTGCCCCGGTCGCGTCCCCGGCCGCGGGTGCGGGCGACGGTTAGGCTCTGCGGTCGTGAAGGCACCCAGCATCGCGCCGGTCACCGGCGCCGTCGGTCGGTTCCTCGGCGGGGCCGGTCTGCTGTTGCGCGGCATCGGGCTCTACGTGCGCAGCCCCGGCCTGATGCTGCTCGGCGTCGTACCGGCGCTCATCTCCGGTGCGCTCTTCCTCGGCGCGTTGGCGGCGCTGGTGTACTTCGTGGACGATCTCGCCGCGCTGGTCACCCCGTTCGCCGACGACTGGCCGTCGGGACTGCGCGGGCTGGTCCGGGTGATCGCCGGGCTGGCCTTTCTGGGGCTCGGCGGCCTGCTCGGCGTGCTCACCTTCACCGCGGTCACGCTGGCCATCGGCGACCCGTTCTACGAGAAGATCTCCGAGCGGGTCGAGGAGCGGTACGGCGGCACCCCGGGTGCGGTCGAGGTGCCGTTCTGGGCGTCGGTACGCCGCAGCATCGCCGACTCGGTGCGGCTGGTGGCCATCTCGGCGTTGGTCGGCGTACCGCTCTTCGCGGCCGGCTTCATCCCGGTGGTGGGCCAGACCGTCGTACCGGTGATCGGGGCGGCGGTGGGTGGCTGGTTCCTCGCCCTCGAACTGGTCGGCGTGCCCTTCTACCGGCGCGGCATGCGGTTGCCCGACCGCCGCTCGCTGTTGAAGGCGGACCGGCCCACCACCCTCGGCTTCGGCGTGGCCGTCTTCCTCTGCTTCCTGATTCCGCTCGGCGCAGTCCTCGTCATGCCGGCCGCCGTCGCCGGAGCCACCCTGCTCGCCCGCCGGTCGCTCGGCCAGTCCATCGAGGAGCACTGACATGGAGATCACCCTGGTCGAGGGGGACATCACCGCGCAGCAGGTCGACGCGATCGTCAATGCGGCCAACTCGTCGCTGCTCGGCGGCGGGGGAGTCGACGGGGCGATCCACCGCAAGGGCGGGCCGGCCATCCTGAAGGAGTGCCGGGCGCTGCGCGCCTCCCGGTACGGCCGGGGCCTGCCCACCGGCCAGGCGGTCGCCACCACCGCCGGCAACCTGCCGGCCCGCTGGGTCATCCACACCGTCGGGCCGGTCTTCGCGGCCGGGGAGGACCGGTCGGCGCTGCTGCGCGACTGCTACGCCAACAGCCTCCGGGTCGCCGACGAGCTCGGCGCGGTCACGGTGGCCTTCCCGTTGATCTCCGCCGGCATCTACGGCTGGCCCGTCGACGACGCGGTACGCCAGGCGCTGACCGTGCTGCGCGCGGCCACCCCGGCGCACGTCACGGAGGCCCGCCTGGTGCTCTTCGGCGCCGACACGTACGCCACGGCCGAGCGGGTCGCCGCCGCCCGGTAGCCGCCGTCACGCGGCCAACGCGGCCGACCGGCGCCGAATGGGAGAGCCCCCGGAGCCGCCACCCGGCGTGTACGTGGACACCCAACCGGCCACCGCGCCGTCGACCTCGGCCACCGCGACGAGCCGGGACCGGGGGGTGGTGGCGATCATCTGCCGGGTGCCCTCCACCCCGCGCACCAGGTACGGGTAGACCAGCGCGCGCAGCGCCACCACGGCCGGCGCGTCCTCTGGGCGGGCGGGACGGATCGGCACTCAGCCGACCTCCGCCCGGACCGCGGCGACCGCCTCGACCTCGACGAGCTGGTCGGTGTACCCGAGCACGGCTACCCCGAGCAGGGTGCTGGGCGGGTCGTGGTCGCCGAACGCGTCCCGGACCACCTCCCAGACGGCCACCAGGTCGGCGCGGTCGCTGCTGGCCACGTAGACCGTGGTCTTGACCACGTCGGTGAGCCCGGCCCCCGCGGCGGCCAGGGCGGTCGCCAGGTTTGCCATCACCTGCCGCGCCTGGGCGGCGGGATCGCCGGGTGCGACGGTCCGGCCCTCGGCGTCCAGCGGGCAGGCGCCGGCGGTGAAGACCAGCCGGGCCGGCGGGGTGACCCCGGCCGCGTACGCGTACTCGGCGACGTCGGAGAGCTGGGGCGCGCGGATCAGGCGCACGGTGCCGGTCACCGGGCGACCGTAGCGCCCGTGCCCGGCGCGGCGCGGCGCGAGGCGTTAACGCCGGTGGCGGGAACGGGCCGTGCCCGCCGCCGTGCGGGTGAACACTTGGCTGGTGGCCGAGAACATCCTCGACGCCGCGCCGAGGAATGCCTGCCCACCGATCGCCCCGGAGCCGGGCTACACCAGCCTCTTCGACGGCACCTCGGCGAGCCTGGCGCGATGGCGGCAGGCCGGCCCGGGCGGGTTCGTGCACGCCCCCGGCTGCACGCTGCGGTCGTACGGCGGGCTGGGCCTCTGCTGGTACGACCAGGGCTTCACCGACTACATCCTGAAGCTGGACTGGAAGCTGGCGGGCGACGACAACTCGGGGGTCTACGTCGGGTTCCCGAACCCGGGCGACGACCCCTGGGTCGCGGTCAACGAGGGCTACGAGATCCAGATCGACGCCACCGACGGGCCGGAGCGGGCAACCGGAGCGATCTACGGCTTCCAGTCGGCCGATCTCGCCGCCCGGGACGCCGCACTCCATCCGCCCGGCCGGTGGAACTCATACGAGATCGTCGTGCGGGGGCAGAGCATCGTGGTGCGCCTGAACGACACGGAGATCAACCGGTACGTCAACACCGACCCGGCACGGATGCGGGCGCCCGGCTACATCGGCATCCAGAACCACGGCAACGGCGACGCGGTCTCCTTCCGGAACATCCGGCTCAAGGAACTGCCGGCGGGCACCGCCCCCACCACAGGGGCGGCGGTGCCCGCCGAGTCCGACCCTCCGCCGCGTTAGGCCGATTCGCGGACGATGAGCTCGGTCGGCAGGACCAGCGCCTGCTCGATGTCCTCTCCGGCCGCCATCCGGAGCAGTTGCCGGGTCATCGCCCGGCCGAGTTCCACTATCGGCTGGCGGATCGTGGTCAACGGCGGCTCGGTGTACGCCGCCGTCTCGATGTCGTCGAAGCCGACCACCGCCACGTCCTCCGGCACCCGCCGCCCGGCCTCCCGCAGGGTCCGTAGGGCGGCGTGCGCCATCAGGTCGGAGGCGGCGAAGACCGCGTCCAGGTCGGGATGCTCGGCGAGCAGGTGCCGCATCGCCGCCGCCCCGGACTCCCGGGTGAAGTCCCCGAACGACTCCCGGACGGGCAGCCCGGCCGCCGCCATGGCCTCCCGGTAACCGGTGAGCCGCTCGATGCCGGCCACCATGTCCTGTGGGCCGGCGATGGTGGCGATCCGGTGCCGGCCGGACCCGATCAGGTGCCGCACCGCCCGGGTCACCCCGCCGACGTTGTCCACGTCGACGTACGGCACCTCGGCGCTGCCGAGCGGCCGACCGGCGCACACCACCGGGATACCGAGCCGGGCCAGCATCCCCGGCAGCGGGTCCTCGCCGTGCAGCGAGGCGAAGAGCACCCCGTCCACGTGCCGCCCGGTGGTGTACCGCTCGACCCGTTCGTGCCCGGCCGGCGAGCCGGCCAGCATCAGCACGAGCTGCTTGTCGGCAGCCTCCAGCTCCTGGCTGACCCCGCGGATGATCCCCGGGAAGACCTGGTCGTCGGAGAAGACGCGGGTGGCCTCCTCGGGCATGACCAGGGCCACGGAGTCGGTCCGCTGGGTGACCAGGCTGCGGGCGGCCAGGTTCGGGACGTACCCGAGCTCCTGGACCGCCCGGCGGACCGCCTCCTGGATCGGCTGCGCGACGGTGGTGGAGCCGTTGACCACCCGGGAGACCGTCGCCCGGGACACTCCTGCCAGCCGGGCCACCGCCTCCAGGGTCGGTCGCTGTGCCGTCGTCATCCCCGTTACCACCACCTCGTCACAGCCCGTTCCGGGAGATCACCTCCTGGTACCAGCGGGCACTTTCCTTCGGTGTGCGCCGCTGGGTCAGGTAGTCGACGTGGACGATCCCGAACCGCTTCCGGTAGCCCTCGGCCCATTCGAAGTTGTCCAGCAACGACCATACGAGATAACCGCGCAGGTCGACGCCGCGGGCGATGGCCTCGTGCACGGCACGCAAGTGCCCGTCGAGGTACGCCACCCGGTCGCTGTCCGCCACCCGGCCGGTGTCGTCCGGTCCCTCCGAACCGGACTTGTCCGGAAAAGCCGCGCCGTTCTCGGTGATGATCATCGGCAGCCCCGGGTAGTCGGCGGCCACCCGCTCCAGCAGCCGGGTGAGCCCGGCCGGTTCGATCATCCACCCCATGTCGGTCAGCGGCCCGACCGGCGGCAGGAACTCCAGCAGGCCGTCCGTGCCCGGGTACGCGCCTCCGCCGCCGGCCCCACCCGGGCGGCCGGCCACGTAGGTGGGCGAGTAGTAGTTGATGCCGAGCAGGTCGATCGGAGCGGCGATGATCTTCTCGTCCCCGTCCTGGATGAACGTCGGCTCCACCAGCCGGCTGACGTGCTCCAGCACGTCGTCCGGGTAACCGGCGCCGGTCAGCGGGTCGAGGAAGATCCGGTTGTGCAGCCCGTCGACCAGGCGCACCGCGTCGGCGTCCGCCGCGCTCTCCCGATCCGCCGGCTGCACGTCGGCCAGGTTGAGGGTGATCCCCAGGACCTCCGCGCCGGCCGCGCGCAGCGCCCGGGTCGCCAGGCCGTGGCCGAGCAGCAGATGGTGTACGGCCCGGAAGGCCGCCGCGGCGTCCTGCTCACCGGGCGCGTGCACCCCGTTGCCGTAGCCCAGGTAGGCCGAGCACCACGGCTCGTTCAGCGTGGTCCAGGTGCGGACCCGGTCACCGAGTCGGGTGTGCACGGCGACCGCGTAGTCGGCGAAGTGCTCGGCGGTCTCCCGACTGGTCCAGCCGCCCCGGTCCTGCAGCGTCTGCGGCAGGTCCCAGTGGTAGAGCGTGATGAACGGGTCGATGCCCCGGTCCAGCAGCGTGTCCACCAGGCGGTCGTAGAAGTCCAGGCCACGGGGGTTGACCGGGCCGGTGCCGTCGGGCTGGATCCGCGGCCAGGCGATCGAGAACCGGTACGCCTGCAGGCCCAGCTCGGCCATCAGCGCCACGTCGTCGGCGTACCGGTGGTAGTGGTCGCAGGCCACGTCGCCGGTGTGCCCCTGGAACACCTTCCCCGGCGTACGGCTGAAGGTGTCCCAGATGGACGGCCCGCGACCGTCCGTCTGGGCCGCACCCTCGATCTGGTACGCGGCGGTGGCCGCGCCCCAGATGAAGTTGTCGGGAAATCGGAGCTCGCTCCTCGCGCTCACGCGGCACCTTCTTTCGTTCGCGACTGCGGGGCTCGCAAACCCGGCTCGCTCCTCGCGCTCACGCCTTGACCGCACCTTCCATGATGCCCCCGATGATCTGGCGGCCGAACACGATGAACACCAGCAGCAGGGGAAGGGTGGCGATGGCCGTCCCGGTGAACACCTGCGACATGTCCTGGTAGTAGCCGTCGGAGAGCGCCCGCAGGGAAAGCTGCACGGTGGGGTTCTCCGGGTCGTTGAGGACGGCGTACGGCCAGAGGAAGTCGTTCCAGGCGGTCATGAAGGTGAGCAGGCCGAGCACCGCGGCCGCCGGACGCAGCGCCGGCAGCACCACGTTCCAGTAGATCCGGGCGGTGTTGCAGCCGTCCACCCGGGCGGCCTCGATCAGCTCGGTGCTCACCGCCTGGCCCGCGTACTGCCGCATCATGAACACCCCGAAGCCGGTGACCAGGGCCGGCACGATCACCGCCGGCAGCCGGTCGTTCCAGTTCAGCTTGGTCATCAGCATGTACAGCGGAATGACGCCGAGCTGGGTGGGCACCATCATGGTGGCGACGATGACCAGCAGCAGCGCGTTGCGTCCCCGGAACCGCAGCTTGGCGAAGGCGAAGCCGGCCAGCGTGGAGAAGAAGACCACCGAGACCGTCACCGTGCCGGCCACGATGGCCGAGTTGATCAGACCGGCGAGGAAGTACGCGTCGGTGTTCTCGAAGAGCCGGGCGATGTTGGCGCCCAGGTTGCCGCCCGGGGTGACCGGTGGCGGCACCTGGCCCATCGCGTCGCTGGTCCGGCTGGCCACCACGAACATCCAGTAGATCGGGAAGATCGACAGGAAGGCCGTGATGGTCAGCGCCACGTAGGTGAGCCGGCCGGCCGACCAGAGGCGGGTCATCGCGATTCCTCCTTGCGGGCGCCGCCGCCGAGCCGGCGGAGCAGCAGCACGTTGATTGCCGCGACGACCGCGATCAGCACGAAGAGCATCCAGGCGATCGCCGAGCCGTAGCCGAAGTTGTAGTGCGGCGCGAAGGCGTTCTCGAACATGTACATGGTCACCGTCTGCGACTCGCGCATCGGTCCGCCGCGGATCGCGTTGGTGCCGGAGTTGAAGAGGCGGGGTTCGGTGAAGAGCTGTAGGCCGCCGATGGTGGAGATGATGACCGCGAAGACGATCGTCGGCTTGAGCAGCGGCACCGTGATGGACCAGAACTGCCGCGATCGGCTCGCACCGTCGATCGAGGCGGATTCGTACAGGTCTCGCGGGATGGCCTGCATGGCGGCCAGGAAGATCAGCGCGTTGTAGCCGGTCCACCGCCAGTCGACCATCGTGGAGATGGCCACCCAGGCGGCGACCCGGTTGGCCTTCCAGTCGATCGCGTCGACGCCGACGTGGTCCAGCAGCCAGTTGATCATGCCGAACTCGCGGCCGAAGAGCACCGCGAAGACGATCGCCACGGCGGCGGTCGAGGTGACGTTCGGGATCAGCACCGCCATCCGCCAGGAGGTCCGGGCGCGCAGCTGCCGGTTGAGCAGGTTGGCCAGCCAGAGCGCGGCCAGCAGCTGCGGGACGGTGGAGATGACGAAGATGCCGAGGGTGTTGACGACCGAGTGCCAGAAGTCCGGGTCGGCCATCAGCTGGGTGTAGTTGTCGAACCCGACGAACGGGTGGTCGACGCCGAGCAGGTCCCAGTCGTGCAGGGAGACCCAGAAGGTGTAGATCAGCGGGTAGATCCCGAAAACCCCGAAGAGCAGGAAGAACGGGGCGATGTAGAGGTAGGGCGAGTACCGGGTGTCGAACCGGCTGAGCCGGGCGGCCCGGGTCGGGCGGGGGGTGCGGTGCGCCGGTACGACCGGCGGCCGGGCGTCGAGCTGGACTGCCATGGCCCGTGACTCCTTTCCGCCGTGCGGGCGGGTACCCCGTCGCCGGAGCCCGCCCGCACGCCTGGCTCGGGTTACTTGGCAGCGGCCTTCTTCGCGTTGTTCACCGCGTCGGTCCAGCCCTGCTCGGGGTTGCGCTGCCCCAGCTCCACCGTGCGGACGGCGTTCTCCACCTCGGTGCGGACGGCCTGGTTCTTCGGGCCCATGTAGACCGGCTTCAGGCTCTTGGCGCCCTCGGCGAAGATCTTGCCGACGGGGGCGTCGGAGAAGTACGCGTTCTTCGAGTCGACGATGGCCGGGTCCTCCAGGGCCTGCGGCGAGGACGGCAGCGGGCCCTTGGCCTTGAACGCGCCGATCTGGCCCTTGGCGCTGGTCAGGAACTTGGCCAGCTCGATCGCCTCGGCCTGGTGCTTGCTCTGCTTCGGCACGGCGAGGAAGGAGCCACCCCAGTTGCCGCCGTTCCCGGGGATCTGGGCGATGTCCCACTTGCCCTTGGCCGTCGGGCCGGCGTTGCCCTCGATGACGCCGGTCATCCACGCCGGGCAGGCGATGGTGGCGAACTTCGACTGCCTGAACGCGGAGACCCACTCCTCCGACCAGGAGCCGTACTTGCCGGAGAGGCCGGAGTCGATGATGTCCATCGTGGTGTCGTACGCCTGCTTGACGGCCGGGTTGCTGTCGACGACCAGGTTGTTGCTGGTGTCGTAGTAGCTGTAGCCGGTGGTGTTGCCGGCGGCCTGGAGCAGGACGGTGTTGAAGGTGTTGGTCGCGCCGTCGAGGAATGAGGCGCCGGTGTTCTTCGCCTTGAACTGCTCGCCGACCTTGATGTAGTCCTGCCAGGTGGGCCAGAGCTTGGAGACCGCGTCCCGGTCGGTGGGCAGGCCGGCCTTGGCGAAGAGGTCCTTGCGGTAGCACATCGCCATGCCGCCGATGTCGGTGCCGAGGCCGATGAGCTGCTTGCCGTCGGCGGTGAGGCCCTGGTTCCACTTCCAGTCGAGGAAGTTGCCCTTGAGGTCGGCCGCGCCGTGGTCGAGCAGGTTGACGAAGTTCTGCGGGTTGGCCTTGTACTCGACTAGCAGGCCCTCCTCGATGGCGACGATGTCGCCGGCGCCCTTGCCCGCGGCCAGCCACTGGGTCAGCTTCGGCGAGTACTCGTCCAGGTTGCTGCCGGTGCCCCGCTCAACGATCTTCACGTTGGGGTGGCTCGCCATGTACTCCTTGTACAGGTCGTCGTAGCCGAACTGGCCGAAGACGTCCACGGTCAGCGTGATGGGCCCGTCGGCGGCGGGCTTGTCGTCCCCGCCGCCGCAGGCGGCGGTGCCGAGCAGCGCGGTGGTGGCGATGAGGGCCACCGCCGCCAGGCGGCGGCGCGTGAAGGTAGCCATCTCTTATCTGACCCCTCTAGGTCGTACGGGTGGTGGAGGTGGTTCTTGACTGAGAGAGCGCTCTCACAAAGAGTGTTGCCTGCCTCAATTTCTGTCAAGAGAGCGCTCTCAGACCGGTACCCGAGCGGGCCCGGAACGGCGGAGAGTGGCCATCCGACGGGGGATGGCCACTCTCGGCGTTCGTCTTCTCGAGGGGTCGGTCCGGTCCGGGCCGGGGGCGGGGGTCAGCCGACCCGGAGGCCGTTCAGCAGCCCCCGATCACCGCTCACCCCGAGGGTGTCGAAGCTGACCCGGCCCATCAACGCCAGCAGCAGGTCGCTGGCCGTGCCGCTGACCTGCGCTCGCGCCCGGTGATTGTCGTGGTCGAGGATCGTCGCGGTGTCCAGCAGGGCCACCCCCTCACCCCGCAGCCGCAGGTACCAGTCCTGCGCCGCGTCGACGGCGGTCAGCTGGACCACCCCGTGCCACTGGCCGGGCGACGTCCGGCGGCCCGCCGGCAGCCAGGTGTCGAGCACCTCGCTCACCCCGTCGGCCGCGAGCTTCGCCTCGATCGGGTCACCCGCGCCGATGGCGAGCTGAGCGTCCCAGCGGTGGACGGCCGTCTCCAGCGCCATCCGGCGCGGCCAGAAGCCGGCCTTCTTCGGCTGCGGCGCGAAGTTCCACGCCGGGGCCTCCGGGTCCAGGCCCTCGAAGAGGGCCATCAGCTGGTCGTACTCCTGCCGGTACCACTGCGCGGGGGTCAGCCCCGGCGGCGTCGTCACATCGGGGCGCACCGGCTTGGTGGGGGTCCCGGCGGTCACCACCGTACGGGCCCACACGTAGCACCCCGCGAGGTGGTGCGCGAGGTCGGAGACCGTCCAGCCAGGACAGGAGAGGACCGGTGTCTCCGGCGGCGCCTCGCCGACGGCGGCGGCGAAGGCGGGACCCTCCGTCCGCAGCGCGCCGATCCAGAAGTCCTTCGTGCCGTGCAGTCTGCTCATCGCAATCCTCCCGGGGGTGACCGGGCCACCAGTGGGTGCCGCGGCTACCCCTCAGCCTAGGGTGAAAGGCGTGTCAGACGTCTACGCCGAATTGACGACCGGAGCCGACCCGACCGACCCGGCCACCCTGGCGAGATACACCACACTCCGCCTCGGTGGCACCGCCGGACGGTTGGAGACCGCCACCAGCGCCGATGAAATCGTACAAAAGGTGCAGGAAGCGCAGGGCCGGGACGAGCCGGTCCTCATCCTCGCCGGTGGCAGCAACGTGGTGATCGGTGACCAGGGCTTCCCCGGCACGGTGGTGCTGGTCCGCTCCCGGGGGTTCCGGGTGGTCGCCGAGGGCGCCGACACCGTCACCGTACGCGTCGAGGCCGGCGAGCCCTGGGACGACCTGGTCGCCGCCACCGTGGCCAACGGCTGGTCCGGGCTGGAATGCCTCTCCGGCATCCCCGGCTCGGCCGGCGCCACCCCGATCCAGAACGTCGGCGCGTACGGCCAGGAGGTGGCCGAGACGATCACCGGCGTCCAGGTGTACGACCGCACCGACGGCAGCGTCAGCCGGATCGACGCGGCGGACTGCGGCTTCGCGTACCGGTCCAGCATCTTCAAGTACAGCGACCGCTGGGCGGTGCTCTCGGTCGACTTCCGGCTGACCCGCTCGCCGCTCTCCGGCCCGGTGCGCTACGCCGAGCTGGCCCGGGCGCTCGGTGCCGAAGTGGGGGACCGGGTGCCGCTGGCCGACGCCCGGGCCACCGTGCTGCGGCTGCGCGCCGGCAAGGGCATGGTGCTCGACGCCGACGACCCGGACACCTGGTCGGTGGGCTCGTTCTTCACCAACCCGGTGCTGGAGCGGGAGGCGTACGAGCTGCTCCGGGAGCGCGCCGCGGACCTGGGCGAGCCGCCCTCCTGGCCGGGCGCCGGGGACGTGGTCAAGGTGAGTGCCGCCTGGCTGATCGACAAGGCCGGCTTCGCCAAGGGCCACCCGGGCCCGGAGGGCGTGGCGATCTCCAGCAAGCACACCCTCGCCCTCACCAACCGCAGCGGCACGGCCAGCACCGCAGCCCTGGTGGCCCTGGCCAGGGAAATCCGCGACGCCGTCCACGACCGCTTCGGCGTAACCCTCCACCCCGAACCCGTCCTCATCAACTGCATCATCTAGCCCGGTGAGGGGGCTGTTGCGGGCCAGGGGAGGGTGAGTTCGCCGCGGCGCCAGCGGCGGGGGCGGTCGAGGACGGGCCAGCCAGCCTGCTTGAGCGCGGTGATCGCCTGCACCCAGCGGTGGCGGGGGCCGAAGGGGGCGTAGCCGGCGGCGGACTGCCAGGCCTCCTCCAAGGCGCGGAGCAGGTCGTGGATCCGCTCGCCGGGGACGTTGCGGTGGATCAGCGCCTTGGGTAGTCGCTCGGCGAGCTGGGCGGGGCTCTCCAGCGTGGTCAGCTTCGCCGACAGGGTCAGCGTGCGGGGACCGTCCGCGTCGAGCAGTACCCAGCTGGCGAGCCGGCCCAGCTCGTCGCAGGTCCCCTCGACCAGCAGTCCGCCCGGGGCCAGCCGGTCCGTGATCGTCCGCCAGGCGTCGGCGACCTCGCGCTCGTCGTACTGGCGGAGGACGTTGAACGCGCGCACCAGGGCGGGGCGGAGCCCGGCCAGCTCGAAGCCACCCCGGGCGAACGTCAGCCCGGGCGGGTCGGCAGCCGGCTGGGCGGCTGCCACCCGTACCGGATCGATCTCCAGCCCGACCACCCGGACGTCCGGGCGGACCCCGGCGGCGAGCCGGGCCCGCAACTCGACCGCGGTGACCGGGGTGGCGCCGTAGCCCAGGTCCACCACCAGCGGATCGGCCGCGTCACGCAGCGCGTCACCACAGGTCTCGACGATCCAGTTGTCGACCCGCCGGAGCCGGTTGGGATTCGTCGTCCCCCGGGTGACCACCCCCAGCGGCCGGTGCCGCATCAGGACGTCCGGTGCACCTTGTGCTGGGCCGCCTGGGCCAGCGGGCGGACCACCAGCCGATCCACGTTGACGTGCTGCGGACGGGTGGCACACCAGGCGATGCAGTCGGCGACGTCCTCGGCGACCAGCGGCTCGGCGACACCGGCGTAGACCGCCGCGGCCCGATCGGCGTCACCGTCGAAGCGGACCAGGCCGAACTCCTCGGTCTTCACCATGCCCGGGTCGATCTCGATCACCCGGATCGGGCGCCCGCAGAGCTCCAGCCGCAGGGTGCCGGCCATCGCCGTCTGCGCGTGCTTCGCGGCCGAGTACCCACCGCCGCCCTCGTAGACGATGAAGCCGGCGGTGGAGCTGACGATCACGATGGTGCCGGCGCCGGAGGCCTCCAGCGCGGGCAGCAGCGCCTGGGTGACCCGGAGCGTGCCCAGCACGTTGACGTCGTACATCCACTGCCAGTCGCGGGTCGAGCCGGACTCGACCGGGTCGAGGCCGCGCGCGCCACCGGCGTTGTTGACCAGCAGGGTGACCGGCCCGGGCGCCGCCGCGGCGGCCGCGGCCAGGCCCGCGACGGACTCGTCCGAGGTCACGTCGCACTCGACGGCGGTGGCCGCGCCGCCGGCCGCCTCGATCTCCGCGACCAGCTCGGCCAGTCGGTCGGTACGCCGGGCGGCGGCGAGCACGTGGAAACCCTCGGCGGCCAGGCGGCGGGCGGTGGCCGCGCCGATCCCGCTGGACGCCCCGGTGACGATTGCGACTGAGGTCATCGGGTCATTCTGCCCCCGCCCGTACCGGCGCACCGATGAGGTCCGTCACGCCCGGGGCCGGGCAGTACGCATTTCCGAAGCCCGATGGGGAAGATGACATCCGGCGTGGAGGTTGACCGAGAAGCGCCGGTCGTGCGGGACGGCATCAACCGTGACAGAGGGAGCGGACGTGGCGGATGTGCACACCGGTGTCGGTCGTCAGCGAGGTGCCTTGCCGTGGCCGCGGCCGCGCCGGATCGCCACCCTCTCCGTCCACACCTCGCCGCTGCACCAGCCCGGCACGGGCGACGCGGGCGGCATGAACGTCTACATCCTCGAGGTGGCCCGCCGGCTGGCCGAGGCCGATGTCGAGGTCGAGATCTTCACCCGGGCCACCTCCGGTGACCTGCCACCGGTGGTCGAGATGGCCCCCGGCGTGCACGTCCGGCACATCACCTCCGGTCCGCTGGAGGGGCTGACCAAGGAGGAGCTGCCCGGGCAGCTCTGCGCCTTCACCGCCGGAGTGCTCCGGGCCGAGGCTTCCCGCCCGCCGGGCCACTACGACCTGATCCACTCGCACTACTGGCTCTCCGGCCAGGTGGGCTGGCTGGCCAAGGAACGCTGGGGCGTGCCGCTGGTGCACACCGCGCACACCCTCGCCAAGGTGAAGAACGCGCAGCTCGCCGCGGGTGACCGCCCCGAGCCGAAGGCGCGCGTCATCGGCGAGGAGCAGGTGGTCGCCGAGGCCGACCGGCTGGTCGCCAACACTCGGGTCGAGGCCCGTGACCTGCTCCACCGGTACGACGCCGACCCGGCCCGGGTCGCCGTGGTGGAACCCGGCGTCGACCTGGACCGGTTCCGCCCGGCCGCCGGGGACCGGCACCGCGCCGCGCTCGCCGCCCGCCGTCGGCTGGGGCTGCCCACCGAGGGGTACGTGGTGGCCTTCGTCGGCCGGATCCAGCCGCTCAAGGCGCCGGACGTGCTGATCCGCGCGGTCGCCGCGCTGCGCGAGCGGGATCCCGCGCTCGCCGACGAGCTGACCGTGGTGATCTGCGGCGGCCCCAGCGGCAGCGGCCTGGACCGGCCGACCGCCCTGATCGAGCTGGCCGCCTCGCTCGGCGTCACCGACCGGGTGCGGTTCCTGCCGCCGCAGACCGGCGAGGACCTGCCCGACCTCTACCGGGCCGCCGACCTGGTCGCCGTGCCGTCGTACAACGAGTCGTTCGGGCTGGTCGCGCTGGAGGCCCAGGCCTGCGGTACGCCCGTGCTGGCCGCCGCCGTCGGAGGGCTGGTCACCGCCGTCCGGGACGGGGTCAGCGGGGTGCTGATCGACGGCCACGATCCGGTCGACTGGGCCCGGACGATGGCCCGGCTGCTCCCGGACCGGCTCCGCCGGGCCACCCTGGCCCGGGGCGCGGAACGGCACGCCCGGAACTTCTCCTGGCAGCGCACCGTCTCCGGCCTGCTCGCGGTCTACGGCGAGGCGATCGTCGAGCACCGCAGCCGGCTCACCGCCCGGTTGGCCGGCGACCCGGCCCTCTCCTGCTCCTGGTGAGCCGCCGTCGGGTGCGCGGGATCCTGCGCCCGTAAAGTGGGTCCGATGAGCCGCACGAGCGAGGTCGCCGCCCTGATCGAGTCCGTCTGCGCCGAGCGGGAGCTGGACTGGGAGTCCACCGGTGCGGCGTCGTACGCGGTCACCCTGCCGGGGACGCACAAGCTCAAGACGGTCTGCAATCTGATCGTCGGGGAGCACGCGCTGCGGATCGAGGCGTTCGTGATGCGCCAGCCGGACGAGCGCCGCGAGGAGTTCTGGGCCTGGCTGCTCCAGCGCAACGCGCGGATGTACGGGGTGTCGTTCTCCATCGACACGGTCGGCGACGTCTACCTCACCGGCCGGGTCAACCTGGCCGGCATCGACGCCGACGAGCTGGACCGGCTGTTCGGTGCCGTGCTGACGTACGCCGACGAGTCCTTCGACACCATGCTGGAGATCGGCTTCGGCACCGCGATCCGCCGGGAGTGGGAGTGGCGGGTCAAGCGGGGCGAATCCACCGCCAATCTGGCCGCGTTCGCGCACCTCTTCGAGCCCTCCGCCGGTGCTCGGGCGTCCGCCGGCAGCGCCACCTCGACCGCCGGAGGTTCGGACCCGTCCTGACGGGTATGCCGCACCGCGCGGTGCGGTAATGGGACCCGCCGCGGGCCGAGGACGGAACTGTCGAGGAGCGTGTGTCCCATGGCTCAGCGAAGCAGCTCAGGTCGCGGCACGACTGCGACCAGGACCAAGCGGCAAACCGGCAACCAGACACCGGGCACGCCGGGCATCTCCGAATCCGAGATCTCCCGGATGAAGATCGACGACATCCGGGGCCAGCTGCGCCGGCGGGGGGTCTCCGGGATCTCCGCCCTGCGCAAGCCGGAACTGGTGAAGACGCTGGCGCAGACCCTCCGGTCGGAGGCTCGCGGCGGCGGTGCGGCCCGCAAGGCCACCGGACCGGCCGGCCGCGCCGCCCCGACGAAGAAGGCGGTCGCCAAGAAGGCACCGGCGAAGAAGACCGCTGCGGCTCGGGCCAAGGCGGCCCCGTCCGCGAAGGCCACGGGCGCGCGGGCGAAGAAGGCGGCCCCGGCGAAGAGGGCCGCCGCAAAGAAGGCGCCCGCCGCGAAGAAGGCGCCTGCCGCGAAGAAGGCGCCTGCCGCGAAGAAGGCGCCTGCCGCGAAGAAGGCGCCTGCCGCGAAGAAGGCGCCTGCCGCGAAGAAGGCGCCTGCCGCGAAGAAGGCGCCACCGTCCCGAGCCGGCGCCGCGAAGGCTGCGGCCGGTGCGGGTGCGAGGGCGGCTCCATCCCGGGCCGGAGTCACCGCGACGGGGCGGGCCACGCCGGTCCGTACCGGCCGATCCTCCGCCCGTTCGGTGCGGTCGTCCCAGCAGATCACCTCGCTGGAGGATCGTCCGGAGCGTCCCGGCCGGAGCCTGGTGACCGCCAACCACGAGGTCATCCAGCGTTGGGCGCGGGCCCGGAACGCCAAGCCGGCCACGATCGCCGGCACCGAGCGGGAAGGTCGACCCGGGGTCCTGACGTTCAACATCCCCGGCTACCGGGAGAGCAGCCGGATCCGGGAAATCACCTGGGACGACTGGTTCCGGACATTCGACCTACGCGGGCTGAATCTCATCTACCAGGAGCAGATGCGGGACGGCCGGCAGAGCAATTTCTTCCGTACCGAGAACCCGGATCGCGAGGACGCCTGAGGTTTACGGGAATGGCTGACGGGAACCCGCTGTTGGCACCCACGAGGCCCGGAGCAGGACAGCGGATCTCGGACACCGGTGCTGTGACCGGCGAGACAACGATCTGAGTTGAATCCGGAATCTGGGCGAACTAACTTTATTGCACCGCGCCACGCTTGGAAACGTTCGGGGGAGCGGCGGATCGATCAGATCCGTGCAGGCGAGGCGCGAGGGAACGAGTGGAGCAACACCGTTGGGGGACGGTGCCACTCGTGAAACCGGCGGCGCGAGCGGGCGACGCTTACGGGGGTGAGTGTCGCCCGCCGCCGCCGGGCGCACGGTGCGAGCGCCCATCACGACGGGGGTCGTGGTGGGCGCTCAGCCGTTTTTCCACACCCTTTCACCGGCCCGCGGTGACGCTTCCGCGTCCCGGTCGAGCTCCGCGTGGCGCGACGCCACCCGCCGCTCCCGCGGTGGCCCGGCGAGCAGGTGACCGATCGCCGCGACCAGGCCCAGCCCGCCGACGATCAGCCAGTGCCGCTCACCCAGGTACTGCAGGCTCAGCCCGCCCAGCGCCGGCGCCACGAAGGACGCCGCCGGAAAGGTCAGATAGAAGACCGACTGGTAGCGGGCGCGCAGTTCCGGCGGGGCCAAATCGGCGTTGATCTGCGCGTTCGGCGGTGCGGCGAGCATCTGGCCGATCGTCCACACCACCGCCGCGCCGAGGTAGACCGGCAGGTCGTCGGCGAGGGCCAGGGCGCCGAAGCCGAGCGCCATCAGCCCGGTGGAGACCGACAGCACGGCCGCCTTCCGGTACGGCTCGATCAGCCGCGGTACGAAGAGCTGCCCGAGCACGATCAGCGCGCCGCCGAGCGCCACAACCATGCCGTACGCCGAGGGGCGCAGGCCGTCCGCCCGCATCGCCAGGGGCATGATCGTGGAGGTCTGCATGGTGAGCACGGCCAGCAGGAAGGTCAACCCCACGAAGACCACGAAGATCCGGTCGATCAGCGCGGTACGCAGCCCCGGCCGGCGCCGCGTCCCTGCCGCCGGGCGACGCCGGACCAGGGTCTCCGGCACCTTCGTGGCGATGATGGCCGCGGCGGTGAGCGTGGCGGCCGCGTCGACCAGGAAGAGCGCCACGAAGCTCGCCTCGGCGAGCACCCCGGCCAGCAGCGAGGCGACCGCCATGCCCAGGTTGAACGCCCAGAACTGCAGGTTGAACGCGCGGGAGCGGCGGTGCTCCGGGACCACGTCGACGATCGCCGCGACGAAGGCCGGGCTGGGCATCGAGTGCACCACCCCGACCAGCGCGGCGAGCACGGCGATCACCGCCAGGTGCTGGCTGAACGCCAGCGCCACCATCAGCCCGGCCGCGCCGAGGTGCGCCGCGACCAGGGTGGCCCGCCGCCCCCACCGGTCGGCCAGCACCCCACCGAGCAGCACGCCGACCGCC
>NZ_QGGF01000570.1 GCF_003857015.1 Micromonospora globispora | reverse complement strand
CGTCGGCGGCGCCCGACCGGCCGCCGCCGACGTCACCCGCGTCCACCGCAGACTGCCCCATCACCGGTCCCCGCTTCCCCGAGAGTTCTCGCCGACCAGGGCGAGGAAGGCGTCCTCCAGGCGCCGCCGCGGCACCACCCGGTCCACCCCGATGCCGGCCCGCACCAGCTCGGCCACCACCTCGCTGCGCGCGGTGCCGTTGGTGTCCACCACCAGCCCACCGTCCCCGCCGGGCAGCACCCGGACGCCGTCCAGCCGGTCGAGCACGGTCCGGGCGGCATCCGGGTCGGTCACCTCGAACAGCACGCTCGGCGACTCGCCGACGATCTCCTCCACCGGGCCGGACGCGACGATCCGGCCCTTGTTCACCACCACCGCGTGCGTGCAGGTCTGCTCCACCTCGGCCAGCAGGTGGCTGGAGACCAGCACCGCCCGGCCGTCGGTGGCGTACCGCTGGAGCACCCGGCGCATCTCGGCGATCTGCGGCGGGTCCAGCCCGTCCGTCGGCTCGTCGAGCACCAGCAGCTGGGGCAGGCCCAGCATGGCCTGGGCGATCGCCAGCCGCTGCCGCATGCCGTGGCTGTAGTTCTTCGTCCGCCGGTGCACCGACGCGCCCAAGCCGGCGATCTCCAGCGCCTCGTCGAAGTGCGCGTCCGCCCAGGGCCGCCCGGTGGCCCGCCAGTACGCCTTCAGGTTGTCCAGGCCGGAGAGGTGCGGCAGGAAACCGGGCCCCTCCACCAGCGCGCCGATCCGGGAGAGCACCGGCGAGCCGGGCACCAGCCGGTGCCCGAAGACGTAGATCTCGCCGGCCGTGGGCTGGGTCAGCCCCATCAGCACCCGCAACGTGGTGGTCTTGCCGGCGCCGTTCGGACCGAGCAGGCCGACCACCTGACCGGGGTGCACCTCGAAGTCCACGTTGGAGACGGCGACGAAGCCGTCCGCGTACTCCTTGCGGAGCTGGCGGACGGCGAGCGGGGTGCCCGCGTACCGGGGATGAATGGAGCTGCCCTGGCGGCGCTGCCGGCGGCGGGCGACCAGGACGACCACGACGAGCCCGACCGCGATCGCGGCCAGCAGGCCGACCAGCACCCAGCGCCAGACCGTCGCCGCGGTCGGGATCGGCTCCCCGTCGACCGTCGGCAGACTCACCGGGCCACCGCCCGGAGCGACCGTGTAGACGGTCGGCTGGGCCGGCGTGGCGTACGCCTGGTCGGAGGTGGCCACGACCACCCGCAGCCGGTGACCGGCCTCGAACCGGCGGACGATCGCCGGCAGGGTGACGGTGACCGGCTGCGCGGCGTCCAGCGTCTCCGGCAGGCCGGTCAGCCGGACCGGCGCGACCAGCCCGTCCGGCAGGGTGGCGGCGCCGTTCGGGTCGACGTCGTAGAGCTTGATGAAGAGCACCGCCTCGCCGGTGGGCGACGCGGCCCGGATGGCGAACGTCGGCGCGCCGACCACGTCGACCGCCTCGGTCAGCGGCGCCGACTCGAACCGGGCGTGCTGCCCGGGGATGTCTCCGGCCACCCCGTCGACCAGGGAGCCGAGCGCGCCGGCGAACGGCACCGAGGAAATCGCCGCCGGGTTGCCGTTCGGCGGGTTGGCGATCCGCTGGGCCGGGCCGGCGACCGGCAGCTCCAGCCGGGCGTCGCCGGTGACGCCCGGGTAGTCGGCGGTGCGGAAGCCGGTGGCGACCAGGCCACGGTCGAGCGCGTCGAAGCCGGCGATCCGGGAGAAGGTGAAGCCCTCCCCCGGCGCCGCGCCCTCGCCCTTGACGTAGTGGTCCAGCCACTGGGCGGTCAGGAACTTCACCCGGTCCGAGTCGGAGGTCGGTCCCTCCCCGCCGTCGTGTCCGCCGGTGAACCAGGCGACCCGCACCGGGGTGCCGGCGGCCGCGATGCCGCGCGCGTTGGCGTCCCCCTCGGCGAGCGGGAAGAGGCTGTCCGCCTCGCCCTGCACCAGCAGGGTCGGGGCCTTGATCCGGTCGAGGACGCCGGCCGGGGAGGAGCGGCGCAGCAGCGCCACCGCCTCCGCGTCGGCCCGTCCGGTGGTGGCGATCCGCAGGTACGCGGCGCAGATGTCGGCGGCGAACCGCCCGCAGGACGGATCGGCGGCGCCGGGGACGCGCCCCGGGGCGGTCCCCGGA
>NZ_QGGF01000650.1 GCF_003857015.1 Micromonospora globispora | reverse complement strand
GCCGGGGTGGGGTCGGCCGGCAGCCCGTCCAGGACGGCGAGCGCGGCGAGCGCCGTACCGGTCCGGCCGACCCCACCCCGGCAGGCCACCTCCACCCGCTGCCCGGCGTACGCCCGGCGCAACGCCTCGTGCAGCGCGTCCAAGGCGTCGGCCCGGTCGAGCGGTACCCAGAAGTCGGGCCACCGGATCCGCCGGTGCGGCCAGGGCGGGAGCGGCCCGGGGGCCAGCAGGAGGGCGAAGTCTGCGGGCGTGGCCGCGGCCGCGATGCGCCGGCCCCGCACCTGCGCGCCGCCGGGCAGGGTGACGAGTCCGCGCCCGTCTGCCCACGGCTCCCCCGTTTCCATCCGGCCATTGTGGCCCGGGAGTGGTCCGGGCACGCCGGTGCCCGCCGAGCCGTCCGTTCGGCGGGCACCCGGAGCCAGCGGTCCTGGTCGGTCGGCATCGGCCGGCCGACCAGCCGGCACACTACGTCGGCGATTGTCGGCCGGTGACCGGGCTGGCGACCCCACGGGCCTTCCCCGCGACCTGGTAGATCAGCTGCTCGACCCGGTCCACCCCGGCCCGCAGCGACATCTCCCGCAGGTACGCCTCCCGTCCCCGGCGGCCCATGTCCACACGGGCGGGCGGCGGGATGGTCGACGCCAGCCAGAACCGGTCCGCCAGCGCCGCCCAGTCCTCCGGCGGGCAGGAGAGGCCGGCCCGGGCCCGCTCGACGAGCTCCACCGTGTCGCCGCCGGCCGAGGCGACCACCGGCGAGGCGCAGGAGAGCGCCGCCTGGAGCTTCCCCGGCACGGTGCCGTGCAGTTCCGGAAGGTCGCGCAGCATGACGAGCTGGTAGTCGGCCGCGGCGTACAGGTCCGGCATGTCCAGCGGCGAGCGCCGCTCGACGAACCGGACGTTCTCCGCCCGAAGGTCGGCGGCGAGCCCCCGCACCCGCCGCTCCTCCGCCCCGGACCCCAGCAGGACCAGGTCCATCCGGTCGTCCAGCGCGGCGGCGGCGCGGACCGCGGTCTCCAGTCCCTGCCGGACGCCGATCGTCCCGGCGTGCATGACCACGCACCGGTCGTCCCGGCGGATCAGCTGCCGGGCGGCGCGACTCGGCTCGGTCGGCTGGAAGATCCGCTCATCGGTCCAGTTGAGCACGACCTGCACCCGGCGCGGATCGGCGCCGCCGTCCACCGCCAGCCCGTGCATCGACGGCGCGCTGACCGCGATCCCGTCGGCCTCCTGGTAGATCCGGCGCATGGTGGCGCCGATCCGCCCCGACCATCGCTGGGCGTCGACTCCCCGGGCCGGGTCCTCCTCCGCCCAGACGTCCTGCACGTGCAGCACGGTCGGCACCCGGCCGAGCATCCGGAGCAGGCCCGCGGTGGCGAAGGTGGTCGCCGGAAGCTGGAGAACGTACAGGGCGTCGATGTCGTGGAAGTAGCGGGGACCGGTCAGCGCGACGCTGCCGGCGAACGACAGCCAGCTCGCCATCCGGGCCCGGGTGGACCCGTCGCCGCCGGCGTACCGGGGCACCCGGCGGACGGTGAGCCGCTCGCTGCGGGTCTGGTGCCGCCAGCGCTGCCGCCAGCCCCGGTAGACGTGCCCGCCCGGATAGTCCGGGAAGCCGGTCAGCACGCGCACCTCGTGCCCGCGGGCGGCCAGCTCCTCGGCCAGGCTGCCGGGGATGAACGCCGGCTCCGGCGGGAAGTGGTACGACAGGATGCCGATCTTCATGGCCGTCCTCCCGGCGCGGCGTCCCGGCACCGGGGCAGCGGCACCTCGTACGATGCCGACATCCCCTCCGCCTCGAGCCGTGCCGGCCGGAGCGCCGCCGTACCGACGAGAGGGGTCTCCGTGGCCGACCGGCTGCTCTTCGTGTGCCGCGCCAACATGTGCCGGTCACCCATGGCGGAGTACCTCGCCCGCCGCCTCTTCGCCGACTGGCCGGTCACCGTGGCCAGCGCCGGCACCGACGCGGTCGACGGCGCGCTCATGCATCCGTACGCCAGCCGGGTCGTGGCGTTGACCGGCGCGGACCCTCGCGCGTTCCGCACCCGCAGGCTGGGGCCGGATGACCTCACCGGCGCCGCGCTGGTGCTGACCGCCACCCGACGCCAGCGGTCCCGGTGCGCGGCGCTGGCGTCGGGTGGCGGTCAGCACC
>NZ_QGGF01000784.1 GCF_003857015.1 Micromonospora globispora | reverse complement strand
GTGCGGTGGGGGGCTCGTCGGCCGACGAGCCCCCCACCGCACCACTGTCCGGGGCACCCGCCGGGGGCGGCTATCCCCCGCCCGGTGGCTATCCGCCGCCCGCCGGCCCGCAGCCGCCCTCTGGCGGCTACTCACCGCCCGGTGGCTACCCGCCGCCCAGTGGCTACCCGGCCGGCGGCGCCTACGGTGCGCCCTCCGGCTACGCCAACAACGAGGACAAGACCTGGGCCCTGGTCGCGCACTTCGGCGGGGCGGCCGGCATGTTCTTCGGCGGTGGCGTGCTGGGCTGGGTGGCACCGTTGATCGCGCTGCTCGCCCGCGGCAACCAGTCGCCGACCGTCCGCGCGCACGCGATCGCGTCGCTGAACTTCCAGCTCATCTGGTCGATCATCGCGCTCGTCGGGTGGGTGCTCAGCTGCATCGTGATCGGCTTCTTCGTGGGCCTCGCCGCGATGATCATCGGCATCATCTTCGGCATCGTCGCCGGAATCAGGGCCAACGAGGGCCAGCTCTACCGGTACCCGATGTCGGCGAGTCTGATCAAGTGATCCCCGGCCCGGCCGGCCCTCGGGTCGGCCGGGTCCCGCACCGCTCAGGGCAGCAGGTCGCGGACCACCGCATCGGCGAGCAGCCGGCCCCGCAGGGTCAGCACCGCCCGGCCGGCCGCGTACTCCGGGGCGGAGAGCAGGTCGTCGGCCAGCGCGCGCTGGGCACTGGCCCGCCCGGCGGGGTCCAACACCGCCAGCGGCAGCCCGGAGGCGAGCCGCAGCCGGAGCATCACGTCCTCCATGTGCGCCTCGTCGGGCGTCAGCAGCTCCCGGGCCAGGCCCGGCGACTCCCCGGCGGCCAGCCGCTTCGCGTACGTCGTCGGGTGCTTGACGTTCCACCAGCGCACCCCGCCGACGTGGCTGTGCGCCCCCGGGCCGAGGCCCCACCAGTCGGCGCCGGTCCAGTAGAGCAGGTTGTGCCGGCACCGGGCCGCCTCCGACCGCGCCCAGTTGGAGACCTCGTACCAGGAGAAACCGGCCGCGTCGAGGGCGGCCTCCGCGGCCAGGTAGCGGTCCGCCGCCACGTCGTCGCTCGGGTACGGCAGCTCGCCCCGACGCATCCGCGCGGCCAGCCGGGTGCCGTCCTCCACGATCAGGGCGTACGCGCTGACGTGGTCGACGCCCGCGGCCACCACCTGGTCGAGCGAGGCCGCGAAGTCCTCGGCGCTCTCCCCCGGCGTGCCGTAGATCAGGTCGAGGTTGACGTGGTCGAACCCGGCCTCGCGCGCCTCCAGGGCGGCGGCGGTGGCCCGGCCGGCACTGTGCTTGCGGTCGAGGATCGCCAGCACCCCCGGCGCGGCGGACTGCATGCCCAGCGAGATCCGCGTGTAGCCGGCCGCCCGTAGCGTCTTGAGCGATTCCGGGGTCACCGACTCGGGGTTCGCCTCGGTGGTCACCTCGGCGTCGGCGGCCAGCCCCCAGGTGCGGTCGATCCCGTCGAGGATCCGGGCCAGGTCGTCGGCGGGGAGCAGGGTCGGGGTGCCTCCGCCGACGAAGACGGTGTCCACCCGTGGCGGCGGGCTGTCACCCAGCACCCGGCCGGCCAGGGCCAGCTCGGCCAGCACGCTGTCGGCGTACGACTCGCGGTCGGCCCCCCCGCCCAGCTCGGCCGCCGTGTAGGTGTTGAAGTCGCAGTAGCCGCAGCGGCTCGCGCAGAACGGGACGTGCACGTACACGCCGAAGCCGCGCGCGCCGACCGCGCGGGTGGCGGAGGCGGGCAGCGATCCGTCGACCGGGACGGATTCACCTTCTGGAAGAGCGCCGGGCATGGCCACTAGTGTGCCCGGCATGACCTCTCCGGACGCTCTCGTGCGGGTCACCACGGCCCGTGGGGTGACCACCCTCACCCTGGACAGCCCGCACAACCGCAACGCGCTCTCCACCCCGCTGATGACGCAGCTGCTGGCCGGCCTGGCCGACGCGGTTGGCGACGACACGGTCCGGGCGATCGTGCTGGACCACACCGGCCCGGTCTTCTGCTCCGGCGCGGACCTGAAGGAGACCGCCGCCGCGTACGCCAGCGGGACGGTGCCCGCCGGCATGCTCGGCGACGTGCTGGTCGCCGTACGGGAGTGCCCGAAGCCGGTGCTGGCGAAGGTGGCCGGACCGGCGCGGGCG
>NZ_QGGF01000569.1 GCF_003857015.1 Micromonospora globispora | reverse complement strand
GGTCGACCCGGGCCGCGATCGACTCGGCCGCGGCCGGCGTCACCGCGATCAGCCTCTCCGCGTTCGCGCTGCCGGGCGTCATCTCCGCTGCGCTGGTCGCCGGCGCCGCGGTGGCCCTGGCGGTGACCAGTTCGCTCAGCCGGCGCACCGAGCGCGCCACGCTGCGCTTCCTCGCCGCCATCGGCACCGGCCTGCTGGTCGGGCTGGCCGCCGCCGTGGCGGTCAACCTGACGTACGCCGACAACGCGACCACCAACACCATCGCCGGCACCACCGCCGCCGCCGCGATCATCGGTGGCGGGCTGGCCGGCGCCCGCAACGTGCGGGTAGTCGGCGCGATCACGACCGCCGCGCTGGCCGCCCTGGTCTTCGTGGTGGCCTTCAGCCGGGTACGCGACCCGCTCTCCGACCTGTTCGGCGCCGGCGACACCCAGGAATCGGTGCTGAGCGCCGCGAAGTGGGTGTCCCGCACGGAATCCCTGCTCGCCGGCCTGATCGCCGGGCTGGTGGCGTTCGCCTACCTCACCTGGGCCCGTCGGCGGGCCACCCGCCGGGACCCGGCCATGCCGGCGCTGCGCTGGCCGGCGTACCTGCTCGCCGGGGCGGGCCCCGGCCTGCTCCTGCTGCTCACCGAGGTGATCATCCGGGTCGGCGGGCACGGCCTGCTCGAACTGGCCGGCGCGCTCAGCGAGGCGGACGCGGTCGCGCAGACCTCGCTCGGCACCTCCCGGATCGACAACGGGATCTGGGTGCTCTTCGTCGGGGCGCTGACCGCGCTCATCGCGTTCGGCCGCACCCTCGGCCCCGCCCCCATCGAGGACGAACCGGAGCCCGCCACCGACACCGCGGCCTGACGGCGCTCCGGCGCCCGCGTCCGCCCGTCTCAGGTCTCGCCGGAGCCGGCGGCCGGCCCGGGCAGGGGATCA
This sequence comes from Micromonospora globispora, assembly GCF_003857015.1. Taxonomy (GTDB): domain Bacteria; phylum Actinomycetota; class Actinomycetes; order Mycobacteriales; family Micromonosporaceae; genus Micromonospora; species Micromonospora globispora. The sequence goes on along the minus strand of NZ_QGGF01000569.1, from coordinate 1,240 downwards.
GGAGACCGTCCGCAGGAGCAGGTCCAGCTCGGTCACGTCGTACCACTCCAGCTCGTGGTCCTCGGCGCCGTCGACCGTGAACTGGGCGTCCGGGTCGCCGGCCTGCGCCTCGGCGATCACGTCGGCGGCGGCCGCCACGTCCGCCACGGCCTCCGCGCCGTCGACGTGGATCGCGGCCACCGCGCTCACCGGCACCGGCGCGTCCAACCCGACGAGACTGGAGCCGAGCTCCCCGTCGACCCGGCCGACGGCCGAGGCGGGCAGGTCCGCCGACACCACCACCCGACGTCGGGGCGCGGCGGGGTCCGCCCGGAGCAGCAGCAACGCGTCCTGGGCGGCGCGCGTGAAGGCGACGTACTCCAGCTCCTCCTCGTCGCCCTCGGCGTACCACTCCCGCAGTGTCGGGGTGACCGCGTGCGCCTCGGCGGCGGTGAGTCCCTGCTCGCGCAGCCGCGTCAGCATCGGGGCGGTCGCCGGCACGTACACCCGGACAAGCTCGTCGGTCACCGGTGTCTCCCCTGCTCAGACCCGGACCGGCGACCGCCGGTCCCGGGCGCCGATCATGCCGTACGCCGTGACCGTCATACACCTCGCATCAGCCCGGGGAAAGTTCCCCGCCGGTGTGTCCCCCGGTCGGAGCCGCCTCCGACGGCACCAGCGCCACTGGGCTGGACCGGCCGGTGATGGCAAACTGAGGCAAACGACGCCAACCCCGGGAGTCCGCCGTGGAGCCCAGGTTCCTGCTCCTGTCCGACGTGGCCGCCGAACTCAACGTGTCGGATTCGCAGGTCTACCACATGGTGCGCAGTGGCGAGCTGCCCGCGATCAAGATCGGTGGGCGCGGGCAGTGGCGCGTCGAGCGGGCCCGCCTGGAGGAGTACATCCAGCAGAAGTACGCGGAAACCGCCGAATGGGTACGCGGTAACCCGCTCACCGACCGCGACACCGAGTAATCCACCCGTTCCTCAGCGGCATTGACGCTGGGCGTTGCCGTGCCCGAAGATAGGGGCAGTTGGAGGCAAACGAAGGCAAACGCAAGGAACAGAGGTAGACGATGGTCGAGACCCGCCGCCCGCCGGCACCCCGTCCCCCGGTCCGCCTGCGTCCCGCGCCGCCGATCGACCCGCCCTTCGCCGACGAGGGCGACCCCTGGTACCGGCCCAACGCCGACCAGCTCCCCCTCGACCTGTTCGACCCGCGCCGCCGGGACCCGGCCCGCCCCGTCGGGCGGCAGGTGGAC
>NZ_QGGF01000648.1 GCF_003857015.1 Micromonospora globispora | reverse complement strand
GCCCCCGGACTGACCCCCCGCCCTCCTGACGCGCAGATTCCCGGAAAGCGTGGTCATGCCCCGCGCGACGGCCACGCTTTCCGGGAAACAGGCGGCGCCCGGGGGGCGTGGGTCGGATGGGCGACGGTGGTGGTCTGACGAGGCGGCGACGTCCGGCCGGTTGGGTAGGGTGCGGGCGTGTCACCCACCGTCTCGGTCCTCGTCCGCAACCGCGACTTCCGCAACCTCTTCCTGGCCGAGCTGGTGGTCTTCGGGTCCGACTGGTTCGTCATGGTGCCGCTGCTCGTGCTCCTGCCGAAGCTGACGGGCAGCGGCGTCTGGGGCGCGCTGGTGCTGGCCGTGGACACCGGCACCCTGGCGCTGATGCTGCCGTACACCGGCACCATCGCCGACCGGTTCGACCGGCGGAAGATCATGATGGCGGCGAACCTCGCCGCCCTGGCCGGCATCCTGCTGCTGCTCGGTGTCCGCAGCGCGGGGTCGGCGTGGCTGGCCCTGGTGTCGATCGCCGCCGTGGCGGTGGCGAAGGCGTTCTACTCGCCCGCCGCCCAGGCCGCCCTGCCCAACGTGCTCGACCCGGACGAGCTGGCCGCCGGCAACGCCATCGCCGGCTCGGCCTGGGGCACCATGACGGTGGTCGGCGCCTCGCTCGGCGGCATGCTGAGTGCCGCCGCCGGCCCGTACGTCAGCTTCTGGGTGGCGGCGGGCAGCCTGGCGCTCGCGGTGGGCCTGGCGGCGCTGATCCGGCGGCCGTTGCAGGCCGAACGTGACCCCGACCGGCCGACGCCCCGCACGTGGCCGGCGATCCGCGAGGCGCTGCGCTACATCGGGCATCAGCCCCGGGTCCTGGGTCTGGTCACCGTCAAGTCGGCGGTCGGCCTGGGCAACGGCGTGCTGACCGTCTTCCCGCTGCTCGCCGGCGTGTACGGGGTCGGTGCGCTGGGCACCGGCCTGCTCTTCGCGTCCCGGGGCGCGGGCGCCCTGGTCGGGCCGATCCTGATGCGCCGGGTGCTGACCAACCGCGCCTGGCTGCTGCCCGGGCTGGCCCTGTCCATGTCGCTCTACGGTCTGGCCTACCTGGGCACCTCGGTGGCGAGCTGGTTCCCGCTGGTCCTGGCGCTGGTCTTCGTCGCCCACTTCGGTGGTGGCAGCAACTGGGTGCTGTCCAACTTCGCGCTCCAGGGCGAGGTGCCGGACCGGCTGCGCGGCCGGGTCTTCGCCACCGACATGATGCTGGCGACGCTGGCCATCTCGGTCAGCCAGCTGGTGGTGGCCCTCGTGGTGGACGCGGTGAGCGAGCGGACGGTGCTGGCCGGCTGCGGCCTGGTCACCCTGGTCTACGCGGTCGGCTGGCGGTTCGCCACGCGGCGACTGTCGCTCACCGACTCGGCCGTCGACCCGGACCCGGCGCCGGCCCGCTGACGCCGGCCGGCCCGGCGGGCGGGGTGCCCCGGCACGAGGCGGACCGCGTTTCCCACGGTCCGGGCGATCCGGCGGACTGTCGGCCCCGCGCCCTAGCATGAGCCGGTGCCGTTGACATTCGAAACCGGTCCGGTCCGGGTCCGGGTGCCCGCCACCAGCGCCAACCTGGGGCCGGGTTTCGACTCGCTCGGGCTCGCCCTGGGGCTTTACGACGACGTCGCCGCCGAGGTCACGGCGGGCGGCGTGCGGGTGACGGTGACCGGGCAGGGCGCCGGCGAGCTGCCCGACGACGACCGGCACCTGGTGGCCCGGGCGATGCGAGCGACTTTCGACGCGCTCGGCGCCCAGCCGCCGGGGTTCGCGGTGGAGTGCGTCAACCGCATCCCGCAGGCCCGGGGCCTCGGTTCCTCGTCCGCGGCGATCGTCGCCGGCGTGCAGCTCGCCCGCGCCCTGGTGGCCGACGGCGCGCGGCTGCTCGACGACGACGCGGCGCTCCGGCTGGCCGCCGAGATCGAGGGCCACCCCGACAACGTCGCGCCCTGCCTGCTCGGCGGGTTCACCGTCGCCTGGACGGAGCCGTCCGGCGCCCGGGCGGTGTCGCTGGCGGTCGCCGAGGGCGTCCGGCCCACGGTCTTCGTGCCCGCGGAGCGGGGCCTCACCGCGGCCGCCCGGGCCGCCCTGCCGGCCACTGTGCCGCACGGCGACGCCGCGCTGAACGCCGGCCGGGCGGCGCTGCTGGTGCACGCGCTCACTGCGGATCCGGCGCTGC